>DATDMA010000183.1:0-3159 GCA_036519015.1 Pseudolabrys sp. | reverse complement strand
ATGACTCAGATCGCTATCGGCCTCGTGCATTTGCAGCGGCGCAACGCGCAGTTCGCTGCGCTCGCCGTGTTCTCTGTGGCGGCTGTGATCGCACTGGGGCTGCTCGGGCTGCAGGAATACCCATTCGCCGGGAACGTTCAGATCCATCCGACGGCGTTTCAGGAATTGCTCAAGGAGCATCCGGCGAATGGGCCGTGAGGGGCGGCACGTTTTTGGTTCAATTGCCCCGACCTCTCCGCCGTCATGCCCGGCCTTGTGTCGGGCATCCACGTCTTTTCTGTTTAACAAAGCAAGGCGTGGATGGCCGGGACAAGCCCGGCCATGACGCCACAAAGGCATTGCGAGTGAAAGATGCGCTAGCGCGCCATCCCGATACGCTTGATCTCCCAATCGAGCATCACGCCGGAGTGCGCCTTCACGCGTTCGCGCACGGTTTCGCCCAGCGTCTCGATGTCGGCGGCGGTGGCGTTGCCGAGATTGATCAGAAAATTGCAGTGCAGCTCGGACACCTGTGCGCCGCCGACAATCAGGCCGCGGCAGCCGGCGGCATCGATGAGCTGCCAGGCCTTGTGACCGGGCGGGTTCTTAAAGGTCGAGCCGCCGGTGCGGCTCTTGATCGGCTGCGTGGCCTCACGCGCTTCGGTGATCTTGTCCATCTCCGCGCCGATGACGGCGCGGTCGCCGGCCTCGCCCTGGAAAAGCGCCTGCGTGAAGATGTAATCCTCCGGAACGCCACAATGGCGATAGGTGTAGTGCATGTCGCCATTGGCGAGCACATGCACATTGCCGGCGCGATCGACCGCGCGCGCCTCGATCAGCACGTCCTTGGTCTCGCGGCCATAGGCGCCGCCATTCATGCGCAGCGCGCCGCCGATGGCGCCGGGAATGCCGCGCAGGAAGGCCATGCCCGAAATGCCAGCGTCGGCGCCCGCGCGCGCGACTTTCACATCGGGCACCGCGGTGCCGGCGCGCACACGATGGTCCGGCTCGATGGCGATGTCGCTGAAGCCGCGGCCGAGGCGGATGACGACGCCTGCGACGCCGCCATCGCGCACGATCAGATTGGAGCCGAGGCCGATGGTCGTGACGGGCAACTCCGCCGGCAGATGACGGAGCGCATAAGAGAGATCGTTCTCGTCCTCCGGCATGAAAAGCACCTGCGCCGGCCCGCCGACGCGAAACCAGGTGAGATCGGCGAGCCCCTGGTTCGCGAGCAAGCGCCCGCGCAGTTGCGGCAGGCGGGCTTTGAGATCGGCGGTGATGTCGGGGAAGGTCATTGGCGCAAACCGTAATGCAAGCCGTTTGACCTGAGCAAGGCCTCGCCCCACGCGTCATGAATATTTGGCGACCGATTTGATTCCATCACAGTCGCAAGGATAGTCCGTAGCGTCATGTACGCCGCGACCAGAGATGCGCGCGCACCTCCTCCCACGGGATCGCCCGGCTCGGGTCGCGCTCGTGCTCGGCAATGCGCCGGTCGATCTCTTCCATTTGTTCGGGCGTAAGCGGCGGCAGGTCGCTCTCTTCGACGCTATCCCAAAGCTCCAACGCGATTTCCACGCGCTCGGTAGCAGGAAGTCGCATGAGCTCTTGCAGTAGTGCCTTATTCATGGGGCCGACCTCGCGAGTCCGTCACACGAAGGATAAGCACGCGCCGCCTGCGCCGCAACGGCAGAACCTCACCTACCCCTCCGGGATCGGTGCGGGCCGCCGATCCGCGCCCATGGCGACAAGTGTGAAGGTCGCCTCCGTGACCTTGAACTCTTCTTCGTCCTCGCGGCGGCGGCGCCAGGCCTCGATATGGACCTTCATCGAGGTGCGGCCGGTCGAGATGACCTCGCCGTAGAAGCTCACTTCGTCGCCGACCACGACCGGCAGGTGAAAACTCATCGCTTCGACCGCGGCCGTCACCACGCGATTGCGCGCGCGGCGCGTCGCCAGCGTCGCGGCAGCAAGGTCCATGTGCGCCATCAGCCAGCCACCGAAGATATCGCCGGCGGGATTGGCGTCCGCGGGCATGGCGATCATGCGGATCAGAGGATTGTGTCGAGCAACAGTCATGCTTTCACTTTCAGCTTGTCACGCTCAGCCCGGCGCCGCGAGCTCGGCCGGCAGTGCGTAAGCCCATTGTGTGATCGAACCGGCGCCGAGGCAGACCACATAGTCGCCCGACTTGGCGAGGCCCTTGATCAGGCCGGCGAGCTTTTCCGGCGCTTCGAGCGGGATCGCTTGGCGATGCCCATGCGCGCGCAGGCCCTGCACCAGCGCGTCGCGATCGGCGCCGGCGATCGGCGCTTCGCCGGCCGGATAGACCGGAGCGATGATCACCGCGTCGGCATCGTTGAAGCAGGTGCAGAACTGCTCGAACAGATCGCGCAGGCGCGTGTAGCGGTGCGGCTGCATCACCGCGATCACCTTGCCTTTGGCGCTCTCGCGCGCGGCGCGCAACACGGCGGCGATCTCCACCGGATGATGGCCGTAGTCGTCGATGATGACGGCGCCGTTCCACTCGCCGACGCGCGTGAAGCGCCGCTTCACGCCGCCGAAATTCGCAAGCGCCTTGCGGATGAGGTCGTCCGTGATGCCGAGCTCGTGTGCGACGGCAATTGCCGATGTGGCGTTGAGCGCGTTGTGCCGTCCCGGCATCGGCAGCGTGAGCTTGTCGATGGTGTGCGTCGTGTTGCCCTCGCGGTCGCGGAACTGGACCGAGAAGTGCGAGGAGCCGTTGTTGTGCGCGAGTCCGGCGAGAAGCACGTCGGCCTGCGGGTTCTGCCCATAGGTGAGGATGCGGCGATCCTCGAGCTTGCCGACCAGCGCCTGCACCACCGGATGATCGGTGCACATCACCGCGAAGCCATAGAACGGGATGTTCTCGACGAAGGCGCGGAACGCCTCCTGCACCGCATCGAAGGTGTGGAAGTGATCGAGATGCTCGGGGTCGACATTGGTGACGATCGCGACGTCGGCCGGCAGCTTGAGGAAGGTGCCGTCGGATTCGTCGGCCTCCACCACCATCCAGTTGCCGGCGCCCAAGCGCGCATTGGTGCCGTAGGCGTTGATGATGCCGCCATTGATCACGGTCGGATCGAGCCCGCCGGCATCGAGCAGTGCCGCCACCATGGACGTCGTCGTGGTCTTGCCATGCGTGCCGGCGATGGC
>DATDMA010000182.1:0-2351 GCA_036519015.1 Pseudolabrys sp. | reverse complement strand
TCGGGTCCTTCGGTCACGCCCATGTGCATTTCGTAACCGGAGAAGGGGACGCCGTCGCCTGTGGTTCCGCTGCTGAGCGTCAGCCTTTTGTCCGGCGACAGAACCGTCTCGACGTCGAGCAAGCCAAGTCCCGGCACCGTTCCGGCGGGACCTTCGATGCCGCTCGGATCGGTGACGCTTTTGCCCAGCATCTGGTAGCCGCCGCATAAGCCAAGCACCATGCCACCCCGGCGCACATGCGCGGCGATATCGATGTCGAAGCCGCTCTCGCGCAGCGCGCGCAGCCCTGCGATGGTCGTCTTCGATCCAGGAAGGATCACCAGATCCGCATCGCCGGGCAATGCTTTGCCGGGATGCACGCGGATCAGGTTGACGTTGGACTCGGCCTCGAGCGGATCGAGGTCGTCGAAGTTGGCGATCTGCGGCAGAACGGGAACGGCGATCACGAGCTTGGCGTCGTCGCGCCGCCGGGTCGGACGATCCAGCGCCAGCGAATCTTCAGCCGGAAGATTCCGCGCCTCGGAAAAGGTGGGCACCAGGCCAAGTGAAGGCCAGCCGGTGGCGGCGACGATCGCGTCGCTGCCGGCGGCGAATAGGCTCGGGTCACCGCTGAATTTGTTGATGATGAAGCCCGCGACCAGTGCGGCGTCTTCGGGATCGATAACGGTCTTGGTGCCGACGAGGCTTGCAATCACGCCGCCGCGGTCGATGTCGCCGATGATCACGACCGGCACGCCGGTTGCGCGCGCGAAGCCCATGTTGGCGATGTCATACCGCCGCAAGTTGATCTCGGACGCGCTGCCGGCGCCCTCGACCAGGATCAGATCGGCCTCTTGCTTCAGGCGTTCGAAGCTGTCGAGCACATAGGGCAAAATCTTCGGCTTCATGTTCATGTATTCGATGCCCTTCGCCGTGCCATAGACCTTGCCTTGCACGACGATCTGCGCGCCGACCTGGCTTTGCGGCTTGAGCAGAACCGGATTCATATGAATGCTGGGCGGCACGCCGGCGGCGCGAGCTTGCAGCGCCTGCGCGCGGCCGATCTCGCCGCCGTCGGCCGCGACCGCGGCATTGTTGGACATGTTCTGCGGCTTGAACGGCCGCACCCGCAGTCCTCGCTTGGTGAAGGCGCGCGCGAGGCCGGCGACGATGAGCGATTTGCCCACGTCCGAGCCGGTGCCCTGGAACATGATCGCGCGCGCGGCCACGGTTTAGAACTCGATGCCGGCTTGTGCCTTCACGCCGGCCGCGAAGTGATGTTTGACCAGGCTCATGTCGGTGACCAGATCGGCCGCGGCGATCAGCTCAGGCTTGGCGTTGCGGCCGGTGATGACGACGTGCAGGTCGGGCCTCCGTGCGCTGAGCGTGGCGATGACGGACTGCAGATCGAGATAATCGTAACGCAGCGCGATGTTCAGCTCATCGAGGATGAGCAGTGCGAGCGTCGGATCGGCCATCAATTCGCAGGCCTTGGCCCAAGCGCGTTCGGCCGCGGCGACGTCGCGCTTGAGATCCTGCGTGTCCCAGGTGAAGCCTTCGCCCATCGTGTGCCAGACGACCTGATCGCCGAAGATCTCCAGCGCGTCGCGCTCCGACGAATGCCAGGCGCCCTTGATGAATTGGATGACGCCGACGCGCCGCCCGCGCCCGAGCATCCGCAGCGCGAGCCCAAAGGCCGCGGTCGATTTGCCCTTGCCGGTGCCGGTGTGGACGATCAGCAGGCCTTTCTCGATCGTCTTTTCCGCGACCTCGGCATCCTGCACGGCCTTGCGCTTTGCCATCTTGGCACGATGGCGCTCGGCTTCGGTCTCGTCGACGGTCTTGCTCATGGCTTTCCCTTCACGAACATCGGCAGTCCTGCGACGACGAGGACGACGCGATCGGCGCGCGCCGCGATCCGCTGATTGAGCCGCCCCTGCAGATCGCGAAATCGCCGCGCCTGCGCGTTTTCGGGCACGATACCAAATCCAACCTCATTGCTGACCAGAACGACCGGCGCCTTGCGCGCCGTCAATGCGGTTTCAAGGCGTTCAATCTCGGCGTCGATGTCGTGTTCCTTGAACATGAGATTTGAGAGCCACAGCGTCAGGCAATCGACCAGGATCGTGCTCGATGCCGGCGCGGAGGAGATCGCGCCGGCGAGATCGAGCGGCGCTTCGATTGTGCGCCAATCGCGGCCGCGGCGCGTGCGGTGCTCGGCGATACGCGTAGTCATCTCGTCGTCGAAGGGTTCCGCGGTCGCCACATAGAGCCAAGGCGGTGGCGACGCCATGACGGTTGATTCGGCATAGCGGCTTTTCCCGGAACGGGCACCGCCGAGCACAAGAGTCAATTGCGGGCCGTCGCTTGCC
>DATDMA010000181.1:0-7681 GCA_036519015.1 Pseudolabrys sp. | reverse complement strand
GCTTCCACTTGGCCGAAGACGCGCCGCGTGCCCTCGCCCCCCATACAGAACAATTTGCCACGGTAGAGAACGCCGCCATGACCCGAGCGCGGCGTCGGCATCGGCGCGCGTTCTCCCCAGCGGTCCGCCTTGGCGTCGTAGACGACGTGCATCCCCGTGTTGAAGTCGAACGTATCCATTCGGCCGCCGACGACCGAGATCATCCCCGCGACGACAACGGCCGCCGAGTGGTCGCGTGGCCCGGGAACCGGGGCAAGCGTATGCCAGGAGTCGGCCTTTGGGTCGTAGGCCTCGTGCCAGTCGACCGAGCGCACATCGCGCCCGCCCACGGCGTGGATCAGCCCATTGAAGGCGACGAGGGAAATAGCGCCCCGCGAACCGCGCGAGAGCGGCCGGATCGCGTGCCAGCGGTCGTCGGCGACGACGTAGGCATAGCAATCCGGCACCGCGATGCGATTCCGATCGACAAAGCCTCCGAAGGCATAAACGACCCCAGCGTCGGCCGCGACGCCAATGTGGTTCGCCCCACGCGGAATGGGCGCAGCCTGCTGCCAGCGCCCTGTGTGAGCATCGAACACGTGGTGATAGGGACGCGCCACCTGCTGCTCCGCATAGCCGCCGATGATGTGTATCCGGTCGTTCTCCGCGGTTGCCCATGCCATCTCGCTGCGCGGGACGGGCAAAGGCGCCGCTTCGGACCAGACGCCGGGCGGCTCGGCTTTCGGAGCGGGAGAGAACGTGAAGCGCTGCTCGAACGCATCCGGCGGCAATTCGGTGACCTTCGGGTCGCTCATGCTGGCGTAGAGTCCGCCCCGTTGCACCTCCTGCATCTGCTCGGGGCTAGGCATGGCGCCTGGGCCGTCATGGCTATGCTGGGCCGAAGCCCGAGTGATGGGGTTTGCCGCGAGCGCAGCGGTGCCGCCCGCGATCAGAATGCCACGTCGTGAAAGGTTCATGGATCCGTAGATCTCCGTTCAATGCACTCGTATTCGGGGTAGCAGCAAAAATCTCTATTGTCTGCCGTGAGGTGTTAAGTCGTCTAAGCGGGCGTCGCCACCTGCGAACTCCATCATCCCGAGGTGCGAGCGAAGATTACCGCACCGGCGATGGCGCGCCGGCTGCGGCCAGGGCTTCATTCACCGGCCGCGCGGCGGCTCCGCTCAGAATCAGCATCGTCTGTCCAGGGCGAGCAATCTCAATCCCCAGTTCATCGAAACGCTTCTTCATGCGGCGATAGAACTCGCGCTGCACCGGCCATCGTCCTGCGTCCGTACATACGATCTGGCCGACAATCGTCGTCATCGAGGCATCCACCTTGTCGACGCCCCACAGATCGAGATCTCCGCGGATCATGGGCGCGAAGTGTTTTTCAGCGCGCATTTGTTCTGCGATCTCTTTGAGAACCGCGCTGACGCGGTCCGTGTCTTCCTTGTAAGCGACGCTCACGCTAATGGCGGCATTGCCGATGCCGCGATTTGTGTTCGTCACGCTCGTGACCGAGCTGAAGGGCACGATGTGGATCGAGCCGTCCGATGCACGAAGCCGGATGCTGCGGATCGACAAATTCTCCACCGTGCCGGAGAGCCCGGACACCGTCACGAAATCGCCGACCTGCATGGCATTTTCGAGCAACAGGAAAATCCCGGTGATGACATCCTGTACAAGCTTTTGTGCTCCGAAGCCGATCGCGATGCCGACAATGCCGGCGCCGGCGAGGAGCGGCGCAATATTGATCCCCAACTCGCTCAACAGCGTCAGCAGGACCACGGTCAGTATGAGCGAGAGGAGCGTCGTGCGAAGCATCGGCAAGACCGTGCGCAATCTCGCCATCTTTGCGTATCGTCCTTCGCGCGACAGCTGCGCGAGGTGGCGATCAATCGCCGCGTTGCTTGCTTCCCAAACCAAAAGCGCGGCCAGTCCGGCGATCACGCTGGTCATGACCGTCGAGATCAAACGCGGTCCGATTTGTCCGCGTGCAAACCATTCGACCGCGTCGATACCCCAGACTTCCAACAGCGCCAGGATTGTGATTGCTGCAATCACCCATGAGATCGTGAGACGGAGCGCCGGGAGGTAGCGGTTGGCGCGAACCTCCAGTCCGGGATATCGCCGCGTCATATCCGGGCTGATGCGGAACAGGCGATCGAGGCCCGTCGTCGCCGCCATCGAAATGCCGCGGGCAATCAGCAGAACCGCGATCGTGGCCAGGAAATACTGGACAAGCAATGTATATCCGTTCTGAATTTCCAGCGCCCAGACGGCCCAGAGAGCCATATCGACGACGATGGCGGGAATGTGCCACACGTCGGCAAGCCGGTTGCGGACGACTGCGATGATGCCGGTGCGCCCGTGCGGTGCGCGAATGAAGTCGGCAACGATGCGACGACATTGAAGAATGACGACCACCAGCAGAAGATGGACGACCAACATCACGAGCCGCAGCACCGCCAGATACGCCTGCCGGTCAAGGCCGAGCAACAAGGCGACGTTGGCGAGAAGTACGCCGAAAACTGTCACTACCACGACACGCTTCATCCACACCCCGATGTAAGATGCGGTCTCGTCGCGCAGCAGAAACAGACTCGGCTGATTGTCTCCGGGCGAAATGATTGCAGCAGCCGCGAGAAGAATGATGCGGCAAAGCACGTAGGCATTCACGACGGCCAGAATGATCAAACGCGGCACGGTTTCCTCACCGATCTGCGTCGCGAGAAGCAGATTCCCAACCGCGGCGAAACAGATGACGGGAAGGATATCCAAGATCAGCCGTCCGAGCACGAATGGAAGTCGCGTGAGGAGCGACCACAGGTACTGCCAGCGCGGCAGACCAGCCGGCCGGTCATCCGGCCAAATGCCGTTGTCGGCCGGCGGAACCGTGGCTGCGTCATCCACGATGCTGGGCGGAATGCGCGAGGGCGCGTAACGGGCAATAAGCAACATTTGCTTGCGGGCGAGGCGCCGAACGATCCATTCCACGGCGAGTGCGCAGCCGAGGACCAGCGCAAACTTCCATGCGATGTCGAACAGCGCGACCCGGGCATCGGGATTGCCGGCGAGCTGCGTCAACCACCGTCCGATCCTGGGAAGATCAGAGACAGTCCGCGCGGCCGCGGCGATCTCTCGCGATAAATGATTTAACGAGTCCGAGACCTGGGCAAGGAGCTGTACACCTAAATTTTCCGGGGGCGCCGGTTGCGGCGGCTTCAATTTTCCAGGCTGCGGCACTTGCGCGATCGTCTCCAGCGTCTGGATCATCTGTGTGCGCTTGGTGTCGTCACGGAGCACATCCAGCGCCTGCCTCGCCTGATCCTGTGTCACGGCCTGCTCTGGCCGTTGCGTTGCGTCCTGCGCATGCGCCGGTCGTGCTTGCACGGCAATCGAGAGAACGAGAATGGTGAGCGCTAGCGTGAATCTGGTCATGAAAGGAGGGAACTCAGTGTTGATGAAAGGGTGGCGTGATCGTTTGCACCAATGGGGCGTGAGTGTGGCGCAATCAAAGCGCAGCGGTGACTCGCTTTGATCGGCAGGCCGTCAAATCACGTACAGAGCATGCCGGGAGCGGACGTCTTCGTAGCATTCGCAGACGACATGTTCGAGGGCTTTGCGGTCGACGATTTCGATTTGTCCCCGCTGGACGCGCCGGATCATCCCCAGAGTTTGGAGCTTGTAGACGGCGTGCGTCACGGTGGTCCTGCGAACCCCGAGCATTTGCGACAGGAAGTCCTGTGTCAACGGCAGGACATTTGTATTCGCCAAATCCTGCGTCAGCAGCAGCCAGCGACACAAGCGCTGCTCGACGCCGTGCAAGGCATTGCATGCAGCCGTTTGCTGAATTTGGACGACGATCGCCTGAACGCATTGCAATACGAGCGTCGCAAGACGGTCGCTCTGTCTGAAGGCAGCGCGGAACCGCGCACTGGACATCCGCGAGGCTGTTCCTGGAACTTGGACTATCACTCTCGCGAACGCCCGCCAGCGCCCCAAGCCCGCCACCCCGCCAATCAAGCCGTTACGGCCGATGGTCGCCGTCTCGACCGTTTGCCCGTGCCGCATCACGGCCAGGAATGAGATGACTGCGGTGTGCGGAAAATACACGTACTCAACGACGTCGCCCGGCTCGGTCAGAACCTGGCCTTGCCCAAGCGACACAGCAATAAGATAGGGGGCAAGCAGCGCGAAATCCGCTGGCGGAAGGGACCGCAGCAGCCGATTTTGTTGGGCAGCCTCTGGGCGATCGATCTTCATCGCCGCTCCCCTTGCTATGTGAACTCTACATCGAAAAGCCGGGCATGTCTCAGCCCTTGCGAGCGACGCCACGCGCACAATGTAGGCTGCCGCACCAAAACCGGGCGCTCACCTTCAACGAACCCATCTTCAACGAACCCACCTTCAACGAAATATGACAGTCAGGTGACGCTTCGCGGTGGTGCTTGGCCGCCGCACAAAATCTTGCACGAGAGTCGGCGAGCGAACCGACCTGCCCTGCGGGCAAGAGAACACTCGCCTCCGTCCACGGAGTAAAGCGACGCTCCGGTCAGCGGGGACTTCCGATGAAAAGCAATACTCCGTGCGGCGCGGGTCGTCCGCGCAGCTCAGAACAACAGTGCATTGCCCTGGCTCGCTGGCCTCGGGGCATGCTGCCCTCGGAGCATATCGATTAGTCCAACACGACGAGAGGAGAACTTGCGTGAACGAAGCCAAGAAAATCGACGGCACCCCGAAGCTGAAGGCCGAGACGAACGAGGCAATGTCATCCATGGAATTCCCGCGCTTTGAATCCCCTTTCTTCATGTTGCCGTCGGCGTTGCGGGCTTTCGCCGAAAACCAGGTCACCCAGCGGAAAGAGACTCTGGGCGCCCTGAGCACGGCCGCACAGGAAGCATATTCGACCAGCGTCAGCGGCCTCAACGAGTGTGGCCAGAAGATCATGGAAGCAGGGCACCGAGATGCCGATGGCGTTTACGATTGCTGCCGCGAACTCATGGCCGCAAAGTCGTTGCCTGAGGTGATGGAGATCTGGACCACCCACGCGCCTCGGCAACTCAATGCGATGTCGAACCGAACCGGCGAGTTGTGGGCGCTGTATTGGAAAGTGGCGGCCGATGCCGCAAAGCCACTCGCGGCCGGCATGTCGCACACGCTCGCGCGCTCCAAATAGGTCTGGTTGCGGTGCGAGATTTCGAATGGTGCCCCGTGGGAGCGGGGCACCTCGACAAACAATAAAAACAGGAACGCTCAAGGAGGTCGGCGGTGGGTGCTGTAATGATTAAATGCCCGAATACCGGACAAGCGATTTCGACCGGCATGGCGGCGGACAAACCGAGTTTCGGCTCGACGCCGGTGTTCTTCAGCCGCACGTTTTGTCCGATTTGTCGAAGCCTTCACGAATGGTTCGCCAAGGAAGCCTGGGTCTGCGACAATGGAAATACGCGCATCACGTCGCAGCGCGCCCGCCCGTCAGGATGACGGGGCTGCCGACTGTCGCCGGAGAGCGCTCGCCACCGCGCGCAAAGCCAACAAATAGCCGTCGGCTCCGAGACCGCAAATGACGCCGGTGGCGACGAGCGAGACTTGTGAAGTACGATAGAGCGCATCGCGCTTGTGAATGTTGGTGATGTGAACCTCGATCATCGGCCTTTGGATAAGCTTGAGCGCATCCAACACCGGTATCGAACTGAAGGAGAAGCCGGCCGGATTTATGATGACCGCGGCATCTTTCTCGAATGCTTCCTGAATCCAGTCGATCATCTGCCCTTCATGGTTTGTTTGCCGGAAATCGCAGGAGAGTCCGAGCTCATCAGCCAATGAAAGACAGCTGTCCCTGATTTCGGCGAGCGTGGTCGTCCCGTAAAGGTGCGGCTCACGCTTACCGAGCATGTTCAGGTTGGAACCATTGAGGCAGAAAACGAGATTCGACATCGCGCGATCACGTCCCAAGAATTTCTGATGGTGCAGCGGAGCCGGCCAGCGTGCGAATGCTGTCCGTGCGGTTCAGATCGATGCCGAGCGTCTCCTGTGCCGTCAAAATCATCGCCAGCGACAGCACGTTCCAGCCCACGCACAGCGCCACCACACCCCACGGCGAACCGCTGCCGAGGCTCATCAGCCACACCGCCAGAACGGGCATCGGACCGCCGGCGATCAGATTCGCGCCGGTGTAGGCCAGCGCCGACCCCGAATAGCGGACATTGGTCGGAAACGCTTCGGCAAAGGCGACAGGTTGAATCCCGCTCTGGAACTGGGTGAAGCCAAGAAACAGCCCCATGATGATCAGCATGGGGATGAAGCTCTTCGTTTCCAGAATCGGGAAATAGATAAAGAGAATGACCAAGGTCGCAATGGACCCGACCGCGAGCGCGCGCTTGCGGCCAATCCGGTCGCTCAAGAGACCGCCGGCCATGGCACCGATGATGGCGCAGACATTCGCCCCCATGAGCAGCGCGAAGGCGGTCTGCTTGGGCACTGCGAGCTGCGTTGTAATGAAGCTGAGCGAGAACACGACGATCAGGTAAAAGATCGCTGCCGGTCCGCAGAAAAAGAACATCCATCGCAGAACGGCGGGCCAATGAAAGCGGATGGCGTCGCGGATCGGGCTGCTGACTTTGGTCACTTTGGATTGTTCAAGCGCCACAAACGCCGGCGTCTCGCTGACCTTCAGGCGAATATAAAGCCCGATCGCCACGAGGACGAAGCTGAGCACAAAAGGAATGCGCCAACCGTAGGATTCGAATGCGGCGGGAGACAGCTGTGACGACAGCACAAACAGCACGGCATTCGCCAGGATCTGGCTCAGCGGCGAGCAGATACCGAGCAAGCCCGAATATTTACCGCGCCGCATCGGATCGGCGTGCTCCAAGGCCATCAACTGTGCGCCCGTCGACTCGCCTCCCAGCGCAAAGCCCTGGATAATCCGTAACGTAACGAGGAGAATCTGCGCGGAGACACCGATGCTGGCGTAGGTCGGCAACAGACCGATGCAGACCGAGGCAAGCCCCATGATGGTGACGGTCGCCAGCATCAGGTTTCTACGGCCGAGCTTATCGCCGAGATGGCCGCAGATGATTGCGCCGAGTGGCCGGGCTGCCAAGCCGACGCCGAATGTTGCCAGAGAGGCCAGCAGCGCGGCCGTGGCGTCCATGGTTGGGAAGAACAACTTCGGAAGTACGGTCGCCGACACGGCCCCGTAGAGCGTGAAATCAAACCATTCCAGGGCGGTGCCGATTGTCGCGGCGGTGACCGCGCGGGTCGCCATGCGCTCGCGGCTGGCGGCGCTCGATGTCGTATCCATGGTTCGCTCCCCCATTTTCGGGTCTGCCTGACGCCCGAATTCCCTCTCCCTTAACATAAGTGGAATGTATTTCAAGTTTTGAATAATGTTCTATAAGTGATCGAATTGACGGAATCGGGCACCGCCCGTAAGCAGCCAGTACGACCCGAGGAATTGACGCATGGCCGGTGCGCTTGAGAGAAGCCTGACGGTTCTGGAAGAGCTCGCGGTGCACCCGGAAGGTTGCTCGCTGTCTTCGCTCGCGGCCGCTGCGAACATGCCGGCCAGCGCGGCGCACAGGCTTTTGGTGGAGCTGGCCCGCTTCGGCTATGTCCGGCAGAACCGGGAGCACGGCGATTACATGCTCACCATCAAGCTTGTCTCACTCGGTCTTGGCTTCTTGAGTCGGTCCGG
>DATDMA010000180.1:0-29839 GCA_036519015.1 Pseudolabrys sp. | reverse complement strand
GTGTGCGCCTCGAACGCCGGCATGTCCCTCGTGAAGCCGACGCCCGCTTTCATACGCGTTTTGCGCGGCCGCTTCTATCCCGGCTGAGGATGCGGAAATAAGACATAAATATGCATATGATCGTGGAAAGCTCCCGCCGCCTGAAAGAGCCGCGCAGCGGGTTGTTTGCCGCCGACGATGATGATGGCGCCGACCTCCGCCGCGGCCCGGCCGAAGCCGGCGAGCAGCGCCGTCACCAGCGAAAAGCGCGCGTCCCAGATCAGCGTCGCGACCCGCCGCGCCGCGCCGACATTCATGGCGGCGAGCTCGTCGCTGTACTCGGCCCACAGATCTTCAATGGTCTGCCGCGACAGCGCGGCGATGATGGGGGCGACCAGCACAGTCTGCGCGATCACCATGGCCTGCGGCGTGAACAGCAGGCCCCAAGAGCCCAGTGGACCCGAGCGCGACAGGCTGAGGAAAACCGCCAGGCCGACGACCACAGGCGGCAGGCCCATCATCGCGTTGAGCACGACAATGACGATCTCCCGCCCCGGAAAGCGGGTCAGCGCCAGCAGGGCGCCCACGGGCACCCCGATCACGGCCGACAGCAGCACCGCGCTCAGGCTGACCATCAGCGACAGCTTCACGATGGCGAACAGGGCCGGATCGCCGGTGAGCACCAGGTGCAGCGCGGATCCGTCTCCCATCACGTGTGCGCCTCGAACGCCGGCATGTCCCTCGTGAAGCCGACGCCCGCTTTCATACGCGTTTTGTGCGGCCGCTTCTATCCCGGCGGACGATGAGGAAATCAAACATAAATGTGCATATGATTGTGGGAAAGCTCCCGCCGCCTGAAAGAGCCGCGCAGCGGGTTGTTTGCCGCCGACCTGCGGCTATAGTGCCGCCCGCTTGCGGCGGGTGGACCGCGCGCCAGATGCGCATCGATTGTTCAAGTGCGTGTCTTGGCTTGCAAAATCAGCCATCCCCCGTCATGAGCTAGCGGCGAATGGCGGCCGAAGCTGGAGGCGGGGGCGTAAGTGACGCTTCCAGCACGGCCTGTCGCGAGAGCTGGTGAGGAGGGGTGGCCGAGTGGCTGAAGGCGCACGCTTGGAAAGCGTGTATACGGGAAACCGTATCGAGGGTTCGAATCCCTCTCCCTCCGCCAGCTATTTTCTCTAAGTAGCTGGTTATTACTAAGAATAATTTCTTTGGCCCGTTAAAGTCAGAGCGCGGCATTCGCCCGCCTCAAGTATGGGCGGCCGATCGGTCAGCTTACGTTGGCAAGGCTATTGCTTGGTCGATATAACGATTCAAGTCGCAGTGAGATTGGACGCATAGTTTTTCTTCTGGGGAAATAGATGTTCAATAAGATGCCGCGCCTCGGCGGGTTGACGCTTCTGGCCGCGGCGTTGGCGGTCATGGCTTTTGGCGGAAACGCAACCGCGCAGGATTGGCCGACGCGACCGCTGACGATGATCATTCCCTTTGCCGCGGGCGGCCCCAGTGACGTGACCGGGCGCATCCTGGCGCAACGCATGAGCGAGCTTCTCGGTCAGACGGTGATCGTGGAAAATATCGGCGGCGCCGGCGGCACCATCGGATCGAGCCGGGTCGCGAGAGCGGCGCCCGACGGCTACCAGTTCGTGCTCGGCAACAGCGGCACCCACGTCTGGAGCCAGTCCTTATACAAGAAGCCGCCCTTCAACACGATGACGGACTTCGCGCCCGTCAGCCTTGTCACCGCCGGTGCGCGCCTTCTCCTCGTGCGCAAGGACTTTCCGGCCAAAACGCTTCCCGAATTCATCGCCTATGTGAAGGCGAACCAGACCACGTTGAAATTCGGTTCGGCCGGCGCAGGCTCGGCGTCGCACATTGGCTGCATCCTGCTGAACTCGGTCATCGGCGTCGATGTCACGCATATTCCCTATCGCGGCGCCGGTCCCACGATGCAGGATCTCGTCGCCGGCCGCATTGACTACATGTGCGATGCGATCTCGACGGGGCTGCCGCAAGTTCAGGGCGGCACGATCAGGGGGATCGCCAATCTGGCAGGCAGCCGCGCGGCTGTCTTGCCCGACCTCCCCACTGCGCAGGAGCAGGGGCTGACCGGCTTCGATTTGACCGCATGGCAAGGCCTGTTCCTGCCGAAAGGCACGCCCGACGCGATCGTCAAGCGTCTCGCGAAAGTCGTCAGCGACACGCTCGATACGCCATATGTGCGCCAGCGCGTGGAAGGCGTTGGCGATGAGGTCATCGCGCCGGAGCGCCGCGGGCCCGACTATCTCGCCAAAACTGTCGCCAGCGAGATCGAGAAATGGTCCGGCCCCATAAAGGCCAGCGGCGTGTCGGTGGAGTGACGACCTTGTCCGCGATCACGTCGGTAACGCCGGCGACCACCCGGCGGGGTTTTCTCGAACGGCCGGATTGCCGTGTCTATTACGAAGTCACCGGATCCGGGCCGGCCATCGTTTTCGCCCATGGGCTCGGCAGCAATCACCTGACATGGTGGCAGCAAGTTCCGCATTTCAGCGATCGCTTTACCTGCGTGACCTACGCGCATCGCGGCTATCCGCCGGGCAGCGACATCGGACTGCCCGACCCGAAAGAGTTCGGTGGCGACCTCGCCGCCCTGATCGAACATCTGCAGCTTCCCGACGTTCGCCTCGTGGCGCAGTCGATGGGCGGCTGGAGTTGCGTCGAATACATTTTGGCGCATCCGCAGCATAAGGTGCGGGCACTCGTGCTGACCTCGACCTGCGGGACAATTTACCGGCCGTCTGTGCCGGCCGACGATCCGCAACGCTTGCCTGAATGGGAGCGTAAGGCTGCGGCGGCGCGGGCGGACATGGCGCGTCGCGGAATTCCCCCCGCAGCGGGCGAGCGGATGGCGCGCGAACAACCCGAATTGCACTTTCTCTATCGCGAGATCGCCAACACCAATACCGCATTCGACCGGGAAGAGCTTCGCAGCCGCAACGCAGCGATCGCGACACGGCCAGCGGACGCGCTGCGCGACATCGCCATCCCCACGCTTTTCATCACCGGGGCAGAAGACACGACTTACCCGCCGTTTCTCTCCGACGCGCTGGCCACGCTGATGCCGGACGCTTCGGTGGTGCAAGTGCCCGATTCTGGGCACTCGGTCTATTTCGAACGGCCGATCATATACAATCGGCTGGTGGACGAGTTTCTGTCAAAGATCGGGTAGCCTGTGAGGGGTCGCGAGATCTAGGGCGCCTTCGCTTGACCTTGGACCCCAGTTGGGCGCTGTCGGCTCCGCAACTTTGGCCCAAACTGCGCCGACGGACCGGCTGTCTGGGCGCATCTCGGCTCAACCTCCGAGCAGCCTTTCAGGCAAACTTCACGTTGGGGATCCACAGCAAAGATCCTGGCTCTGCATTCCGATCGACAGGTCTCCCGTTGCTGCGCGCACTGCTCCGGCGCCAGACAGCCTTCGCACTGAGCGGAAGCAACGCCGTCCTGCGCAAGCGCGGGGGCCAGAAGCAATGCCATCAGCAGCAGCAGCGCGGCCGCTGTGGTCTCCATTGCGATCATCGACTGCTTACGCATGGCCGTTGCTCCGCAACAGCTGCCGTCATGGCCTCACGTAGGACCATCCCTGTTCCTGCAGTTCGGTGATCCGTGCGATCCCCGTCGGAACGATGCGGGCTTCCGGCAGCAGCGTCAGTTCCTTGTTTTCCTGCTTCGACTGTGCGTTCAGCGTGTTCCCGCAGCCGGAGAACGTGACCTGTTTGTTCTTTTCGGCAAAGCTCTTGATCCGATCGCGGACGGGCGATGTGTCACTGCGCAACATATGCAGGCCCGGTCCATAAGCGACGAACTCGATCTGCACGCGCTCGCCTTTCTGCTGATAGTAGCTGCTCAAGTTTTCGGCATTGTTGAGTGCGATGGTCATCAGCGCCGGATCGTTCTGCGTCACCTGAATGACGACATGATGCATCTGCAGCGCCGCCGGCTTGGCGGCCGCAGCGCCAGCCGCAGCTGGACGCGGACCAGGACGTTGTTGTTGCGAGAAGGATTCGCTCGACGTGCTCAGGACGAAGAGCGCTGCGATGGTTAAGAGAATCGGAAGCGAGCGGCTCATGGCTTTTCCTCCTTGCCCGACAGCATGCGTCGAGAATTTTGGGGAGCGTCGGCCGGCTTGGCTTGGGGCGCACTCGTAAGGGTGCGAGCGCGAGCCGCGCGATCAAGCCACGCCTGCGCCGCGCTGAAGCGGCTGAGGCCCGGAACCGTTGCGCTCAGATTCACCTCCTTCCACTTGGGATGGAAGCCGGGCGCGTGCAGCTTCTCGACACGCTCGAACAAGAGCGTGGTCAGCCGGGCCAGGCGCTGATAGCGATCGGAGCCCTGAGGAAAGTTGAACGCGGCCAGAACCGTCGGAATCGACAAGGTTTGAATCTGCTCGCCTGGGGCGATCAGTTGCGGATAGTCCTGCGCATCCAGGACGGCCGGCAAGTAGTATTCCTCGAATTCGCGGTCGTACGGGATCGGCAGGAATTTGTATCCGCCGTCCCATTTGGCGCGCGCAAATGCATCGACAGGCTTCGAGGTGATGAACACCACGGCGGAGATTTCGCCCTTGCGCAGTTGCTCCAGCGCGGTCTGATGCGGAATGAAAAGCTTGTCCACATTGATCTTCAACCGCTCGAAAATGAGCGGGCCTGAATAGGCTGCGGCGGTGCCGGGCGTGTTGAAGTTCACACGTTTGCCCGCAAGATCCTGGATCGATCGAATCTCGGGCCTTACAAAAACGTGCAGTTCGGACGGGAACAGATTCAGGATGTAAGAGATCTTCTGCTGGACGTTGGGAACGACCTTTTTGAATTCCTCGAGGACGTCGGCGTTGATGATTGCCGCATCGACCCCGCGCAAATAGAGAAGGTCCTCGATGTTTTCGGTAGGACCTCGGGTCACGATGGGGAGCACGTGGAGATTCTCCCCATCATCGGTAACGCGCGCGATTTCCGTCGCGAATCGAATCGGTGCACCCTCCAGCAATCCGCCGGCGAGCCCAATCGTCCAGGCGTTCACCTTTTCTTTGATCGGCTTATCTTTGATCTGCGAACCTCGCCGTTGCTCAGCGGAGGCCCGCGATCGATTGGCAAGGTCTTTCCCAATCGCCGAATCGAGCGCCGCCACTGCGAGAAGCGCAATGACGCCAAGTGCCAAGACTGCAATTTTTGTGCCGGGGATTTTCATGAACGCCTCCCATCATTGGCAGTTTGCCGCTGGCTTCTGGCCACGCGCGGTCGAGGACCGTTACTGTTGCTTTCGTCCCGTTGTTTCGAGTCGTTGGTTGGCGGGCGCATATCCCGCATCGGAGGCGCGCCGGTACAGATCGCGCGCTTTCGCTGCATCTGCTTGCGTGCCCAGAACATTCCATTGCGAAAGCATTTGCTCATCGTAGGTTTCGCCGAGAGTGAAGGCCGCTTCGGCACTACCCTCCGCCATGGCGCGTTGCAGGACTGCACGGGCGGCGGCGATGTCGGCTCGTTTGATCAACATTTGGGCACGAGCGAGCAGGCGTGCTTCACTCTCGAGAGATGCGGAACGTGCGTCGGCTCGAGCCTGTTCTTGTTCGGGATTCGAGGCCGTCACGCTCACCTCCGCTGCCGCGGCGTGTTCACGAGGCCCCTGCGCCGATCCGGATGCTCCCTCGGCCGCAACGGCTTCCGGCGCCGCTTTGGTGCGAAACTTGGTTGTTTCCGCGATCAGGGCGGCCGCAGAGAGTTTTCGGCGTGCCGTGGCAAGCTCGGCTTCGAGCGCGTTCGCTCTGTTGCGTTCGCCGCGAACCGCTGCCTCGTTTACTCTCGCCGCCTCACGCGCTTTTTGCTCCGCATCGGCGGCTTCGCCCCACCGCGCCTTGGCGGCTTCCATCGCCCGTCGTGTATCCGCTACCTCGCGCGCTAACGCCTCGGCTTTGAGTCGTTCGCGCCGTAACTCCTCCTCGCTGGCAGCCGCCGCATCACGCGCATGCTGCTCGGACCCGGAGACTGTCGCGAGCCGCGACTGCGTCATCTCAAGCTGCCCTTGTGTTGCGGCGATGTCGCGGGCGAGCGCGTCCGCCCTTTCGCGTTCACGGCTGAGCGCCTGTTCGCCGGCGGCAACAGCGTTGCGGGCCTCACGGCTGGCGTCAGAGCCTTTGGCGTCGAGGCCAGCCTTAATGGCGTTAAGCTCCGCGCGCGCGGCAGTCAGTTCGCGACTGAGGGCGTCGCCTCGCTCCTTCTCGCCACCGAGCGCTTGCTCCATGGCCGCGGCGGTTTCATGTGCTTTGCGCTCGGTCTCGGACACTTGGCCATGCTGCGCCGTCGCGGCATCGCGCTCCTCGCGCGCGGCAGCAAGCTCGCGCGCTAACGCTTCGGATCGTCCCCGTTCACGGCCGAGCGCCTGCTCCATTCCAGCAGCGCTCTCGCGGGCTTTGCGTTCAGCATCGGAAGCTTGGCTGCGGTCCGCCTTCGCGGCGTCGAGTTCCCCGCGCAATGCAGCGCCTTCACGCATCAACTCGTCTCGCCGTTCCTGCTCGCGCTTGAGCGCCTGGTCGCGAGATGCGGCTGAACGGTTAGCTTCCTTTTCCGCCGCGAACATTTCAGCGAGCTGGGTTTTGAGGCTCCGAACTTCCTCGCGCGCAGCAGCAAGCGCACCAGCTTGCGCGTCGGCAGCGGCTGACTTGTCGGGAGCCGGGCTAGCGCTGGTTGCGCCTGACTCCGCAGCCTTTTGATTGGGATCGCTCGTTACAGCGGTATCCGGCTGGCAGTTCGGCAGACCTGCAGCACATGCGAGGCGATTCCGGAGGGTTCTGACACGATTAACTGCGGCCCGGTCGCCGGCATTCAACTCTGAGATGCTGCACGGCTGATCTTCGGCCAGGCATTGCAGCATCTTGCTGAGATATTGCGCTGCGCGAGCGCGATCGAGATGCTGAGGCGCCACCTGATCCATGACGCAAGTGGCGCGTCCCTTCACACAGGAGGCGAGGTTTCTGTCGTAGTCGGCCTGTGTGACCTTGGCCAAATCATCAGGAACGAGAAGTTGTCGGTTGCAGATTACTAGCCCGTAGAGGCAAGCGTTGAGGTTCCGCCGATAACCTGCGGCGTCAGTATTGGCCGAATCGGGTGGGCCCGTGGCGTCACGCCGGCACCCGGCTTCATCCCTGCAGTCTGAACCGCTGCGCTCTTGCGCGATCCCCGTACCACACACAGCGAGAACAATGGTCCAGGCCAATGCGAGCGCGACGGAACAACGCGCAAACTGACACGCGCGCCAGCTTCGGATCTCTTGCGTGACAAAACGTCCGGTCACGGCGACCCCACCCCGTTCGTGCCTGTGTACGGCAGTCTGCTCGGGACAGCTGGCCTCGGGCGCCGCAGTGAAACTGCCGCCCTAACGCTGAAGGTGAGAACAGGCCGCCGCAAGGGATCGAAAGGATTACGCTTTCGGAGTACCGACGGATATTTGGTATTAGAACCTCAGCCAGGCCCACTCCCGACAGTCATCGCCGCTCGCCGGGCGTCATTGCGTCCTCCGGGTCGGATGCTGTGCCGGCGTCCCCCGGCCGCCATCAACAATTTTGAATGCTTTATCTCAGGCTCCCTGGACTAGCGGCTTTTTCTCAAACGCCCTCGGAACGCTGCCTTTTCTACCGCCCGTTCCGTGCTCCGGCGCGCCGGCTTGTCAGATGCCGCGATCAAATATCGGCTGCCATTAACCAGTCATTAACCAAGGTCGCACAATCGTTAATTTAACAAATCGGTAAGAACAGCGAGTCGCCAAATGGGTTCACAGGAGCCGCAACGTCAATTGATACGCTTCCGCGGCCGGTCCTACGTTGCTTTCGTATTCAGCCCGGTCGTGCCGATCGTTGGCTGGCTTGAGGAAATAGACGCAACACTTGCGCGGTCGCCCGGATTCTTTGTCGGGCGGCCGGTGGTCCTGGATCTCTCCGCGGTGGACCTGAGCCAGTCCGCCATCACGCACCTGATTTCGAGTCTTGAAGCCCGGAAGATCCGTGTGCTCGGAATTGAAGGTGCGGATGCGTCTCTGCTCAATCCGAACTTGCCGCCTCTGCTGACCGGCGGGCGTCAATGTGTGGTCGACCAGCAAGAGCCGAAGAAGCAGCCGAAAGCCAAACCGCAACCGACGTCGCTCCTGCTCGAAAGCCCGGTGCGATCGGGGCAGTCGATCGTGTTTACCGAAGGCGACGTGACCGTGCTGGGCTCGGTCAGTTCCGGTGCGGAGATCGTCGCCGGAGGCTCCATCCACGTTTACGGAACGCTTCGCGGGCGCGCGCTGGCTGGCGCCCACGGCAATTCAGCCGCCCGGATCTACTGCCAGAAGATTGAAGCCGAGCTTCTTGCCATCGACGGCTACTACCGGACTGCAGACGACATAGACGCGACTCTACGCAATCGGCCGGCCCAGGCGTGGCTCGATGGCGACATTATGCGAATCACACCGCTGAATTAAACCGGCGAAGGAGGTAAGGATGGCCAAAGTCTTAGTTGTGACATCAGGGAAAGGCGGCGTTGGAAAAACCACGTCCACCGCCGCGCTCGGTGCAGCGCTCGCGCAAGCCGGGGAAAAGGTCGTGGTCGTTGACTTCGATGTCGGGCTGCGCAACCTCGACCTCATCATGGGGGCCGAGCGCCGCGTGGTGTTCGATCTCATCAACGTCGTGCAGGGCGTTGCAAAGCTCTCGCAGGCGCTCATCCGCGACAAGCGCCTCGAGAACTTGTGGCTGCTTCCCGCGTCCCAAACCAGGGACAAAGATGCGTTGACCGACGAAGGCGTCGGGCGCGTCATCGACGAGTTGCGAAGCAAGTTCGATTGGGTCCTCTGCGACAGCCCGGCGGGCATCGAAAGAGGGGCGACACTTGCGATGCGCTATGCGGACGAGGCCGTCATCGTGACCAATCCCGAAGTTTCGTCGGTGCGGGACTCCGACCGGATCATCGGGATGCTCGATTCAAAGACCGTGAAGGCCGAGAAAAACGAGCAGGTGAAGAAACATATTCTGATCACCCGCTATGATAGCGGGCGGGCAGCGCGCGGCGAGATGCTGAACATCGATGATATTCTCGAAATTCTTGCGACCCCTCTTTTGGGCATCATCCCCGAGAGCCAGGATGTTCTAAAGGCGTCGAATGTCGGATCGCCCGTCACTCTCAACAACGCCGCAAGTTCGCCGGCCCGGGCCTATACCGACGCAGCGCGACGCCTGATGGGCGAGGCGGTCAATATGACGGTGCCGGTCGAGCGAAAGGGCTTCATGGAGCGGCTGCTTGGACGGAGGGCCGCATGAGCATGAATCTGTTGCGGTTACTGAGCCGCCGCCCGGCTTCCGCGCCGGTTGCCCGGGAACGGCTGCAGATTCTTCTTCAACACGAACGCGGCCTTCGCGGCCAGCCCGATTTACTAGGGGTTCTGCGGGAGGAGATCCTTGCCGTCGTCTCGCGGCATGTCACGCTCGATCCAGACAAGGTTGTCGTCCGGTTGGACAGGGGCGAGAGCGTGTCGACGCTTGAAGTCGACATCGAGGTGCCCAACGGCTTCGACAAGCGGATCAGGGCTGCCGGCTAAGATTTGGGATCCTGGCCGTGACGTATGGCCGTCAGCTTGTTTGATTTGTCGATCTGCGTTTAGCCTCACATACGCTGTGGCACGTTTCGTCACGCCGGCTTACTTAGTGGAGAGGGCTCAGCCCGATCCCTCTCCCTCCGCCGGCTTTTTCCGGCGCCGGCTCCGCAACAGTTCACCGCCTAGACCGTGAACGGCCGTTGGCGGTCGTAGGCGAGGTCCTGCTTGCCGACCTTGTAATGATTGGGCGATTGGGTCGGCAGCATGACGCTTTGAATGCGGGCATGAAAGGCGTCGTAATCGCCCTTGAAGTTTCCGTTGTCCCACGCGAGTAGCAGAGCCGCGGTGAATGCGCTGTTGATCGCACCGTCGAAGGACACTTGGTTGTCCTGACAGCCTGAGATCAGCCGGATGCTGGCTTTCGCAGTTGCGCCCGTCGCGTCACCCGCGCCTTTCGGCGCCCGGCCGATCGATTCATAGAACAACTTGTTCTGCGCATAGGTGCGAAGTGCGACGTCGCTCGGCAGGGCTTTCGGGCCATAGACGAGCCCTTTGGGCGCGCCCTTTCCTGCTGCCGCGATATCCGCCGTGCCGGCGAAACCGGAGGCCATTGCTCTCTGGTAGAACGTGAACTTGGCCACCGTGCCGCTATGGCAGGAGTCGGACAAGATCAGCACGCGCACGCCGTCGGCGAGTGCGCCGTACATGCGGTAGAGCTCGTCGTCGATCATCTGCCCGTCGAAGAGGCACCACGTCTCATCGAGGTTGTCATCCTCGTCGCCGTCGAGGTCGGGCACCTGATTGCCGTGGCCGGAATAGGTGAGCAGCAGAATGTCGCCGCTTCTCAAGTCCCTGGCGGCCTTGACGAGGAATTCCGTGACCGCGGCGCGCGAACCGTGCTCGCTGAGACGAATCTCCGTCTGGTACCCAAGCGCCGACGCAATATCCTGCATCGCGCGCGCATCGTTCTCGCACGCGTTCAGCATCCCGCTCCAGCCCGCATAATGGTTCGGATCGATCCGATTGAGACCGATGTGCAGCGAAAGGCCTTTGGCCATTCTTCGCTCCTTTAAATTTCGGATTGGGCCTGCTCGACCAGGGCTTCGAGCTGGTTGCCGCGCTCGGTGATCACCCAGGTACACGTGAAGCAGATCGAATCGCCGTATTCGCCGTGCCAGCGGCAACTCGCGCGTATCGAACAGCGCGGCAGCGCGGCCGCCGGTTCTTGCGTCAATAGTTCCGGAGCGCGCTCGTGGAGAATCTTGGCGACGCCACAGCGCTCGCCGTCCCATTTTTCGCAGCCGCGTTTCAGGCAGGGCGAGGAGAACCGGAAGCGCTGCTCGGGCGGCCGTCCTTCCTTCGCCTGCGCGACGAAGTTCGCGTCGATCTGGACACGCTCGGCGATGAAGTCGATGCGCCCTTGTGCATTCACGAGGCCGAGCAGGAGGTTGCCCTCCTCACAACGCGAGCTTGGACACAGAATGGGAGCGCTTGCGTCAGGCATGCTAAAGCTCGCGACGGTCTACGTCTGGTCAGGCGGACTACAGCGGCCGGGACGCAACAAACCCCATGACGATTCCGCCGGGGAAATGCGGTCCCATGATCGCCGGCATGAGCTTGGCCTTCGACAGTGGCGTCGCGACCAGATCGCCTCCGGTATCGATCTTGGCGATCTCCGCCATCACCACCTTCTGCAGCGATTGCTCGATCTTGGCCTTCGTCCTGTCGGGCAAAGCGATCCCGTCAAGCTGGATGACGAAGCGCTCGTCGGCGGGCGGCGGTGCGGCCTTGGCCGCGGCCCGGCCTGCGATTTCGGTGTCGAGCGCTTTCACGGCGGCGGCGAGGTCGCCCTGGATGCCGATGAGTTCGCGCGCCCGGTCCCGTAGCGCGATCAGCTCGTCAATCGGCGTCGCGCTCTTGCTCAGCGCGTTGCCTATCGCGAGGCCGTAGGGGGCTATGTTGGCGCTGATGTTGGATTTCTCGGCCATGGCGTGAGCTCACCTTATGTTCAAATTTCGCGCGACGATGGCGATGCCGGGCGTGCGCGAACCAAGGCCCAAACCGAACGACTTGATCGTCGACAAAGGCGACGCAACCATGTCTCCGCCGGTATCGATCTTGGCGATTTCGGCCATCACCGCCGTCTGCAGCGATTGCTCGATCTCCGCCTTGATCGCGTCGGGTAAAGCGAGCCCGTCGATCTGCGCGACGAAGCGCTCACTTGCCGGCTCCGGCGGGCCTTTGACGCCGCCGCGGCGTGCGATTTCCGCCTCCAGCTCCCGCAGCGCGGCGACCAGGTCGCCCTGCGACGTGACGATGGCTTTGGCCTGATCGCGCAGCGCCACCAGATCATCCACCGATGTTTGTCCCTTGCTGAGAGGAGACAAGGCGTTGCCGATCGCGACGCCGTAGAGCGCGATCATCCCGCCTGCGAACGATTTCTCGGCCATGGCTTGCTCCTCGCCCTTAGCCCAGATCGCGTGGCTGCGCGATCATGCCGGCGGTGGCGCCGCCGAGGCCGGCACCGAACGACTTGATTTGCGAGAGCGGCGTGATCACGAGATCGCCGCCGGCGTCGTAGCGGGAGAGGACGCTCTTCACCGTGTCGTTGATGACCTGTTCGATCTTCTGCTTGGCGGCGGCAGGGATGGAGAGCCCCAGAATCTGCACCACGAACCGCTCTCCCGGAGTCGGTTGAGGCGGCGCGCTTTTTTCACCGCCTGGACCGCCGCGGGTTGCGATTTCCTGATCAAGCGCCGTAAGCGCGGCGCCGAGATCGCCTTGCGCATCGACGAGTGCCTTCGCATGCGAGCGCAGTGCGACCAGTTCCCCAAGCGCGGCATTGCCGCGTGCGAGCGCGCCGCCAATAGCGACGCCGTAAACCAGCATTACGCCACCGGGAAAACTCTTTTCAGCCATGGCCCCTCTCCTTGCCTGTATACAACCTAAGATTAATATAATATCAATATACACGTCAACCGTGCTTTCGGCAGGAATTCATGATTCCCGACACCAGGCAAGAAAACGGACGCATTCCCGTCAGATCAATCCCGGCCGAGGGCCTGCCGGGCCCGCAGCCGCGCTATGTGGTTTGGGAGATCACGCTCTCCTGCAATCTCAAATGCAGCCATTGCGGCTCGCGCGCCGGCGCGCCGCGGAAGAACGAACTCACCACCGCCGAATGCATCGCGCTGATCGGGGACCTTGCAAAGGCCGGCACCAAAGAGGTGGTTCTCATCGGCGGGGAAGCCTATCTGCGGCCGGATTGGCTGGTCTTGGTCGAAGAATTCACCCGCCAGGGCATCCTGTGCGGCCTGCAAACCGGCGGCCGCGCGCTCACCGAAGCCAAAATCGCGGCGGCTGTGCGCGCGGGGCTCAAGACAATCGGCGTATCCATCGACGGCGTCCCGGCGACGCATGACAAATTACGCGGCGTCAAGGGAAGCCATGCGCAGGCGGTGGCCGCCATTCGCAACGCGCGCAAGCAAGGGATCATGGCGACCGCCAACTCGCAGGTGAACCGGCGCAATGTCGGTGAAATGCGCGCCATCCTCGACACGATCATCGAAGCCGGCGCCACGGCGTGGCAGATCCAGCTCACCGTGCCGATGGGTAATGCGGCGGACGATCCTTCTTTGATTTTGCAGCCGCACGAACTCGCGTCGCTGATGCCCGAACTGTTCGCGTTATTCCAAGATGGGCTCAAGCGTGGACTGCAGCTCATTCCGGGCAACAACATCGGTTACTTCGGACCCTACGAGGCGGCTTGGCGCAGCACCTCGGGGCGGCCGGAATATTATGGCGGCTGTCAGGCCGGACGCGCCGGGCTCGGTATCGAGGCCGATGGCGCGATCAAAGGATGCCCGTCGTTGCCGACGGTGCCCTATGTCGGCGGCAATATCCGCGACAAGCCGTTCATGGAGATCTGGAACGAAAGCCCGGAACTGCGCTTCATGCGCGATCCGGCGGAGAGCCGTGCACGGCGCTGGGGTTTCTGCGGCAAATGCTATTACGGTTCGGTCTGCCGCGCCGGCTGCAACTGGACCTCGCACGTGGTCAGCGGCCGGCCGGGCAATAATCCCTTTTGTCATTACCGCGTGCTGCGCTTGCAGGAGCGTGGCTGGCGCGAAGTGATCGTGCACAAGGAGGCGCCGGCAACTCCGGCGCCGTTCGATTACGGGCGCTTCGAGATCGTGGTCGAGGATGCCGACGGCCGCCGGCACAGCCAGGATATTTTCGCGCGCGACGACTTTCACGATCTCGCGCCGGCTCCCGGCGCCAACCTCGATGCGCTCGTGCTGTGCGAGCATTGCGATCGCTTCTTCTACGAAAGCGAAACGGAATGCCCGCACTGCCAAGGCGGAACGGCGATCCCTGACGTCGAGGGCGCAACAGATAGCGCAGCCGCGATCCGCCGCGTGACGCGGCATGTGAGGGAGATCGAAAATATCCTCGAGCGCATCACGAATTCCACCGAGGGGGAAGGCGCGTCCGCGCGCTAGCTGCGGATTTTTCGGTCTCGACAGAGATCGAAGAAACGGGCGCCGAAGGCGTTCAGGTCCAACCAAATATCAACGAGGAGGAGTGACATGAGTGCGAGAGACGAAATCAGGGCGGCGATGATGCAGGTGCCCGTGTCGTGGCTGCATATGCCGGCATTGGCCGCGGCCGCATTGCCGGGGCCCAAGGGTGAACAGCCGGCACCGAAGGTGATTCCGATGCTCGCGGCAGCGGCGCTTGGCGTTGCGTCAGGTGCCGGCATTCAACTCGCTCACCAGTACCTGCATGATCGGAAAGGATTCCCCCCGGCGACGGCGGAGGTGGGAAAGGTCGCGTGCACCTTGACCCTTCAGGAGATCGAGGACAATGCCACGCAGATCTATGAAGACTCGCAGAAAGCGAAGGACGGCGGACCGCTGAAGGCGATCGCCGATTCGGCTTCAAACGGCGCCAAAGCGTTTCCAGTGATTGCTGCGGTGTACCTCGCCGGAGTTGCGGCTGGCGCGGCGGCGGCGCGGCACTAACCAATGATCGACATGAGGCCGCGCGGCTCGGCCGCGCGTCCTATGTTTTGAATGCCGAACGCCCATCCGCGTCGCGTTGGCTGTTGCGCGAGTTCATTAATTCTCGCAAAAAGGGCAGGGCGCCTTTCGCCGGGGCGGCGCCGTTTGTTTCTTTTTGGGAGCCGTTTTTGGCTGAAACCATCGCCTCTATCGTGGCCGCTCACCGGACAGGGGCGGCTACGCCGGAAGAGACCGTCGCACGCACGTTTGCCCGCATCCGGGCCCATGGCGACGGCGCCATCTTCATCAGCTTGCGCGAGGAAGCCGAGGTTCTGGCCGAGGCCCGCGCGCTGGCCGCCGCCGGCGCCACGGACAAGCCGCTCTACGGCGTCCCTGTCGCAGTGAAGGACAATATCGACGTCGCCGGCCTGCCGACCACGGCGGCCTGCCCGGCCTTCTCCTACAAGCCGACGCGCGATGCGACCGTGGTCGCGCGGCTGCGCGCCGCCGGTGCGCTCGTCATCGGCAAGACCAATCTCGATCAGTTCGCGACCGGCCTCGTCGGCGTGCGCTCGCCGTATGGCGTGCCGCGCAACACGTTCAAGCCTGAGCTGATCCCCGGCGGGTCGAGCTCCGGCTCGGCAGTGGCGGTCGCGGCTGGGCTGGTGCCGCTCGCGCTCGGCACCGATACGGCCGGCTCCGGCCGCGTTCCGGCTGGCCTCAACAACATCGTCGGCCTCAAGCCCAGCCTCGGGCTCATCTCCACCTACGGCGTCGTGCCGGCGTGCCGCACGCTCGATTGCGTGTCGGTGTTTGCGCTCACGGTCGATGACGCCTGGACGGCGCTTCAAACTATGACCGGCGCGGATGCGGCCGATCCCTATTCGCGCGACCGTGCCTGCGGTGCGCCCGGCGCGATGCCGCCGCATGTGACGCTCGGCGCGCCGCGCCCGGGACAGCGCCTGTTCTTCGGCGACCGAGGGTTTGAGGCCGCCTATGGCGCGGCGCTCGAGCGGCTGGCGAAGCTCGGCTGCGAGATCGTCGAGATCGACATCGAGCCGTTCTACGAGACCGCGCGGCTGCTCTATGACGGACCCTGGGTGGCGGAACGCACGATGACCGCGCGCTCGCTGCTGGCGTCGGATGCCGACGCCATCCATCCGGTGACGCGCGAGATCATCCTCAGCGGCCTGCGCCCGACGGCCATGGATGCCTTCGCGGCGTTTTATAAACTCGAAGGACTGCGCCGCGTCGCCGACGTCACGTTCCAAGAGGTCGATGCGCTGGCGCTGCCGACCGCGCCGACCGCCTACACCGTCGCGCAGGTGCTGCACGATCCGATTCAGCTCAATAGCCGGCTCGGCAGCTACACGAACTTCGTCAACCTGCTCGATCTGTGCGGCTTGGCGCTGCCAGCGTCGATGACGGAAGCCGGCATCCCGTTCGGCATCACGTTGCTGGCGCCGGGCGGCGACGATGCAAGGCTGGCCGAAATCGGCCGCGTCTTCCATGCCGACACCAAGCTTCCGCTCGGTGCGCTGAACGTGCAGCAGCCGCCACTCGCCCCGATGCCGACTGCGCCCGCGGCAGGCGAGGTCGCCGTGGCGGTGGCCGGCGCGCATCTGTCGGGCCTGCCACTCAATGGCGAACTGCGCGCGCTCGGCGGCAGGCTGCTCGAATGCGTGAAGACCGCGCCGGACTATCGCTTCTTCGCGCTCGACACCACGCCGGCAAAGCCCGGCCTGTTGCGTGTCGCCGAAGGGCAGGGCGCGAGCATCGAGATCGAAATCTGGGCGCTGTCGGAGCAGAGCTTCGGCCGCCTGGTCGACTCAACGCCGGGGCCGCTGTCCATCGGCACACTCGTGCTCGCCGATGGCCGCAGGGTAAAGGGCTTCCTGGTGGAAGCCGCCGCCACGCAAGGCGCGCGCGACATTTCCTCATTCGGAAGCTGGCGCAGTTATCTCACGCGGTAGAAGGTGCCTGCCCTATAGTCATTCGGGACGCCGCGAAGCGGCGATCCGGAATCCAGTTGCAAGCACGGTGTACGTTTCTGGATTCCGGGTTCGCGCTTTCAGCGCGCCCCGGAATGACGGAAAGAAATCACGCCGTCTCGCGCGTCGCGATCGGCACGCGGTGGCGGCGCACGCGGTCTTCATCGACGATGACGCCGAGACCCGGACGATCCAGGCTCTCGACATGGCCGCGCGCGGTCGGAATCGGCTGCGCAGTGACGTCCTCGCCGAGCGCCGTATGCGTCAGCGTCAGACCCCAGGCGATGTTGGGAATGACGGCGGCCACATGCAGAGCCGCCGCGCAGGCGACGCTCGACTCGCCGGTCTTGCACGAGATGTTCACGCTCATGCCGAGGCTGTCGCACAGGCGGCCGGCCTCGGTTAGCGCGCGGATGCCACCGAGTTTGATCGCCTTCAGGCTCACGCCGCGCGCAGCTTTGCGTTCGGCATGCCGTTTGATGTCTTGGAGCGAATGGATGCCTTCGTCGGCGCCGATGGCGATGCTCGTCGCGGCGGCGACCGCCGCCATGCCGGCGAGGTCGTCGGCCATCACCGGCTGCTCGAAGAAGCCGAGCCCGGAGCCGTTCACCGCGCGCACATAGTCCAGCGCTTCCTGCGTGCTAAAGCCCTGGTTGGCGTCGGCGGAAATCAGCGTGTCCGCGCCCAGCACTTTGCAGATCGCGCGCGTGCGCGCCGCGTCGTTCGCCGGCGTGTCGATGCCGACCTTGATCTTGTAGGCGGTGAAGCCCGCCGCCTTCTTCTTCTCGGCGTCGCGCAGGTCGCCGTCATAGTCGCCGCCGCCGATCACGCCAAGCAATGGCATGCGCGTGCGTGTGCGCTCGCCCAGCAGCGCATGCACCGGCTTGCCTGACGCGAGCCCGGTGAGGTCATGCAAGGCGATCTCGATCGCCGCCTTGGCACCGTGATTGCCGTACATGCGGCCATCCATCGCGGTGAGCGCGCCATCGATGTCGCGCGCATCGCGTCCGCGCAGCGCGGCGCTGAGATAGTGCACGGCGGAGACGAGGCTCTCCAGCGTATCGCCGGTCATCACCGGCGCCGACGCAGCCTCGCCCCAGCCGACGAGGCCGTTGTCGGTCTCGATCCGCACAAGCACATTGTCGGCCTGCCGCACCTCCTCGCCCGCCATGATGACGGGCTTGAGCATCGGCAGACTGATTGCGATTGGTTCGATGGATGTGATGTTCATGATGAAACGCGAACTGTATTCTGCTCCCCTCCCCCCACGATCGCTTGCGAGTGGTGGGGAGGGGTCGGGGGTGGGGGGAAGGATAAGCTACATCTTCTTGATGCCGGCCTGATCGATGACCTCCCTGAAGATCACAATCTCCTTGCTCACGCGCGCCCAGGCAGCCTTGGCGCCCTTCGGGTTGACCAAGAAGCCGGCGTTGTAAAGCTTCTCTTTGATATCGGGCCTAACCAGCACTTTGAGCGTTTCGGCTTCCAGCCAGGTGACGATCTCGTGCGGCGTCTTGGCCGGCGCGAGGAGCACCGTATCGGTCGGGAACACGAAATCCGGGTATCCGGCCTCGACCATGGTCGGCACATCGGGCAAATCCGGCCAGCGGCTTTCGGCCGAGACGGCCAGGCAGCGCAGTGTGCCGCTCTTGATGTGCGGCGCGGCCGGCGCCAGCGAGCCCGAGCTCATTTGCACCGTGCCCGCGAGCAGCGCCTGCAGCGCATCGCCGCCGCCCTTGAAGACGACTTCCTCCAGCTTGGTCAGCTTCTCGCGCGATTTCAGCACCGCGGCCTGGAGTTGCGGCGTGGTGCCGATCGGTGGCGTGGAGATGTTGAACTTGTCCGGGTTCGAGCGCGCCAGCGCCACGAATTCCTTCATCGTTTTCGCCGGCAGTTCCGACCTCACCACGAATGTGTTGGGTGAGCTCGCCAGTTCGCAGACGCCGACGAAGTCCTTCTCCGCGTCGTAGGGGATCTTATTGTACAGCCCGACATTCACCGAATAGGCATTGGTCGCGAGCAGCAGCGTGTAGCCGTCGGGTTCAGACCGTGCGGCCATGGCCATGCCGATATTGCCGCCGGCGCCGCCGATGTTCTCGATGATGAAGGTCTTGCCGCTGGCTTGCTGCAATGCGGCAGCGACCATGCGGCCGACCAGATCGGATGGGCCGCCCGGCGTATTGGCCACGATAATCTTCACCGGCCGGTCCGGATACGCTGCATAGGCCGAACGCACACGCAAAAACGTCGGCGCTGCGATGCCGGCCGCCAGCGCGCCCGCGGTCTTGATGAAGCGGCGCCGCGACGGCGCCAAAGGCTCCCTGGATTGCTCCTTGGATTTCGTCATCGTTTCTCCCCAAACTTAACCGGCTTTTTTTCTGATTAGCGCCGATAGTACGGGTAGGCTAAACTTTCGCCCTAACGGGAGCAATGGCGTCGCATGCGGCCGGGCATGTCCGTGACTTTCATATTTCACGATATTCAAACGTTCCGGTCGCGCTCCGCATGACCGAACCGCAAGCAACGACCTGGGATAAGGTGATCCTGGACACGCTAAAGAGCAATGACGTCAGGCTCGTCACCTATGTTCCCGACAAGGTGTTCACGCCGCTGATCAAGGCGATCCACGCCGACGACTTCTTCACCGCGCTTGTGTGCACGCGCGAAGAGGAAGCGCTCGGCATCGTCACCGGCGCCTGGATGGGCGGCATGCGCGCCGCGGTGCTGATGCAGACCAGCGGCTTCGGCACGATCCCGAACGCGCTCGCCTCGCTGGTGGTACCGTCGCAGATCCCGGCGCTGATCTTCGTATCGGAACGTGGGACACTCGGTGAGTTCAATCTCGGCCAAGCCATGGTGTGCCGCACCATGCGGCCGGTGCTCGATGCGCTCGGCATCGAGACCCACACCATCACACGCCATGACGAGCTTGCCTTCATCGTCGATCGCTCGATCAAGCAGGCGGTGGCGACCCAGGCGCCGGTCACCTTCATCCTCTCGCCGCTGCTCACCGGCGGCAAAGTCTTTGCGGCGTGAGGCGGGCATGAGCACGGCAAAGGTCATGAACCGCTTCGATCTGACGCACCGCCTGGTCGCACAGCTCCGCCATGACGAGGCGGTAATCGCCGGCATCGGCAATGCGAACTTCGACCTGTGGGCGAGCGGCCGCCGGCCGCAGAACTTCTACATGCTCGGCAGCATGGGGCTGGCGATTCCCATCGCGCTCGGTGTCGCCATCGCGCAGCCACAGCGGCACGTGATCGCGCTGGAAGGCGACGGCTCGCTGCTGATGCAACTCGGTTGCCTCGCCACCGTGGCCATGCGCAAGCCGGCGAACCTCACCATTATCGTGTGGGACAACGGCATCTATCAGATCACCGGCTCGCAGCCGACGGCGAGCTCATCGGCTGCCGATCTGGTCGCCATCGCGCAAGGCTCCGGATTGCCGAACAGCGCCTGGGCCGCGGACGAGGACGATTTCGAGCGGCTGGTCACATCGGCGCTGCGCGGCGGCGCGCCGGCTTTGATCGCCGCGCGCATCGACAACAAGCCAGCGGTCGGGACGACAGACCGCGATCCGGTGCAGATCCGCGAGCGCTTCATGCGCGGTCTCGGCGTGCGTCACTATCCGAACGGATGAATCAGCGGCCTATGCTGGAATTCTCCAGGATGCCGGCCATCATTGCCATGCGCACGAGATCGGACAGGCTGTTCGCCGCCATCTTGGTCATCACGTTGGCGCGGTAGATCTCGACCGTGCGCGGGCTGATGCCGAGATCGAAGGCGATGATCTTGTTGGCTTGACCCGCCACGAGGCCTTCGAGCACCTGACGCTCACGGTTTGAGAGAGCCGCCAGCTTGTCGTGGATGTCGCCGAGCTGCGCTTGGCGCTTGGCGGCGTCGGCGTCCTTGTCGAGCGCCGCGCGGACGCTGGCGAGCAGGTGATCGTCGTCGAACGGCTTTTCCAAGAAATCGACCGCGCCGATCTTCATCGCTTCGACCGCCAGCGCGATATCGCCATGACCGGTGATCATGATCACCGGCAGATCGGGCTTGATCTCGTTCAGTTTTCGCAGCAGGTCGATGCCGGTCATGTCGGGCATGCGCACGTCGGTGACGACGCAGCCGGATTTCACCCGCGGGATGATCTCGAGAAAGGCCTTGGCAGAGTCGAATCCGCGGGCACTGATGCCGGCCGTCTTCAACAGGAATTCAAGCGATTCCCTCACGGCGTCATCGTCGTCGATGACATAGATGACCGGATCAGGCTGCATCGTCGACATCCTCTTCATTCACGGCCGGGAGTGTGAAATGGAAGATCGTACCGCCGGCCGGATTCACCTCCACCCAGATGCGTCCGCCATGCGCCTCGACGATGGTGCGCGAGATCGACAGCCCGACGCCCATGCCCTGCCGCTTGGTGGTGACGAACGGCTGGAACAGATGCTCGGCCACCTCCGGCGCGATGCCTGATCCGCTATCGGCGACGCTGATCCGCACATAGGGCCCATCGCCCGGAGCGATCGAGACGAGGAGGTCGCGCGCCTGGGACATTTCCATGGCGTCCATGGCGTTGCGGATCAGGTTGAGCAGAACCTGCTGGACCTGCACGCGGTCCGCCAGCACCAGGTCGACCGCCGAATCGAACTGGAATTGTACACGAATGCCGCGGTCCTTCACGCCGACCAGCGCCAGAGCACTCGCTTCCTCGACCAGCTTCGTGATGCTCTCCACCCGCCGCTCGCTCTCGCCGCGCGAAACGAAGTCGCGCAGGCGGCGGATGATCTGGCCGGCGCGCATGGTCTGGTCGGCCGCTTTCGTCAGTGCGTTGCGCAGGATCGGAGATTTCTCGTCGCTGCTCCCCTCAAGCATGCGATGGGAACCCTTCAGATAATTGGAGATGGCCGTCAAAGGCTGGTTGAGCTCATGGGCCAATGTCGAGGCCATCTCGCCCATGGCGGTGAGCCGTGAAATGTGGACGAGCTCGGATTGCAGCTCCTGTAGGCGCGCCTCGGTCTTCTGCCGCTCGGTCAGGTCGCGAATGAAGCCTGTGAAATAGCGGCGGTCGAGCGATCTCATCTCGCCGACCGCAAGCTCCATCGGGAAGGTCGAGCCGTCTTTACGCTGGCCGACGACGACGCGGCCGATGCCGATGATGCGGCGCTCGCCCGTTGTCCGGTAGCGATGCAGATAGCCATCGTGACTTTCGCGATACGGCGCCGGCATCAGGGTCTTGACGTTCTTGCCAATCGCTTCGCTCGGCGAATAGTTGAACAGCCGTTCCGCGGCCAAGCTGAAGTTTTGGATGACGCCGCGTTCGTCGATCACGATCATCGCTTCCGGCACCGTGTCGAGAATCGATTGCAGATGCGCCTCGCGCGCCAGCGCGTCGTGCGTCATCTCCGTCGCGCGACGGCGGCTGCGCCGCAGAACCTCACCTCCCCACGACACACCGATGCCGATGAGCGCGAAGGCGATGCCGTTGATGATGGCTGGGTTCGGACTCGTAGAGAGTTCGGTGTTGATGAAATCGGCTGCGACAAGGCTGAGTGCCGTCGCGAGCAGGCCGGGGCCCAGGCCACCGATCGCCGCCGAAATGAGAACCGCCGGCACGAAATAGAGGTAGACCGTATCGTCTTGCAGGATGGGCAAGAGCAGCGCGCGGACCGCCAATGACAAGGCGACGGCCGTCGGCGCGACACCGTAGAGCAAGACCCGGCCGCGCTCCGAAGTCGAGAATAGGCCAATCTTATCAATAGATTCTGTCATGGAATCCGGCCCGGCTGGCAGCGCGGATGGAAGGTGATCCGGCCCCTAAAGCACCTCCGGGAAACCCCCTATGGGGATTATCTGAATTTCGGGGGCTCTACGCCAGCGGTATCGATGATCGTCAGTTCAACAAAAGGCCAAGCGCCATGCTCACTCGGACGATGATCAGCCGCGGTTCTCTGCAGCCGCCGGCCAATCGTGCCACGCGCCCCGTGCCGACGGTGGTATCATCCGCCCTGAGCGGCGGCGCAATCGAGGTGATGGGTGCGCCGATGCCATATGGCCGCAACGCCGAGATCTATGGCGAGAACGAGCCGGCCGACTATCTCTACAAAGTCCTCAGCGGCACCGTGCGCACCTATAAGATCCTCAACGATGGCCGCCGTCAGATCGGCGCCTTCTACATGCCGGGCGACATGTTCGGCCTCGAGGTCGGCGACGATCACACCTTTTCCGCCGAAGCGATCTGCGACTGCAAGGTGCTGGTGATCAAGCGTAGCGCTCTGGTCGCGCTCGCCGCGCGCAACAACGAGGTTGCCCGCCAGCTCTGGACCATGACCGCCGGCGAGTTGCACCGCGCGCAGAACCACATGATGCTGCTGATCAAGACCGCACAGGAACGGGTTGCCGGCTTCCTGCTGGAGATGGCCAAGCGCTCCTCCGCCATCACCGAAGTCGAGTTGCCTATGTCGCGGCAGGATATCGCCGACTATCTCGGCCTCACCATCGAGACCGTATCGCGGACCCTCACCCAACTGGAAAATTCGGCCGCTATCGCCGTGCCGACCTCGCGCCGCATTGTGCTGCGCAATCGCGCGGCGCTGACCCGCCTGAACGCTTAGCAACGAACGCCAGCCGCCAAATCAGCCTGCGCGCGCCTTCAGCGCGGACGCCGCCTCCGTCGCCTCGCCGACGACCGCCTCAAAGTCCAACCCCGTATACTGTCCGCCGCGGCGCAGGATGCGGCCGTCCACCATAACCGTATCGATGTTCGACGGCTGCGCGAGCTGAACAAGCGCATCGTAGGGATCGCCGATCGGCGCCATGTTTGGCGCGTTGGTGCGGATGAGGATCAGGTCGGCGCGCTTGCCCGGCGTCAGCGAGCCGGTCTTGTTGCCGAGGCCTAAGTCGAGCGCGCCGTCGATCGTCGCCAGTTGCACCAGCCGTCGCGTCGTCAGCTTAAATTTGTCGCCGAGCCGGTGCATGTTCAACGAGAACAGGATGCCCATGTTCTTGAACATGTCGGCATCGAATGTGGTCGTGTGGTCGATCGACAGGCTCATGTTGACGCCGGCCGAGAGCATCTCCGCGAGTTGGGTGACACCGGGGCGCCGCGCTTCGCCGACCGGAGACGTGCTGTAGCTCACTTTGTGCTTGGCGAGGATCGCGCGCTCTTCCTCGGTGGTGCCGAGCGGATGCACGAGTTGCACATCGGGGCCGAGCAGCCCGGCCTCGTCGAGGATCTTGATGCCGCCGGTGCCCGATGTGTGCAGCGTGATCGGCAGGCCGAGCTCGCGCGCCGTGCCCCACTCCTTCTTTGCCATCTCGACGCTGATGCCGCCGCGCGTGGCGCCGTTGGCGCCGTCCACGCTGCGCGAGCAGATGGCGAGGGTGAGCATGCCATCCTTGCCCACCCAGTCACGCTTGGCGCGGGCGAGGTCGGCGAGGTCCATGAGCTTGTCGTTCGGGTCGCGCACCGGATTGCCGTAAGCGAATCGTCCGCGCAGGCCGCTGTCGCGCATGGCGCTCATCTCGGCGTCGGCATGGGCGGGGCTGCGCACATTGTGTGCCCAATTCTGCGTCGTGGTGATGCCGGCGGCGAGCGCCTGCGCGAGGCCGAGCCGCACGCTGCGATAGCTGTCCTGCGGCGTATAGAGCACGCCGTATTTGGCTGTCACCGGGAAGTAAGTGAGGCTGGCGTCGTCCTGCCGCATGAGCGGGCGCAGCAGCGTGGTCCAGTGATGCCAGTGCGTATCGACGAATCCCGGCATGCAGATCATGTTCTTGCCGTCGATCACCTCGGCATCCGGTGCGTTGATGCGCAGGCCGATGCCGACGATCTCACCGTCCCGCACATGCACGTCCCCGGTGGGGAAATCGCCGACGCTCTCGTCCATCGACAGCACATGCGCCCCGCGCACGACGAAGTCCCCGCGCGGAGGCAGCGACGCGGCCGGACGCGCCGCCGGCGCCGCGCCTCCGGCCTGCGCCAGCGCGCGGCCTGACAGCACGCTGGCGGCGCCGAGCGCGGTCGTGCCGGCGAGCACGGTGCGGCGGTCGAACAGATCCTTCCTCATAGGCGTCTCCCGAAACTGTTGTCATGTCGCCGCGTGATCGCGCGGCGTTCCTGCAAAGCTAGCGCCAAACGAATCGGCCGGGCAAACTTTCACGTGTGGGACGGCCTGCATTGTTGCCCACCCTGGGAATGGCTAGGCTCGGTCAACAACAACGGGGGAGGGGGCAATGCCGACCTATGATGGAGTCGTGATCGGCGCCGGCCATAATGGGCTGACGCTCGCCGCTTATCTCGCGCGCACCGGCTTGAAGATCGCGGTGCTCGAGCGCAATCCTCGCATCGGCGGCGGCTGCAGCACCGACACGGAGCAATTGCCCGGCTTCCGGCTCAATTTGCACGCCAATTTCTATATGGGCATCGGCCTCTCGCCGTTGCTGCACGATCTCGAGCTGTATCGATACGGCTTTTCATATATCGAGCCGCCGGTGCAGCAGGCGGCCGTGTTCCGCGACGGCACCGGCATCGTCATCCACAAGGACGTCGACAAGACCTGCGCCTCGCTCGCGCGCTTTTCCAAGCAGGACGCCGAGACCTTCCGCGCGCTCTGGCATACCTACTGCGAAGAGATGCGCCCGCTGCTCGTGTCGCTGCTCTACAACGCGCCGATGCCGCGTGAGCAATTGCTCGACCGCCTCAGCGGCCCGATGGCGAAGGAATTGCTCTCGCACGCGCAGCACGATCTGTTCAGCGTCGTTCGCAAGCACTTTGTCGACGAGCGCATCCGCACGCTGTTCACGTCCTACATGCACGTCATCACGACCGAGAACGTGCCGGGCGCGGGCATCGTGTTCCCGGCGATCTTCGCCAACATCGCCAGCTTCACATTGCCGGTCGGCGGCGCGGTGTCGCTGGTCAACGCGCTGGCGCGCGTGGTGGAGGCGGGCGGCGGCGAGGTCATCACCAACGCCGACGTGAAAGAGATCAAGGTCGAGAGCGGTCGCGCTACCGGCGTCGTGCTTGCCGATGGCCGCTTCGTCGGCGGACGGCAGTTCGTCGCCAGTGCGATCGACTTTCCGAGCACCGTGCAGATGGCCGGGGAGGAGTTGTTCTCCGATCCTGTGCGGCAGAAGGCCAAGAGCTGGCATTGGGGCAACCACAGCCTGGTCACGTTGCATCTCGCGCTGAAGAACCCGCCGGCCTATCGCGCCGCGGCTTTCGACCCGGATGTTTCGCGCGCGTACAACATGTTCTTCGGCATGGACCACATCGACGAGGTTGCGAGCTGCTTCGAGGACTGCGCGGCAAAGAAATTTCCCCGCGTCCTGCTCGGCAACGGCGCCTGCAACAGCCAGTTCGATCCGACCTACGCGCCGCCGGGCCAGCACGCGGCCTTCTGGTGGCCGTTCGCGCCTTACGCGGTCGAGGATGGCCCGCAGGGCTGGGAGAGCCGCCGCGCCGAATACACCGAGCGGCTGCTGAATGTCTGGCGCGAATACGCGTCCAACCTCGACGACGATAATGTCATCGGCAGCTATCTGTTCACCCCGGTCGATGTCGAAAGGCTCAACAGCAACATGCGCCAGGGCGCCGTGCGCATGGGCGCCTACGTGCCGGATCAGCTCGGTATCAACCGGCCGCACGCGCTCATGCCCGGTTCGCGCACGCCGGTGGAAGGGCTTTATCTCTGCGGTTCGTCATCGGGCAATGGCGGCGGCGTCAACGGTGCACCCGGCTACATCGCGGCCAATGCCGTTACCGAAGATTTGCGGCTGAAACGCACTTGGACGCCGGTTCCGCCGCCGGAATGGCAGTACTAGCGCATTGACCGCGCCGATTGACCTGCGTCAACATACCCAAGCGGCCGTTATGGGTTGATCTCTCCGAACAAACAGGAGGTTCGCCATGAATGCCAAGGACGTGATGACCCGCGAGGTCATTTCCATCGAACCCGATGCCACGGTGCTGCAGGCGGCGCGCCTGATGCTCCAGCATCGCATCAGTGGCCTTCCGGTGATCGACGGCGCAGGCCGCCTCGTCGGCATCGTCTCCGAAGGCGATTTCCTGCGCCGCAGCGAGACGCAGACCGAACGTCGCCGGTCGCGCTGGCTCGAGTTCCTCATGGGGCCGGGCAAGATGGCGGCCGAGTACACTCGCTCGCACGGCAACAAGGTGTCCGACGTGATGACCGATGTGGTGCGAAGTGTCGATGAGGGCACCGCGGTCGAAGATATCGTCGAGCTGATGGAGCGCCGCCGCATCAAGCGCGTCCCGGTGGTGCGCGAGGGCAAGGTGACCGGCATCGTGACGCGCTCCAATCTGATGCACGCCATGGTCAGCCTGGCGCGGCTGGCGCCGAAGACGGCCCAGAGCGACGCGGCGATTCAAGAGCAACTCCTGGCGGTGCTGCACAAGGAACGGTGGGCGCAGATCGCGACCAACGTGGTCGTGCACGACGGCGTGGTCGAACTGTGGGGCGTCATTGTCGACGAGCGCCAGCGCGAGGCGCTCAAGGTCGCGGCCGAGAACATCTCCGGGGTGAAAGCGGTGAAGGATCATCTGGTGTGGGTCGAGCCCGCCACCGGCATGATCATCGAGCCGTCCGAGCAGGCGGTCAAACATTAGGCGCCGCCGCTGGCGCCGAGCCTGGACTTTCCAGCGCGTCTTGGCCATTGATCCATCCCGATTTTCAAGGAGTGGATCACTGTGGCTGACGGACAGGAAGGGGCACAAACAGAGACCGGTATCCGCATCTTCGTCGATGCCGATGCCTGTCCGGTCAAGGCAGAGGTCTACCGCGTTGCCGAGCGCTATGGCCTCAAGGTCTATATCGTGGCCAATGCCTTCATGCAGGTGCCGCGCAGCGACATGATCGAGCGTATTGTCGTCTCTGAGGGGCCCGACGTCGCCGACGACTGGATCGTCGAGCGTGCCGGCGCGAGCGACATCGTCATCACTGCCGATATTCCGCTGGTCTCGCGCTGTGTGCGCAAAGGCGCGACGGTGCTCAGTCCGACCGGCAAGCTGTTCGACGACAATGCGATCGGCATGGCGGTGGCGACGCGCGATCTTTTGACCGACCTACGCTCGGCCGGCGCCGAAACGCGCGGGCCGAAGCCGCTCTCGCGGCAGGACATCTCCCGCTTTCTCTCGGCGCTGGATTTGGCGGTGGTGAGATTGAAGCGGAAGCTGACGGGAGTCTAGATCAGCCCTGCGCTTGCTTCTTCGCGATGTTTGCGGCGCCCCAAAGCGAGCCCGGGTTGGCCCGGTCGGGGTAGAGCGCCAGCATTGCGTCGTAGAGCTCACGCGCAGTCGTCGTGGTCGTATCCAGCCGATTGAAGTCTTGGATGTATTGCCGGGTCTCTCCGATGATCCGGGGATCGTCGTCATTCTCCGGGATCTTGTGCCCGGCGATCACTGCCCGCGCCTTCAGCAACTCGAGCTTATCGAGCGTGGATATCCATTCAAGCCGGCTCTGCTTGTCCGTCTCACCAAGGAAAGGATGGATGCCGTTGTAGACGGCATCGCCGCCGACGAGCAGTCCGATCGAGGGGACGTGCAGGCACGTTGAGTGCGCCGTATCGGTCCGCCCGGCGTTCACGGCGACAAGCTTTTGTCCTTCCAGCTCGAACTCACGGTCTTCAAGCGCCTCGGCGACGAGAAGGCGGTCGGGAATTTGGCCGGGGAAAAGTCTGCGCCAGAAGTTGTCGATGGACTCCGGCGACAGCTGCGCGTGCATGGCCTGGACGATCTCGGGCGTGGCGATCGCCCGCGCCTGCGGGAAGCGCTCCAGCAGCGGCGCAAGGCCGAAGAAGTGGTCGCCGTGCGCATGGGTGATGTAGATCGCAGTGAGATTCTTGCCGCTTGCGGCGACCCAATCCACCAATGTCTGCGACTGCTCGGTGGTGAGGAACGTGTCGACGAGGACGGCATCGCGCTCACCGGAGATGAGCGTCGATGAATTCGCAACCCACATCAGGTCTTCTTTTCCGGGCGGCAGATCGCGCGTCAAGCCCGGGCGTCTTATCGTCAGCACATCCCAGTTCAGGCTACGGCTCTCGGCTCCGATTGAACTCATCGTTGTCTCCTTCGGGATCACGACCGCTCCCCCGACGAACCGTTTCTTGCCCCCTAACGGCTACGATGAATAATAGGACGAACCGGGCCTGCGGACGATTCACGCTGAGGGGTACGCCGCCACCGGCATCCGGAGTATCGTCGAGGTAGTTTGATCTCGTGTCCCGGGCGCGGCGCAACGTGGAGCGAAGCGCAACGGTGCGCTCCAGACCCGGGACCCAGCTTTCCTTAAACCGGGGCCCCGGATCAGCGTCGCATCACTACGCTGCGCTCCGTGCTGCGCCGCGTCCGGGGCACGAGTCCGTCACTCCCCCGCCTCGGCAACACCGCCATGGGCCTTCGACCATCCCGCCGGGTCGTTCATGAAGGTCTCGATCTCACCGAGCAGCTTCGGGTCGTACTTGCCGCTCGCCTTAGCCACCGCGAGCACGTCCCACCATGTGGTCAGGTAGTGCAGCGTGACGCCGATGTCGGCGAGGATTTTCCGGCCTTCCTTGTAGATGTCGTAAAAGAACAGCACGGTGCAATGCTCGCAGACGCCGCCGGCATCGCGGATCGCGTTCACGAAGTTCACCTTGCTGCGGCCGTCGGTCGCCAGATCCTCCACCAGCAGCACGCGCTGGCCGGGGATGAGCTGACCCTCGATCTGCGAGCCGCGGCCGAAGCCCTTCGGCTTCTTACGCACGTATTGCATGGGGAGCCGCATGCGGTCGGCGGTCCAGGCGGCGAAGGGGATGCCGGCCGTCTCGCCGCCCGCCACCGCGTCGAGCTTGTCCCGCCCGATGTCGCGGTCGATGCCGGCGACGGAGAAATCCATCAGCAAGCTGCGCACGTCGGGAAACGAAATCAGCCAGCGCGAGTCATTGTAGACCGGGCTCGCCCAGCCGGACGTGAAGATGAACGGCTTGTCGGCCATGAAGCGGACCGCGCCGGTGTCGAGGTACATCTTCGCCGTCAGCTCGGCGATGGTCTTCTTGTCGAGGAAGGTGGTGGCGCTCATGTGATCCGGCCGGGCCTCTCAAACGTCATGGCCGGGCTTGTCCCGGCCATCCACGTCTTGGACCTGATGCATAAAAGACGTGGATGCCCGGCACAAGGCCGGGCATGACGGAGCGTGTGACGCGTCCCCAAACTCCGCTCATTCCCGCGTAAGCGGGAATCCAGTGCTAACATGCACATCCTATTCGTGG
>DATDMA010000179.1:0-16325 GCA_036519015.1 Pseudolabrys sp. | reverse complement strand
CGGATGTCCTCGAAGTATTTCATGGCTTCGCTCCCGGCTCACGGCGGCGAAACATCAAAGTCGTGGTGAGCGCGGTGATGACCGCATCGGCGTCGTCGATCACCTCCATCATGAATTTTGCGAGGCCCATCTCAGGGCGGCTTCCAGAGGCGCGCGTGTCGAGCACGGTGGTTCGGACGCGGATGTTCGTGCCCGGCCGCAGCGGCTTGAGCCAGCGCACCTCTTCGATGCCGGGCGAACCCATCGAGGTCGAATCGAGGATGAAGCCGTCGCAGATCATGCGCATGAGCAGGCTGCACGAGTGCCAGCCGGAGGCACCGAGCCCGCCGAGGATGGTCGCGCTCGCCGCCGCTTCATCGAGATGCATGGGCTGCGGGTCGAATTCGGACGCGAAGGCGACGATCTCTTCGCGTGTGACCAGGCGCGGACCGTAGACGGTCACCGCGCCGGACTTGAAGTCTTCCCAGTGGTATTTCGGCATGGCTGCCTTTTTAGCCCGGTCCGGCCGGACTTGTCTCTATGTCTCGTCATTCCGGGGCATGCGCGAAGTGCATGAGCCCGGAATCCATACGCCGCAGCGCTTGGGATTATGGATTCCGGGCTCGCGGGCTAAAGGCCGCGCCCGGAATGACGTATCAATGATTACGTCGCAAACCGGAAATGCATCACGTCGCCGTCGGCGACCACATACTCTTTGCCTTCGAGCCGCATCTTGCCGGCGTCGCGGGCGCCGGCCTCGCCACCGGTCGTGATGTAATCGTCGTAGCCGATGGTCTCGGCGCGGATGAAGCCCTTCTCGAAATCGGTATGGATCACGCCGGCCGCCTGCGGACCCTTGGTGCCTTGCGTGATGGTCCAGGCCCGCGTCTCTTTTGGGCCGACGGTGAAATAGGTGACCAGATGCAAGAGCCCGTAGCCGGCGCGGATCAGGCGATCCAACCCGGTCTCCTTGAGACCGACCGCTTCGAGATAGTCGGCCCGCTCTTCCGGCGGCAGCGTCGCGATCTCTGACTCGATCTTTGCAGAGATCACCACCGCGACGGCGCCCTCCTGCTTGGCGCGTTCTTCCACCCGGCGTGAGAAGTCGTTGCCGGTCGCGGCGGAGCCTTCCTCGACATTGCAGGCATAAAGCACCGGCGCCGAGGTGAGCAGGCCGAGCGAGTGGAAGAGCTGTTCTTCGTCGGGCTTGCGCTCGACCATGCGCGCGGGTTTGCCCTCGCGCAGCAGCACGAGCGAGCGCTTGATCAGGTCAAGCATCTCTTTCGCCAGCTTGGCGTCTTCGCCTGAGCCCTTGGCCTTTTTCTCCAGGTTGTCGACGCGCTTTTCGAGGCTGTCGAGATCGGCGAGCATCAGCTCGGTCTCGATGGTCTCGATGTCGGCGACAGGATCGATCTTGCCCTCGACATGGGTGATGTCCGAGTCCTCAAAACAGCGCACCACATGCACGATGGCATCGACCTCGCGGATGGTGGCGAGGAATTTGTTGCCGAGCCCTTCGCCCTTGGAGGCGCCGCGCACGAGGCCGGCAATGTCGACAAAGGTGATGCGCGTCGGGATGATCTGCTCCGACTTCGCCAGCGCACTGAGCTTTTCCAGGCGCGGGTCCGGGACGGCGATCTCGCCGACATTCGGCTCAATGGTGCAAAACGGATAATTGGCTGCCTGCGCCGCCGCCGTCTGTGTCAGTGCATTGAAGAGCGTCGACTTGCCCACGTTCGGCAGGCCGACGATGCCGCATTTGAAACCCATGACTAGTCCCGCGTCTCTCGTTTTATGTCGTCACTGCGAGCCGGCCGGCTCCTTGTCCTCGCCGAAGCCTTTTGCGGTCATGGCGAGGTGTACCTTGTTCTGAAACGTCGAATCCTTGCCCGCGACGAGCACGTCGGCGCTGTCGGCGATGATGTCGCACAGCGCCTCCACCCAGGGCTTCTCGCTCTTGGCGAAGTCGCTCAGCACGTGCATCGGCACCAACTCCTTCACATCGGGCTTGCCGATGCCGATGCGCACGCGCTTGTAGTCGTTGCCGACATGGGCGGTGATCGAGCGCAGACCGTTGTGGCCGGCGACGCCGCCGCCCACTTTCACGCGCACCTTCACGGGCGCCAGATCGACCTCGTCGTGGAAGACGACGATCTGCCCCACGTCTAGCTTGTAGAAGCGCGCGGCTTCGGCCACCGCGCGCCCCGACTCGTTCATGTAAGTGCCCGGCAGCAGCAACAGCACGCGCTCGCGCGCGATCGTGCCTTCGACGGCGACGCCCTGAAACTTCTTGCGCCAGGGCGCGATGTCATGGCGGCGGGCAATCGCCTCGACCGCCATGAACCCGATGTTGTGCCGGTTGCCGGCATAGCGCGAACCGGGATTGCCGAGGCCGACGAACAGCAGCATGGCGTCGCCGCCCTATCCCAAATGCGCAACCGTCAGGAGGAAGGCGCGTTGCGCGCGCCCCCTCACTTCTTGGCCGGCGCGCCACCGGCGGCAGGCGCAGCGCCCGCGGCAGGCGCGGCACCGGGAGCCGAAGTGGCGCCACCGGCAGGCGCGGCAGCAGGCGCGGCGGCAGCAGCAGCCGCGGCAGCAGCGGCGTCGGCGGCGGCCTTGAGCTCTTCCGCGTACCCGGACGGCGGCACGACCGTGACCAGCGTGATGTCGCCATGGGCGATCACGCGCACGTTCGGCGGCAACTGCACGTCGCTGAGGTGCTTGGAGTGGTTGATGTCCACGCCCGCGATATCGACGTCGATCGATTCCGGAATGGCGTCAGCCGGGCAAGACACCTCGACCGTGTGGGTGACGACGTTCACCGCGCCGCCGCGCTTTACGCCGGGCGACTGGTCGGCATTGAGCACGCGCACGGCGACGTTGACGCGGATCATGGCGCCTTCGGCGACGCGGAGGAAGTCCACGTGCATCGGCAGGTCCTTGATCGCGTCGAGCTGGAAGTCGCGCGGGATCACGCGGTACTTCGTGCCGTCGACGTCGAGATGATAGAGCGTGGTGAGGAAGCGCCCCGCATAAATACGCTTGCGCAGTTCGTCGTGCTCGAGGAGCACCATCATCGGGGGCTTGTTGTCGCCATAGATTACGCCCGGCACTTTGCCGGAATGCCGTGCTGCCCGAGCGGCCCCCTTGCCGCCTTTCGGGCGCACCGTCGCCTTCATTTCCTGAACGGTGGCCATTTTCAGTGTCCTTGCCTAAGTCAATGGAAAAAGGCGGCTTTTTCAGCCGCCCACGAACGCGGCAAGCCTCCAGGGGTGCCGGGGGCCGCGTTTCGCGCGGGGTTATAGCGGCGGGGACGAAAAAGGGCAAGGAAAGCGGTTCAATTGGTCATTCCGGGACAGTCCGAAGGACCGGACCCGGAATCCAGCCAAATCCAACCCCGCTTCTGGATTCCGGGTTCGCGCGCTCAGCGCGCGCCCCGGAATGACGATCACTTCCCCAGCGGCGGGATGCTCGGCGGGTCCGACGAGGTCGGCGCCGCGGGCGGGGCATCGGAAACAGACTTGGTGGCCAGCTTTTCGGCCTTGGCTTCCAAGGCCTCGATGCGCGCCTTCAGCGCCTCATTCTCCTCGCGGGCGAGCCGGGCCATCTCCTTGACCGCCTCGAAATCCTCGCGCTGGACGACGTCCAGCTCACGCAGGATGCGCTCGGCCTGGGCGCGGAACAGCGTGTCGAATTCCCGCCGTACGCCCTGGGCGACCCCGGCGGCGTCGTTCATCAGCCGCGCCATCTCGTCGAAAATGCGGTTGCTGGTCTGGGTCATGGTTTGCCTCCGCGGCGCTCGGTCCTGATTACGCGCCCCACAATGGCGATCCGGCCATCCCGCTGCAAGAGCCGGCATGCTACCAGTGCGCAATCGCCGGCGACGCGCGGGGGCGCGCTAACGGCTCTTCACCCGGACTGCTCAATGCCCTTGCTCGTTATCCCCTACCCGACCTTCGACCCCGTGCTGGTGCATCTCGGCCCGCTAGCCATCCGCTGGTACGCGCTCGCCTATATCGTCGGCATCCTGCTCGGCTGGGCCTATGCCCGTGCCCTCATCCGCAATGACAAACTGTGGGGCGGCAAGGCGCCGTTGACGGTCGTCGACTTCGACGACTTCGTGCTGTGGGTGACGCTCGGCATTATCCTCGGCGGCCGCACCGGCTATGTGCTGTTCTATAACCTCCAGCACTTCGTCGCCCATCCGCTGGAGATCTTCCAGCTCTGGAACGGCGGCATGTCGTTCCACGGCGGCTTCACCGGCTGCGTCGTCGCGGTGGTGCTGTTTGCGCGGAGCCGCGGCCTGTCGATCATGTCGCTCGGCGACATCACCTGCGCGGTGGGCCCGATCGGCCTCTTCCTCGGCCGCATCGCCAATTTCATCAATGGCGAGCTTTGGGGTCGTCCGACCGATGTCCCCTGGGCCATGGTCTTCCCCACCGGCGGGCCGATCCCGCGCCATCCGAGCCAGCTCTACGAGGCCACCCTCGAAGGCCTGGTGCTGCTCATCGTGCTCGCGATCCTGATACGCATGGGCGCGCTCAAGCGCCCCGGCCTGATCATCGGCTGCTTCGCGATTGTTTATGCCATCGCCCGCACGACCTGTGAGTTCTTTCGCGAACCCGATGTCCAACTCGGATTCCTGTGGCACGGTACGACCATGGGCATGCTGCTATCGATACCGCTATTCCTCGCCGGGTTGGGCTTCATCGCCTATGCAATGAAACACCCGCCGCTGCGGAGTGAATGATGGATGAGAAGTCGCCGCTCGACGCAGAGATCCGCCGGCGCATCGCGGCCGCGGGTGCCATGCCGGTCGGCGAATACATGGCGCTCTGCCTCGGCGACCCGCAGCATGGCTACTACACGACGCGCGATCCGTTAGGGACCCGTGGCGATTTCATCACCGCGCCGGAAATCAGCCAGATGTTCGGTGAGCTGATCGGCCTGTGGATGGCCGCGCTGTGGAAGAAGATGGGCTCGCCGGAGGCGATCCGCGTCGTCGAGCTCGGCCCCGGGCGCGGCACGCTCATGCGGGACGCCTTGCGCGCGCTCAACGTGATGCCCGGCTTCCGCGAGGCGATCACGGTGCATCTGGTCGAGATCAGCCCGGTCCTGCGGGCGCACCAGGAACGCATGCTGGGCGGCCAGCCGACGCCGGTGCACTGGCATGCGGCACTCTCCGACGTGCCGCGCGGCACCGCCATCATCATCGCCAACGAATTCTTTGACGCCATCCCGGTCAATCAGGCCGTCAAGCAAAACGGCGGCTGGCACGAGCGGCGCATCGAGATCGACGCCGCCGGCGAGTTCGCCTTCACCGCCGCGCCCAGGCCGCTCCCGCACTTCCAGATGCTGCTGCCGCCGGCATTGCGCGCATCCCCCGAAGGCGCGGTGTTCGAATGGCGCGACGACATCGCGGCGATGGAGGTCGGGCGGCGGATCGCCAGTGACGGCGGCGCGGCGCTGGTGATCGACTACGGCCATATCGAAAGCGATGTCGGCGACACGTTGCAGGCGGTCGGCCAGCACGCCTATGCCGACCCGCTGACCGCGCCGGGTCAGCTCGACATCACCGCGCATGTGGACTTCCAGGCGCTGCGGCGCGCGATCGAGGCGAGGGGTGCCGTCGGTCACGGCCCGCTCGAGCAGGGGGAATTCCTGCGCCGCCTGGGGATCGAGACGCGCGCCGCCACGCTCAAGGCGCGCGCCACGCCCGCCGGCGCCGCCGATATCGAGCAGGCGCTGTTGCGCCTGACCGGCTACAGCCGCAGCGGCATGGGCATGCTGTTCAAGGCGGCGGCCTTCGCCCACAAATCGCTCGGCGTCCCGCCGGGCTTCGACCCGTGACGGAGCCACAGCGCTGTGATTAGCCCAGGCGAGACGCAGCCTCTATATTGTCGCCCCTGCGGCGTAACCTTATCCGACGCGCACCGCACAGGATTCGACTGATGCTTCAGGCCCCGTCGCTTTCCGAGCTCGCGCGCATCCGGCACGCATTCTTCACGCGCAGTGGCGGCGTGTCGGACGGCATCTATGCTTCGCTGAACGGCGGCGTCGGCTCCGACGATGCGCCGGACAACGTCGCGCAAAATCGCGCGCGCATGGCGGAGGCGCTCGGAGTCGCGCCCGGCCGGCTGCTGACGCCCTACCAGATCCATTCACCCGATGTGGTTGTTGCCGAAGAGCCGTGGACGCACGAGGCGCGTCCGCGCGCCGACGCCGTCATCACACGGACGCCGGGCCTCGCCATCGGTGTCTCGACCGCCGATTGTGGACCGCTGCTGTTCGCCGACGACCAGGCGGGCGTGATCGGCGCGGCCCATGCCGGCTGGCGCGGCGCCTTCACCGGCGTGATCGAGGCGACCGTCGTCGCCATGGAGAAGCTGGGCGCCGATCGCTCGCGCATTGCCGTCGCGCTCGGGCCGACCATCCGCCAGCCGAACTACGAGGTCGGGCCGGAATTCGTTGAGCGGTTCCTGGCGGCGGAGGTCGACAACGCGCGCTTCTTCGGTCCGTCGCAGCGCGCGGGCCACGCCATGTTCGACTTGACCGGCTACATCGCCGACCGCGTCGGACGGGCCGGCCTTGCCAATTTCGAGGACCTCGGGCTCTGCACTTACGCCGAGCCCGAACGTTTCTACAGTTACCGCCGCACCACCCAGCGCGGCGAGCCGGATTATGGCCGGCACGTCAACGCGATTGCGTTGGCGGGTTAGGCGCAATTCGCCACAGGTTCGCCGCCGCATCGCGCGCATCACGAATGTGTCACGCGTTTCGAATTTCACGCGGTGTGCGTGTTGAAATTCACAACTAGACACAAGCTTACTGGACTCGGAGATACGGTTACCGGTACGTTAACGCCAGGCCGAAGGGGTGTTCTCAAAGACCGAGAACAAGGCCGCAGGGGTATCAATGGTGTGGAGTTGGGGCCGCAGTGGCCCGCACACAGCGGCGCGGTTTGTCGCAAGGCCGGGTGCACTATTCGCCGTCGCATGCGCGTTCGCGCTCGCGGGCTGCAATCAGGATGGCCAGACCGACATGTCGGCGGCGCAACCGCGCGGCGCCACAGTCGCATTCGAATCGATCGACGGCCCGCCCAACGGACAATTCCAGAAGCTGGTGCGCGATCTCAGCGACGAGGCGCAGACGCGCCGGCTCGCGGTGATCTCGCGTGAGCAGTCGTCGGCCTATCGCGTGCGCGGCTACCTCGCCGCCAAGGTCGTGCAGGGCAAGACCACCATCTCCTGGGTCTGGGACGTGTTCGACAAGGATGAGCGCCGCGCGCTCCGCGTTACCGGCGAGGAGACGGCGAAGGCCCAGCACAATGACGCCTGGAATGCCGCCGACGATGCCATGCTGCAGCGGATCGCCAGCACCAGCATGGACCAGATCGCCGCCTTCCTGACCTCGTCGGACGTCGCTCCCGGGACCCCGGACGCCGTCCCGCAGCTCGCGCTGATGGGCACGCAGGATTCCTCGCCCGAAGCGGCCGGCATTTTCCGTATTTTCAATGCCAAGGCCGATCCGGTCGAGGGGACCGGCGCCGAGCCGATTCCGGCCGCGACCGAGGACGACGGCGTGCCGCTGCCGCCGCGCAAGCCGGCCCAGTCCGCCGAAGTCTCGTCCCTGGAAACGCTGACGCTGTCTGGCCGCGCGACGGTTACGCGTTAATCGGCCCTTAGCCCTGCCGAAATGCTCGGGACAATGATTTGGACTCATATTGCCGGGCCCCCGTCGCCTTGTTATGACCACGCCGCCTGTGGGAATTAGTCGCAGGCCAAGCGTGTGAAGACGAGGGTTACGGGATGGCGGGCAAGAATGGGGCGATCAAGCTCGTCGCCGGCAACTCAAACCCACCGCTGGCCCAAGGGATTGCCGACTACCTCAAGACCCCGCTGGCGAAGGCCGTCGTACGGCGCTTCGCCGACATGGAGGTCTTCGTCGAGATCCAGGAAAACGTGCGCGGCGCGGACTGCTTCGTCATCCAATCGACGTCGTTTCCGACCAACGACCACATCATGGAGCTGCTGATCATCATGGATGCGCTGCGCCGCTCCTCGGCGCGCCGCATCACCGCGGTGATCCCCTATTTCGGCTACGCTAGGCAAGACCGCAAACCGGGTCCGCGCACGCCGATCTCGGCCAAGCTGGTGGCAAACCTGATCACCCGCGCCGGCGCCGACCGCGTCATGACGCTCGACCTGCACGCCGGGCAGATCCAGGGCTTCTTCGATATCCCGACCGACAACCTCTATGCTTCGCCGCTGATGGTTCGCGACATCCGCGAGCGCTTCAAGCTCGACAATGTCATGGTCGTATCGCCCGACGTCGGCGGCGTGGCGCGCGCGCGCGGGCTCGCCAAGCGGATCAATGCACCGCTCGCCATCGTCGACAAGCGACGCGAGCGGGCCGGCGAATCGGAAGTGATGAACGTCATCGGCGAGGTCGCCGGGCACACCTGCGTCCTGGTCGACGACATCGTCGACTCGGGCGGTACGCTGGTGAACGCCGCCGATGCGCTGCTCAACCACGGCGCCAAGGACGTTTATGCGTATATCAGCCACGGCGTGCTGTCCGGTGGCGCGGTCGGGCGCATCGCCAAGTCGCGACTGAAGGAGCTGGTGATCACCGATTCGATCCAGCCCACCAAGGACCTGCTGGCGACGCCGAACATCCGCCTGCTGCCGATCGCTCCGCTGATCGGGCTGGCCATTGAGCGCACCGCCTCGGAAGAGTCGGTATCGAGCCTGTTCGACTGAATCGGCCGACTCGGCGCGGTGGACTTATCCACCGCCCGTTCACAGCGACCCCGGATTGGCTGTGGAGATTCCGCCTAGCGCGGTTGCCTATGACAGGCAAATCACGGCTCACTCCCCCTCGACGCTGCCTTTGGCGAGCGGAATCGAGCGGTTATAGTCAGTTGGCCGAGTGATTCGCTCTCGTCGTCAAGGCAGCCCGTACCCCAGCGTTGAAGTACTGTCCGGGCCCCTGTCGGGTCGAATCCTAGCCGTGCGCGTGCGGTGGCGTGCGTTTCCCCTCGCTCCATTCGGCAAAGCGGAGACGTCATGTCCCTCACGAGCTACCAGGACGATCAGCGAGTCAACCCTCTCGACGTGGTCGAGCGGTTAGCCACCGGCAACGACTGGTCGTTTGAGCGCGCCAGCGACGACGAGATCACCATCCTCGTCACCGGCAAGTGGTCCGACTACCAGCTTTCCTACACCTGGATGGGCGACATCGAGGCGCTGCACCTCGCCTGCGCCTTCGACCTCAAGGTGCCGGAGCGCCGCCGCGCCGAAGTGCAGGCGCTGATCTCTATGATTAATGAGCGGCTATGGGTGGGCCATTACGACCTTTGGGTGAAGGAAGGCATCGTCATGTTCCGCGCCGCGCTGGTGCTCGCGGGGGGCGTCGAGGCCTCCGGCAAGCAGTGTGAGTCGCTGCTCGGCACCGCGCTCGACACCTGCGAGCGCTATTTCACCGCCTTCCAGTTTGTGGTCTGGGCCGGCAAGGGCGCGCGCGAGGCACTCGAGGCCGCGATGTTCGAGACCTCCGGCGAGGCGTGACGAGAGGCTGTCATTCCGGGGCGCCGCAAAGCGGCGAACCCGGAATCCAGATCCAGGCACTGCATTCGCTATAGCCGACTTGGGTGGGCCCTCCCGGAATGACGGAAACTGAAAGACGTGGATGCCCGCGCCGAGCGCGGGCATGACGCAGAGATTGGCGATATGGTGTCGCCATGAAGAAACCTGCGGCAAAATCAAAGACACTCGCCAAATTCTCCGGCGTGCTCCTGCTCGTCGGCGCTGGCAAGATGGGTTCGGCCATGCTCGACGGCTGGCTCGCGCGCGGGCTCAATCCGCGCAAGGCCCTGGTGATCGAGCCGAAACCGGCCAAGCCGGTGAAGGCGCTGACGCGTCGCGGGCTCAAGCTCAATCCCAAAGGCAAAGCAACGGAGGCCGCGGCCATCGTCATCGCGGTGAAACCGCAGACCGCGCCCGACGCGGTGCCGCCGCTCGGCGCTTACGCCGGCAAGAGTACGCTGGTGCTTTCGATCATGGCCGGGCGCACGCTGCGCTTCCTCGAAGAGAAGTTGCCGCCGAATACGGCCATCGTGCGCGCCATGCCGAACACACCGGCCGCGATCGGACGCGGTATCACCGTGGCCGTGGCGAACGGACACGTCACCGCGCGCCAGCGCAAGCTCGCCACGGATTTGCTCGCCGCCACCGGCAAAGTGGAATGGGTCACGGACGAAAGCCTGATCGATGCCGTCACCGCGCTGTCCGGCTCCGGGCCCGCCTACATCTTCCTGCTCACCGAGGCGATGACCCAGGCCGGCATAGCCGCCGGCCTGCCGGCCGACCTCGCCGCCCGCCTCGCGCGCGAAACCGTCGCCGGTTCCGGCGAATTGCTGCACCGCTCCGCGCTCGATGCCGCAACGCTGCGGCAGAACGTCACTTCGCCCGGTGGTACCACTGCGGCAGCCCTTGAGGTCCTGATGGGCTCGGGCGGGTTCGACGAGTTGATGACAAAGGCGATCGCCGCCGCGACGCGCCGTTCACGCGAGCTCGCCGGCTGAGCGAACAGCCGCTAGTCGCCGGTGGCATAACTGCGTCCCGCCCTAGAACCGTCGCCATTCGGCACCTAGATTGAAGGGAACAGAACACGCAAGGGAGGCTGCCCATGGCCCGCAAGATCAAGCGCAAGCGCCAAGCCCCGTCGCCGGCGGCGCCGCCGCCGCCGCGCGGCACCTCGAACCGCGACAAGGCCATCGACGCGTTAATGACACTCCTCACCGAGGGTCCGTTTGAAGAGATCGGACTGGCCGAAGTCGCCGGCCGCGCGGGTCTCAAGCTTTCGGACTTGCGCGCGGAGTTCGGCTCCACGCTGGCGATCTTTGCCGCCCACATAAAGGACATCGATCGCGCTGTGCTTGCCGGCGGCGATGCGGACATGGCGGAGGAGCCGCCGCGCGAACGGCTGTTCGATGTGCTGATGCGGCGTATCGAGGCACTTGCGCCCTATAAGGAAGCGATGCGCTCGATGATGATTTCCGCGCGGCGCCATCCGAGCCTCGCGCTGGCATTGAATGCGATGGCGGTGCGGTCGCAGCGGTGGATGCTCGAGGCTGCCGGCATCCGCAGTTCCGGTCCACGCGGCGCGATGCGCGCACAGGGCGCGGCGCTGATGTGGGGACGCGTGCTCGCCGTATGGGTCGACGACGACGAAGAAGGCCTCGACCGCACCATGGCAGCCCTCGACAGGGGACTCGCGAGCGGGGAACGCTGGGTCGGTTTCCTCGACGATCTCTTGTCTCTTCCCGGCTGCATCCTGCGCGGCCCGCGCCGCCGTCGGCGGCATCGTGATGAAGACGAAGAGATCGAGGCGGCTTAAACCGGCACTCTGACCGTGGCCCGCAGGCCGCCGAGCGGACTGTCGCCAAGCGCGATATCGCCGCCATGTGACCGCGCGATGTCGCGGGCGATCGCCAATCCCAGGCCGGTGCCGCCCTCGTCCTGATTGCGCGCATCGTCGAGCCGCAGGAACGGCTTGAACACATCCTCGCGCAGATCGACCGGAATGCCCGGTCCGTCGTCATCCACCGTCACGGTCAGATAGCGGTGGTCGCGATGACCGGTGATGGAGATCGATGGCGCATAGCGCGCGGCGTTCGACACAAGATTGCCGAGACAGCGTTTGAACGCCGCCGGCCGAACGGTAACGATCGGCGTTCCGTGGAACACCACGCTTGTCTTGTGGCCGTGCCGCTCGGCGTCGAGCTGCAGTTCCTCCAGGAACTCCGCCATGTCGGTCGGCGCCGCACTCTCGCCGAGATCGCCGCGCGCGAAGGCAAGATAGGCCTCCAGCATGCGCGCCATTTCGTCGACGTCCTTCTTCATCGGCTCGATTTCGGGATTGGCCTCGATCAGCGCCAGCTCGAGCTTGAAGCGCGTGAGTATCGTGCGCAGATCGTGCGACACGCCGGCGAGCATGGCCGTACGCTGCTCCATGGCGCGTTCGACGCGCGTCTTCATCTCGATAAAGGCATTCGCCGCGCGCCGCACCTCGCGCGCGCCACGCGGGCGGAAGTTCGGGACGTCACGGCCTTTGCCGAAGCCCTCGGCGGCGTCGGCGAGGCGCAGGATCGGCTTGATCTGGTTGCGCAGGAAAATGATGGCGACGGTGAGCAGCACCGTCGAGGTGCCCACCATCCAGATCAGGAAGATTTCCGAGTTCGAGGCATAGGCCGCGCTACGCCGCGCGAAGACGCGCATCACCGTATTGTCGAGCTGAACGCGGATCTCGACCAGCGACGACCGGCCGACCGTGTCGATCCAGTAAGGCCGTGCGATCTGCTTGCGCAGCTCTTCCGACAGCGACTGATCGAGCAGCGAGAAGAATGGTTTGGGGCCCGGCGGCGGCAAGTCGCCCGTCGGCAGGAAATCGACCACAAGGCCAAGCCGGTCCTGTGCGATCTTGCGGATCTGCGCCTGGTCGGCGTCCTGCGGGTAGCCGCGATAGACGTCGATCAGCGCGGCGATGTCGTGCACGACGTCGGCGGAGAGCCGTTGCGTCACCAGGTTCCAGTGCCGCTCCATGAACACGAAGGCGACCACCGATTGCAGGATCACCATTGGCGCGATGATGATCAGCAGCGCGCGCGCATAAAGGCCCTTCGGCATCACGTTATTGAGCCAGCGGCTCATGCGCCGCCAGCCGTCGCCGACCTGTGCGAGCCAGCTATGGATCCGGCGGATGGGCGGGATCGCGTCGTACCATTCCCACCATTCGCGCGCCCGCGTAATGGCGGTACGGACGCCGTTGCTGATGTCCAGGCTGGTCATGTGGCGATCACCAGCCGATATCCGATGCCACGCACGGTCTGCACGAACAGCGGATTGGCCGGATCGCGCTCGATCTTGCGGCGCAGGCGGTTGACCTGCACGTCCACGGCGCGCTCGCTGATCGAGCCGCCATTGCCGGCCAGCGCCAGGCGCGACACGGTCTCGCCCGGCGTCGCCGCCAGGATGCGCAGCATCTCGCGTTCGCGGTCGGTGAGGCGGATGGTCTCCTCGCCCTGGCGCAGTTCGCCGCGCCCGAGGTGATAGATGAACGGCCCGAAGCGCACCGACTCCACCGGCGGCGGAGGCGCCGCCGGCTGCGCGCGCTTGAGGATGTTGGCGATGCGCAACGCCAGTTCGCGCGGCTCGAACGGCTTCGACAGGTAATCGTCGGCCCCCATCTCGAGGCCCTTGATTCGGCTTTCGGCGGCGTCGCGCGCGGTCAGCATCAGGATCGGCACCTCGGACGTGCCGCGCAGCGCCTTGGCAAAATCGAATCCATTCTCGCCCGGCATCATCACGTCGAGCACCAAGAGATCGAAGCTCAGGCTCTTGAGCTTGGCGCGCGCGTCCGCCGCCGTGTCGGCTGTGGTCACGCGATAGCCTTCGCTGGTGAGGAAGCGCGACAGGAGATCGCGGATGCGGCGGTCGTCATCGACCACCAGCAAGTGCGGCGCGTCGTCGGCCAATGGGGCGGGCAGGATCATCGCGACTCCTTGCGTCACTCCCGCGGCTTGGCGGCCCGCTCGGCACGCGCGATCAGCCGCAGCACGCCTTCGCGATTGTCGGTGTCGATCATGGCGGTGAGGAAGCGCCGGGCCGCCTCGTGCGCGCCAGGGCCGAGTTCGCCGAAAGCGCGGGTGATGCGCTGCGTCTGCAGCACGGCGAGCTTGAGCGACAGCGCCTCGCCTTTGGGCGTAACATAAAGCAGGCGCTGGCGCCGGTCCTGCGCGCCTTCCTTCTGGATCACATAGCCTTCGTCGACCAGTTGCTTGAGCACGCGACCGAGGGACTGTTTCGTGATGTTGAGGATGTCGAGCAGATCGGCAACCTTCATGCCCGGATTGCGATTGACGAAGTGCAACACCCGGTGATGCGCGCGGCCGAAGGTGAGCTTCAACAGCACTTCGTCCGGGTCGCCGACGAAATCGCGGTAGGCGAAGAAGAGAAGCTCAATGATGTCCCAGGTCGGCTCCGCGGAGGCTGCCGCCGGCGCGGACGCAGCCGCCTGGCGCTCGGCGAGCCCCGGCGCGGCACCAACGGCCTTGGCGGTCATATTTATGTCAGCCATGTTGACATATTTTGAAGTTATGTTACAAAAGCACCGTTGCTGACGAAAGGATCGTGCCCAAAGGCCCTCTCCCAGATGCGTCGGGTTTCTCAGAGCGGTTACTCTGGCCGACCTGATCGACTCATACCGGGTGTTAGGCGGCGACGCAAAGTGTTGGAAGTGACGCGGAAAATGCGCCATCACAACGGCGCAAGGCACCGGCGACAGGCCCCGGGCGGTTAAGTGTAAAGAGGCGAAGGAGGAGACGATGGCTGCGCAGTCCTATGACCGGCTCGAAGGGGTCATCTGGTACGACGGCAAGCTCGTGCCGTGGGATCACGCGAATATGCACGTGCTCAGCCATGGTCTGCATTACGCGAGTGCCGTGTTCGAGGGCGAGCGCGCTTACGGCGGCCAAATCTTCAAGTCGACCGAGCACTCCGAGCGCCTGAAGCGCTCCGCCAACATCCTCGACTTCGACATTCCCTTCACTGTCGCCGAGATCGATGCCGCCAAGAAACTGGTGATCGAGAAGAACGGCAAGAGCGAAGCCTATGTCCGCCCGATCGCCTGGCGCGGCTCGGAGATGATGGGCGTCTCGGCGCAGAGCAACAAAATCCACCTCGCCATCGCCAGCTGGGAATGGCCGAGCTATTTCGACCCGGAGCAGCGGCTCAAGGGCATCCGGCTCGACCTCGCCGAATATCGCCGGCCCGATCCGCGCACCGCGCCCTGCCGCGCCAAGGCCGCCGGCCTCTACATGATCTGCACCGTCTCCAAGCATCGCGCCGAGCGGCGCGGCTATGCCGACGCCATGATGCTGGACTGGGAAGGCCGCGTCGCCGAATGCACCGGCGCCAACATTTTCTTCGTGCTCGACGGCAAGATCCATACGCCGCTTGCAGATTGCTTCCTCGACGGCATCACCCGCCAGACCGTGATCGGCCTGGCGCGCAAGCGCGGCATCGAGGTGATCGAGCGGCGCATCCTGCCGGACGAACTCACGGGATTCTCCGAGTGCTTCATCACCGGCTCGGCGGCGGAAGTCACCGCGGTATCCGAGGTCGCCGACTGGAATTTCAATCCGGGCGGCATCACCCGGACGCTGATGGACGATTACACGGCGGAAGTGAAGCCGAAGGCCGTCGCGGCGTAAGTCGCAACACGACGCCAGATCTGGCCGTCGCCCTTCGAGGCTCGCTGCGCTCGCTCCTCAGGGTGACGGCTACACTACCGCGTGCGGTTCCTGCGGCCGCCACAGTGTGACGTAGCGCACGCGGTTCTGCGCCGCGAAGCGATCCATCCGCTCATCGAGCACGCGGCCATGCGTCTGCGACGCATGCCGCAGCATCAACTGGCCTTTGTCATCAATAACGATGAACCCGACATGGAAGTAGTCGAGGTTCGGCCGGCGCGTGACGAAGGCGACGATGTCGCCGTTCGCCAATAGGCCTTTGTTGGCGAGCAGCGAGGCCCGCGGGATGACCGGCATTCTGAAGCGCCGGCGCCCGAGCGCCGTGTGCCAGGAAACGGTCTTGTCCATGGTGACAACTCCGTCGAGCAGAATGGTGCGGGACAATTTGTTCTCGACATTGTGCCGACCCCAGTCGAAGAAATAGTGGTTGCGCTCGCGCCAGGCGACGACGCCGTTGTGATAGCGGATCGTGCGCAGCATCGACTTGAACTCGGCCGCGTCGTTGGCGTAGGCGGCCGCCAGCACCGTCTCGCAATAAGTGACGCAGTCGAAGCCGTCGTCGCGCACGACGAACTGCTCAGGCTTGCGCGGCCCTCCGATCAGCGTGTTGCCGCGATAGGGCGTGCCGAGCAGCGCGCCCGAGATGGTGGTAATACGGTGTGAGAGGTCCCCCTGCTTGCGCGCTTCGCCGATCAGGCGATCGATGCGCGCTTCGCCGGCAAAAGCACAAGATGGCGCGGCGGCGAAGCAAAGCCCGCCTGCAAGCAGGCGCAGGACGTCGCGGCGGGCAAACGGATGGCCAACAATAGAATCGCGCGGCATCAGGCCATCCTGGCCCTCCCGCGCCGCCGGTCAATCCCGCACAACGACCAACCGGTCGGTGCCCGATTCCGCGCCCCAGACCTCGCCTGCGCGCCCGAGCAACTGCCGCACCGAGGCATTGCTCTTGTTGCTTGCGAAGGTGTCGAACTTCTCGGTCACCGGATCGAAACGGTGAATGGCATTCGCGTCGAAATCGGTGACCCAGACTTTG
>DATDMA010000178.1:0-19915 GCA_036519015.1 Pseudolabrys sp. | reverse complement strand
CGCGTCGGCAACCGCGATGACTTCTACTGGACGCTGCACGCGGTCTTCGTGAAGCGGCACGAACATTCGATCCTGTTCGACCAAGCCTTCCGCATCTTCTTCCGCAAGCGCGGCTATATCGACAAGCTGCTCGCCTCGATGCTGCCCGAGACAGTGCCGTCGGCGCCGAAGCCGCCGGAAGCCGGGGCGCAGCGCATCCAGGATGCGTTGTTCTCCGGCAGGAACGAGCGCGAGCAGGACAACGAGGTCGAGATCGACGCGCGCCTGACCGTGTCCGACCGCGAGGTGCTGCAGAAGAAAGACTTTGCGCAGATGACGGCGGCCGAGATCGCCGCTGCCAGGGACGCGATCGCCAAGCTCGCGCTGCCGCTTGACCTTGTGCGCACGCGCAGGCTTAAGCCCAGCCGGCACGGCCACATGATAGACCTGCGGCGCACCCTTCGGGCGAGTATGAAGGCGGGCGGGGCGGTGATCGACCTGAAATATCTCGGTCCGCGCGAGAAGGAGCCGCCGATCGTCGCGCTGCTGGACATATCCGGCTCGATGAGCCAGTACACGCGGCTGTTCTTGCATTTCCTGCACTCCATCACCGATGCGCGCAAGCGCGTCACGACCTTCCTGTTCGGCACGCGGCTGACCAACGTGACGCGCGCGATCCGCCAGCGCGATCCCGACGAGGCGCTGGCGATGTGCGGGGCCAATGTCGCCGACTGGGCCGGCGGCACGCGTATCGCAACGTCCTTGCATCTGTTCAACCGGCAATGGGCGCGGCGCGTACTCGGGCAGGGCGCGGTGGTGCTCTTGATCACCGACGGGCTCGAGCGCGATGCCGACGACACGCTCGCCTTCGAGATGGACCGGCTGCATCGTTCGTGCCGCCGGCTGATCTGGCTCAATCCGCTGCTGCGCTTTGAAGGCTTCGAAGCGCGCGCCAAAGGTGTGAAGACGATGCTGCCCTATGTTGACGAACTGCGGCCGATACACAATCTAGACTCGATGACCAGCCTGGTGCGCGCCCTGTCGGGGCAGGCCGCCGGTGGTTACGATCCGAAAGAAATGCTGAGAAAAGTGGCGTAAACCTATCCCGTCAGGGCCGGCTCTGTGCCGCGCACGACGGACTGAAGAGAGACGGAGACCTGTATGCTTGCGCGTGATGAAGACATTCTCAAAGCCGCCGAAGACTGGCGCAAGGGCGGCCGTGGCGTCGCCATCGCCACGGTGGTCGAGACTTGGGGCTCGGCGCCGCGACCGGTCGGCTCCAATCTGGTGATCGACGGCGACGGCAATTTCCTGGGGTCGGTGTCCGGCGGCTGCGTCGAAGGCGCGGTGGTCACCGAGGCCATGGACGTGATCGAGAGCGGCAAGGCCAGGATGCTGGAATTCGGCGTCGCCGACGAGACGGCCTGGAAGGTGGGGCTGTCCTGCGGCGGGACCATCCGGGTGTATGTTGAAAAGGTAAGTTGATACGAAGCGCGTCGCAGCGCGGCTTACCACCTCCCTAACCCTCCCCCGCAAGAGGGGAGGGAACAAACTCTCAGGTGTGGAGACATCAGAATGAACCTCGACATCCTTGCTGCGCTGAATGCCGAACGCGACGCGCGGCGCGCGGTCGTCGTCGTCACCGACGTGGACAGCGGCGCGCAGCGGCTGGTGAAGGCCGCCGATGCCGGCAAGGATCCGCTCAGCGAAATAATCGACAAGCACCTGCGCATGGCCAAGAGCGGCATGGAGGAGACGCCGCAAGGCCGCGTCTTCTTGACCGTCCACGTGCCGTCGCCGCGCCTCGTTATCACCGGCGCGGTGCACATCAGCCAGACATTGGCGCCGGTCGGGCAGTTGCTTGGCTTCGACGTGACTATCGTCGATCCGCGTACGGCCTTCGCCTCGATCGAGCGCTTCCCCGACGTGAAGGTTATCGCCGAATGGCCGGATGTGGCGCTGCCGCCGCTCGCCATCGACCGCTACACGGCCTTCGTCGCGCTCACGCACGATCCGAAGATCGACGACCCAGCGCTCGTGCACGCGCTGCAGCGCGATTGCTTCTATATCGGCGCGCTCGGCTCGCGGAAGACGCATGCCCGGCGCTTGACGCGTCTCAAAGAGGAGGCGGGCCTGAGCGACGCCGACCTCGCGCGCATCCATGCGCCGATCGGCCTTCCCATCGGCGCGGTGTCGCCGGCCGAGATTGCCGTCTCCATCATGGGCGAGATCACGGCGACCCTGCGCCTGAAGGCCGACAAAGCGGAGAAGTCGGAGGCGGCATGATTAGTTTTGTCATTCCGGGACGGCTCGAAGAGCCGGACCCGGAATCCATCCTTCGCAGCGTTGATGATTATGGATTCCGGGCTCGGCCGCCTTCGCCCTACGGGCTTCGGCGCGCGCCCCGGAATGACGGGGGAATGAAATGAAATTCGGGGGCGTACCCATTGCTGATGCGCTCGGTGCGACGGCGGTGCATTCCATCCGTCAAGGCGAACTCACGCTGAAGAAAGGCACGCTGATTGGCGCGGCCGAAATCGCCGCGTTGCAAGCCGCCGGCGTGAAAGAGATCGTCGTCGCGCGGCTCGAGCCGGGCGATGTGTCCGAGGACCAGGCCGCCGCCGATATCGCCGCCGCCGCAAAGGGCGAGAGCGTGCGCACCGACCGCGCCTTTACCGGGCGCTGCAATCTGTTCGCCGAGAGCGCCGGCGTCCTGGTCGTCAACAAGGACACTATCGACAGCCTCAACCGCATCGACGAAGCCGTGACGCTCGCGACGCTGCCCGCCTACAAGCCGGTGGTCGAAGGCGAGATGATCGCCACGGTGAAGATCATCCCTTTCGCGGTCTCGGCGAGCGCGCGCGACAAAGCGGTCGCGCAAGCCAATGCGCATAAGCCGCTGATCCAGGTCGCGCCGTACAAGGTGCGCAAAGTCGGCATCGTCTCGACGCTGCTGCCGGGCCTCTCGCCCAAGGTCATCGAGAAGACGCTGAAGATCACCGCCGCGCGCATCGCGCCCGCCGGCGCCAGCATCGTTGCCGATCTGCGCGTGCCGCACGAGCAACAGGCGCTCGCCAAGGCCATCAACGGCGTGCTCGATTCCGGCGCGGAACTGGTGATCGTGTTCGGCGCATCTGCAATCGCGGATCGCCGTGACGTCATCCCCGCCGCGGTCGAGGCGGTGGGCGGCACCATCGAGCATTTCGGCATGCCGGTCGATCCCGGCAACCTCATGCTGATCGGCCGCGTACGCGGGCAGGCGGTGCTGGGCGCGCCGGGCTGCGCGCGTAGCCCGAAGGAAAATGGTTTCGACTGGGTGCTGATGCGCCTGCTCGCCGGTCTGCCGGTGTCGCGCGCGGACGTCACCGGCATGGGCGTCGGCGGTCTCCTCATGGAGATCGTCACGCGCCCGCAGCCGCGCGTCGAGCCCGCGCCGGAAAAAGGCCGCCGCATCGCCGCGGTGGTGCTGGGGGCGGGCCGCTCCACGCGCATGGGTGCGATCAACAAGCTGATCGCCGAGATCGGCGGCAAGCCGCTGGTGCGCATCGCCGCCGAGCAGGCGCTCGCCTCGCGCGCGGCGCCGGTGATCGTCGTCACAGGCCATCAGCGCGAGCAGGTGGAGGCGGCGCTCGCCGGGCTTCCCGTGCGCTTCGTGCACAATCCCGATTACGCCGAAGGCCTCGGCACCTCGCTCAAGGCCGGCATCGCCGCCGTGCCGGAGGACGCCGACGGCGCCATCGTCTGCCTCGGCGACATGCCGCAGGTCGACTCGACGCTGATCGATCGCCTGATCGGCGCATTCGATCCGGAGCGCGGCGCGCTGGTGGTGGCGCCGAGCATCGAGGGCCGGCGGGGCAACCCGGTCGTGTGGGCACGGCGCTTCTTCCCCGACCTGATGACGGTCACCGGCGACACCGGCGCGCGCCATCTCATCGCGAGCTATCCCGAGGCGGTGGCCGAAGTGCCTGTCGCCGGCGATGCGGCGCTGACCGACGTCGATACCCCCGAGTCGTTTTCCGCGGTCAAGGCCGAAATCGAACGGGCCTGAGAATGAGAATCATTGATCCGAACCGCGACTCGCCCCCTTATTCCGCCCTGTCGCACGGGTAAGGGTAAGGCGATGACGGAGACCTATACGCCAGTCATGCGCGCGCTGGTGGCGGCGGCTTTGCTGCTGGCCAGCGTGACGGTGATGCTAGTCACGGTGAGCACCGCGCGCGCCGCCGGTGCGCTGGCGATCGGCTCGTGCGGCGCCTTCGGCGAGGCTTTCGATTTCCACACCATCGACGAGGCGCGCCAGAGCGCGCTCGGCAAATGCAACGGCACCACGTGCCGCGTGGTCGCGACCGTCAAGCGCGGGTGCTCGGCGTTCGCTGTCGATTTCAAGGATCCGTGCGGCGCGCACGGCTGGGGCAAAGGCCCGCGCCTGGGCGGCACGCAGAACGACGCGCTCAAGTCCTGCTATCACGACGGCGGCAAGGAGTGCGTGATCCGCACGTTCTTCTGCGACGCGAAGGGGTGACGGAGCAACCGCTCTAAGACTTGCGGGCCGCCTTCGCAAACGCCTCGGCGAAATCCTCCGACGCGACCACGGACAAGGTCCGGCGCAAGGCCTCCGCTTTCTCAGCGCCGAAGGCTTTCTCGAAGCGCGCCTGCGCGTCGCGCCAGAGGCTCATCGATTCCGCGAGCTTGGCCTCGCCGCGCTTGGTCAAGGTGACCAGTCGGCTGCGTTTGTCCTCTACGTCAGCGACGACCGCGACGAGGCCGTCGCGTTCCAGCGGCTTGAGATTGTGCGCGAGCGCCGAGCGATCGAGCACCATGGCCGCGGCCAGGTCGCCCATCGTCGGCGACTTCTGCCGCGCGATCTGCATCAGGATCGAACGCTGGGTCGAGCGCAGGCCGCACGGCGCCAGGATCGCGTCATAAAGCTGTGAGACGCGGCGCGTCGCCTTGCGCAGTGCGGTTCCGTTGCAGAGGTTGGGCGGCGGCATCGTGAATGCGAGTTCCCCGCCCGCGGACGGCGGGCGCTTTCCCGTTTTCCCTGTGTTTTTCTTTGCCTGCATGCTGCGCCTCCGGGTCCGGGCCGGCTCAAAATCTTACCCTTGATAATATAGGCATATGCCACTAATTTGTCGATAGTGGCATATGCCGGTAATTGGAGACACGCATGCGCATTCTCGTTGTAGGGGCCGGATCGACCGGCGGCTATTTCGGCGGACGGCTGGCGCAGGCTGGTCGCGACGTGACCTTCCTGGTGCGCCCGGCGCGCGCTGCGTCACTCAAGGCAAACGGCCTGCAGATCGTCAGCCCGCACGGCGATGTCACGCTCACGCCGAAGCTCGTCACCGCGGGAGATGTCGGCGGACCCTACGACGCCGTGCTGCTCACCGTGAAGGCCTATGCGCTCGATGCCGCGCTCGCCGATCTCGCTCCGGCCGTCGGCCCCGACACCATGATCCTGCCCGTGCTCAACGGCATGAAGCACGTCGACATGATCAAGGCCCGCTTCGGCGAGAAGACGCTCGTCGGGTGCGTCTGCAAGGTCGCGACCGTTGTGGACGAGCAGGGCCGCATCGTGCAACTCAATAAAATGCAGGACCTCGCTTACGGCGAGATGGACGGGGCCCGCTCGCTCCGCACCGACGAACTCGACAAGACGATGCAAAGCGCGGGGTTCGATGCGCGACTCTCATCGTCGATCGCGCGCGACATGTGGGAGAAGTGGGTGCTGCTCGCGTCGCTTGGCGGTATCACCTGCCTGATGCGCGGCACGATCGGCGATGTCGAAGCGGCGCCCGGCGGCGCCGACTTTGCATTGCGCTTTCTCGATGAGGTCGTGTCCGTCGTCAATGCCGTGGGCGTCAAGCCGTGCGACCGTTTCCTCGCCGAGACGAAGACGCAGTTCACAACGAAAGGCTCGCCGCAGGCCTCCTCGATGTACCGCGACCTGCAGAAGGGCGCGCCCGTCGAGGCCGATCAGATCCTCGGCGATCTCGTGGCGCGTGCGCGCAAGGCCAACATCGACACGCCGCTCCTCGCGGCGGCCTATACGCATCTGTCGGTCCACCAGAACAAGCTAGTGGCGCGCTGATACGCACCGCGTGATTTTGTTTGGGGAGTGTATCCGATGACGAAAAGCGACGAGGTGGAATTGGGCGGAACGCACAGGCTCCTGGTCCTCCTCTGCGTGTCCGTTCCGTCCTTCATGATCAATCTCGACGCCAACATCGTCGCGGTATCGCTGCCCTCGATCGCGCAGTCGCTGAAGGCGGACTTCGCCGACATCGAGTGGGTCATCAGCGCCTATACGCTCACCTTCGCGTCGCTGGTGATGCCCTCCGGCGCACTTGCCGACCGCTATGGCCGCAAGCGCATGCTGCTGCTCGGGCTGGCGATCTTCACCGTGGCGTCCTTCGTCTGCGGCGCGGCGCCGAACGCAACGTGGCTCAACGGGGCGCGTGCGGTGCAGGGCGTCGGCGCGGCGCTGCAGTTGAGTTCGGCGCTTGCGATTCTGTCGCATTCCTTCCGCGGTGCCGCGCGCGCTCGCGCCTTCGCGTTCTGGGGCTCGGTGATAGGCATCGCCATCTCGCTCGGGCCGGTCGCGGGCGGCTTCATCACCCAGAACTTCGGGTGGGAGTGGGCCTTCTATGTGAACATCCCGGTCGGCGTCGTCATGATCGCGCTCACGCTCTATGCGGTGGATGAATCGCGCGATCCGGATGCGACGCGCATTGACATCCCCGGCGTCGTGACGTTCACGAGTTTCCTGTTCCTGATTACGCTTGCGCTGATCACCGGCAACCATCTCGGCTGGAGCAGCCCACGCATTCTCATAGAGTTCGCTTTGGCGGCCGTCCTGTTCGCCCTCTTCATTGTCGTCGAGCTGGTGCAGAAGCGGCCGATGCTCGATCTCTCGTTCTTTCTCCGGCCGACCTATATCGGTGCGCAGATCGCAGGGCTCGCGCTCGCCGCGTCGCTGCTGACGATGCTGACCTATCTGCCGATGTATTTCCAAAGCGGCCTCGGCTACGCACCGCAGGGCGCGGGGCTCTTGATGTTGCCGATGGCCGTGCCGCTGTTCTTCGTGCCGCGCTTCACCGCCGCGCATTTGACGCACCGCTATTCCGGCCGCGCGCTACTGACTGCAGGCCTGGTCTTCGTCGCCGCCGGCATGGTGTGGATGGCGATCGAAGCGCCGCGCTTCGATTATGTCTCGATGCTCGGCGGCATGCTGCTGGCCGGCATTGGCGCCGGCCTGCTCAACGGCGAGAGCGCGAAGGTCGGCATGACCGTCATTCCGCCGCAGCGGGCGGGGATGGCCTCGGGCATCGGCGGCACGCTGCGCTTCACGGGCATCGTCGTCGGTTTCGCCGTGCTCGGCGCCATTTTGTTCAGCCGCGTGTCGTCGACGGTTGTGGTTGGGCTGGGGACGCAAACGTCATTCGACAGCGCCGCTTTGATCCACCGCATCGCCGCCGGCGATCTGTCCGGCGCGGGCTTCGGCGCGTCGTCCCAGGTCGCGTTACGTGAACTGGCGCTGCGCAGCTTCGGCAATGGCTATCAGGCGATCATGGTCGCCGCTGCCATCTTCGCCGCGGTGTCTGCGGTTCTGACCTTTTGGCTCGTGCATCCGGCGGAAACCGCGCCGCTCCCGCGAACGGCGAAAGCGCCGGCGGCTGCTCCCGTCGAATAGCCCCGACAGCGGCGTTTCCCTTTAAATCCGCGCTATTCGGCGCTCTATTGCGTCCCGGTCCCTGACGCCCTAAAATATGACTGACCAGTCAGTCATTGGGGCGCGCCATGACGGATAGACCCGGCACATCCGGACGGGGGCGGACGCGAGCCAAGCGGTCAGGCACCAAGGTTGCTGCCGCAGCGAAGCCGCCGTCGCGCCGCGCTAAGCGGCCCGCCGCCGACACCCGCAAGGCCCGCAGCGCCGCCCGCCGCAAGGCGATCCTCACCGCCGCGCTCGATGAATTCTCCGAGCGTGGTTTTGCGGCGACGCGGCTCGATGACGTCGCCCGCCGCGCCGGCATCGCCAAGGGCACCATCTATCTCTACTTCCGCGACAAGGAGAGCCTGTTCCAGGAGCTCGTGCGCACCATGCTCACGCCGCTGGTCGGCACGATCGAGGCGTTGGGCGCCGCCGAGCTCCCGTTGGGCTCGCTTGCGGGCCACATCGCCGAACTGTTCGTGCGCGAGGTCTACGAGACGCGGCGCAAGGACGTCGTCCGCCTGATGATCTCGGAAGGCCGGCGCTTCCCCAAGCTTGCCGAGTTCTACTATCGCGAGGTGCTCTCGCACATTATCGCCGCCGTCCGCGCGCTGCTCGCGCGCGCCGCCGCGCGCGGCGAGGTGCCGCCCGGGCTTGTCGATTTCCCGCAAATCATGGCCGCGCCCGGTCTGCTGGCGATCATCTGGAACGGTCTGTTCGAGCGCTTCGAGCCGCTCGACGTGCGCGCCATGATGCAAACCCACCTCGATCTGCTGTTCGCCAAGGGGAGAGCGACATGAGAATGACGCCCGTCCTCACGGCGGCCCTGGTGCTTGCAGCGGTGGCGCTCGCGGCGTGTGACAACGGCAAGGATCGCATGCTGCAAGGCTGGGTCGAGGCCGACCTGGTCTTCGTCAGCCCGGACGAGCAGGGCCGCATCGAAAAGCTGAACGTGCGCGAAGGCGACCATGTCAATAAAGGCGATCTGCTGTTCACCGTCGACGACGACCTGCAGAAGGCCGACGTGATGGTGCGCCAGACCGCCGTCATCAATGCGCAGCAAAGCTTCGACCGCGCCAAAGAGTTGCTCAAGTCCTCGGCCGGCACGCAGAAAAACTACGACGATGCCGAAGCCGCCCTGCGCCAGGCCAAGGCCAATCTCGATTGGTCGCAGACCCGGCTTGCGCGCCGCAGCGCCTCGAGCCCGGCCGAGGGCACCATCCAGCAGGTCTATTTCCGCCCCGGCGAAACCGTGGCGCCGGGCCGCCCCGTGGTCTCGCTGCTCACGCCGGGCAATCTCAAGGTCCGCTTTTACGCGCCGGAGCCGCTGCTGCCCGAGATCAAATACGGCGAGGTCGTCCGGGTCACCTGCGACGGCTGCGATCAGGGGCTTACTGCGAAAGTGACCTTCATCTCCGGCAGCGTCGAATACACGCCGCCGGTCATTTACAGCCTCGAGGAGCGCGCGAAGCTCGTCTTCCTGATCGAGGCGCATCCTGTTCAGCCGGGGAAATTCCGCGTCGGCCAGCCTGTGTCGGTCGTGCTGCCGGACAAGGCGGCGGCGGTTCCTTTGGCCAAAGAGACGCCGCGATGAACGATTCCGAGATTGTCATCGACGTGCATGGCCTGACGAAGAGATTCGGTGGCCGCGCGGTGGTGCGCAATCTCTCGATGCAAGTAAAGCGCGGCACCATCTACGGCTTCCTCGGCCCCAATGGGTCCGGCAAGACCACCACCATCCGCATGCTCTGCGGCCTGCTGACACCGGACGAGGGCACCGGCAGCTGCCTCGGCTACGACATTCGTACCGGCACCGACATGATTAAGCGCCAGGTCGGTTACATGACCCAGCGCTTCAGTCTCTATCAAGACCTGTCGGTTCGCGAGAATCTGGAGTTCGTCGCGCGCATCTACGGCCTGGCGCGTCCGGCCGCCGCCGCGCGCGCGGCGATCGAGCGGCTCGGCCTCAATGGCCGCGAGGAGCAGATCGCCGGCGAACTCTCGGGCGGGTGGAAGCAGCGTCTCGCGCTCGGCGCCTGCACGCTGCCAAGTCCACAATTGCTTTTACTCGACGAACCCACCGCCGGCGTCGATCCCAAAGCGCGGCGCGATTTCTGGAACGAGATCCACGCGCTCGCCGCCAACGGCCTCACCGTGCTGGTCTCCACCCACTACATGGACGAGGCCGAACGCTGCCACGAGATCGCATACATCGCCTATGGCGAACTGCTGGTGCACGGCACTGTCGATGAGGTCGTCGCGTCCTCGCATCTGACCACTTACGTCGTGAGCGCACCCGACAACGCCACGCTTGCCGCGCTCGCCGAGGAGCTCAACCACACGCACGGCGTCGACATGGTGGCGCCATTCGGCACCAGCCTGCACGTGTCGGGCCGCAACGTCGCGACGCTCGAAGCAGCGATCGCGCCGTTTCGCCAGCGCGAGGGGCTCGACTGGCGCCAGTCGCAGCCCTCGCTCGAGGACGTGTTCATCGATCTGATGAGCCGCGCGCGGGACAATTTCCAATGACAAAGCTCCTCCCCAGCGAGGCGCCGCGGCGGCTAGGCGGCCGCGGCTTCTGGCGCAAGACCGGCGCCATGTTGATCAAGGAGTTCATCCAGCTCCGCCGCGACCGCGTCTCCTTCGCCATGATCATCATGGTGCCGCTGATCCAGCTCCTGCTCTTCGGCTACGCCATCAACACCAACCCGCGCGACTTGCCGACCGCCGTCCTGCTGCAAGAGCAGAGCGATCTCGCACGCTCGATCCTGGCGGCGCTGCAGAACACCAAGTATTTCAAGGTCACGCAGCTCCCGCGCAACGAAGCGGAGATGGACGCGCTGCTCGCTTCAGGCAAAGTGCTATTCGCCGTCGAGATCCCGGCGAATTTCGAGCGCAACGTGCGGCGCGGCGACAAGCCGGCCATGCTGGTCGCGGCCGACGCCACCGATCCGGTCGCCGCCGGCTCGGCACTCGGCGCGTTGGGGCAGGTGATCTTGTCCGCGCTCGCGCATGATCACGCTGTGCCGGACGCGCCTGTCATGCCGTTCGAAATCCGCACGCACGCGCGCTACAATCCGGCGGCCGCGACGCAGCTCAACATCGTGCCTGGGCTGGTCGGCACCATCCTCACTATGACCATGCTGATCTTCACGGCGCTGTCGGTGACGCGCGAGATCGAGCGCGGCACCATGGAGAACCTGCTTGCCATGCCGATCACGCCGGTCGAGATCATGCTCGGCAAGATCATCCCCTATGTGATGGTCGGCATCGTGCAGGCCTCGATGATCATCGGCATGGGCGTCCTGCTGTTCGGCGTGCCGATCATTGGCAACCTCGCGGTGCTCGCGGTGTTGAGCACGCTGTTCATCGCCGCCAATCTGTCGATCGGCTACACGTTCTCGACCATCGCGCAGAACCAGCTCCAGGCGATGCAGATGACCATCATGTTCTTCCTGCCGAACATATTGCTGTCGGGCTTCCTGTTTCCCTTCGCCGGCATGCCGACCTGGGCGCAGTGGGTGGGGGAGGCGCTGCCGCTGACGCATTACCTGCGCATCGTGCGCTCGATCATGCTGAAGGGCTCCTCGCTCGGCGACCTGCGTTACGACGCCATTGCGCTCTGCGTGCTGATGCTGATCGCCATGAGCATCGCGGTGACGCGGTTCAGAACGACATTGGATTGATCTACTGCCGCGCCGCCACGCCGAGCCGCACATAAGGGCTCGCGCGCTGGTCGCTGTCGCCGGCCCAGCCGGCGGCGGCCGACCACTCGTAAGCTTCGCCCTTCAGCCCGGTGATGTGCGCGCCGACGCGCAGATGCCGGTAACCGTCCGAGGCGAAGTACTGCACCTCGGGCCCGAGATAGAATCCGCCCAGCACATCCTCGAGCACACGCCATCCATAAGCGATGCGTGCCGAATTGTTGGTGGCGATGGTCGAGAGCGAGAGATCGCCGTTGATCATGGTGCGGTCGGTCGGCTCGTACCAGAACTCCGCGGCGAAGCGCGCCGATATCGCTGCCGCGCAGCTTGTTGGCGGGATCGTCGGGCCACAGAGTGTGCCGCTCGATGTCGAGGCCGAAGAATATCTTGGCTTCGACGCCGCCGCGCTTGATGCGCCCGCCGGGCAGGATCTGGCCGACCATCTCCGAGCCAACGACTTCTTGGCCGCCGAGGCTTCCCGCGTTGTACCGATAGAGCCCGCCCGACAGCACGAGCTTGAGCATCAGCCCGTCATCCTCGAAGCCGCCTGGCGCGACCAGCAATCCGCCATAGGCGAAGGCGCAGTTGCGCCAGAGGTCGCGGCCGGAAAACAAAATGACGGTCGCGTCCTCGTCATCGCCAGCAAGGGCGGCGAACACGCTGACGCAACAGACGATGAAGGCCGCGACGGCGGACGCCGCCGCGTATACGCGCCCCCCCGCGACACATCGCGGCCCCTTACGCAACTCGACAGGCCCGGCCGAAAGCTTTGAAGTACGATGCAACTAAAGCGTGCCGCGCGGTGGCTGTCCAATCGTTTCGGCGCAATCCCGCAATGGTTGTATATACTTAATTCTGCACCGTCGCTTTGGTGAGGCGGCGCGGCGGGCTACCCAACGTTCGGTGGATCATGGCCGAGAAGGCGCTCGGGCTGGCATAGCCGACGGAAATTGCCGTCGCCGCCACCGAAGCGCCGTCCGCCAGACGGGCGAGGCCGTCGATCGCGCGCAGCCGCGCCCGCCACTCGGCGAAGCCCAGGCCGGTCTCGCTGCGGAAGATACGCGCCAGCGTCCGACGGCTGGCGCCGGCTTCATCCGCCCAGCGGTCGAGATCGTGCGCGATGCTAGAATCGTCGAGCAAAGCGCGGGCGACGCGCAACGCGCGCGCATCACGCGGCATCGGCACTTCCAGCCGGCGCTCGCGCAGGCGGCCGAGCTCGGTGAGGATCAGCCGCGCGACGATACCGCCGCGGCCGTCCTCGTCGAAGTCGACCGGCTCTTCGAGCAGCGCCAGGATCAGCTCACGCAGCAGGCCGGAAACCTCCACCAGCACCGGCTGCTGTGGCAGCGTCTCGCAGGCGGAGGGATCGATATAGATCGTGCGCATCTCGAGATGGCTGCGCATCGTGACGCTGTGCGGCCGCTCCGGCGGCAGCCAGAGGGCACGCGCCGGCGGCACGATCCAGGCCGCCTCCGCCGTTTCGACGCGCATGATGCCGCTGGACGCATGAAGCAATTGACCCCGTCGATGCATATGGAGCGGAATGTGTTCGCCCACGTCCCAGCCCTTTGCCATCACCGCGACCGGGCGGGGGGCATCGTCCAAATTGCGCCGGTACTCAGGTATGATATCGGTCATCGGCGACCCTGGCCTGTTTGCGACGAAAATCGACCGAACATCGCCAAAAGGCAAGGGGTATACAGTAAGGATCGGCAGCCGAGACTGACAGTCGCCATGAACCCTACGATCGTTTCCACCGCGCCCACCGCCAACGAGGCGGCGCGCCGCCGCTCCATCGCCTTCCTCAATTGGGCGCACGCCATCGACCATTTCGTGCTGCTGATCTATCCGACCGTGGTGATCGGCCTCGTTGCCATCTATGGCCGCTCGTATAGCGACCTCATTGCGCTCTCGAGCGCGGCCTTCATCGCGTTCGGCGTGTTCTCGCTTCCGGCCGGCTTGCTCGCCGACCGCTGGAGCCGCCGCAACATGATGGCGGTCTTCTATCTCGGCTGTGGCGCCTCGCTCGCTGCCGTCGGGCTGGCGCCGAACCTGACCGTACTCGCGGCCGCCATGTTCGCGCTGGGCATGTTCGCCGCCATCTATCACCCGGTCGGCATGGCCATGCTGATCGAAGCCTCGGGCGCGAAGGGACGCACGCTCGCCTTCAACGGCGTCTGCGGCAATCTCGGGGTCTCGCTCGCCGCTGGCATCAGCGCGTTGCTCGCAACCTGGCTCGGCTGGCGCGCGGCCTTCCTTGTGCCCAGTGTCTTCGCGATCGCCACCGGTTTCTTCTATCTCTGGATGACGCCGGACGATCGCCATCACGCCAAGAGCCGCAAGTCCGTGCCCGCGGTGTCACTGACGCCGCGCGCGGCCACGGTCCTGTTCAGCCTGTTCATCATGATCGCGCTCACCGCCGGCACGACCTTCAACATGCTGACGATCGCGTTGCCGAAGATCGTGGATGAGCGTCTGACGACCCACGTTCCGCTGGTGATCGCCGGCAGCATCGCCACCGCCGTGCTCATCTGCGGCGCGCTGGCGCAGCTCTGCGTCGGTAGGCTCACGGAGCGCTTTGCGCCGCACACGCTGTTCGTCGCGATCACCGGCATTGGCTTCCTCGGCAATCTGTGGGCGTCCTATGCCGAAGGCGTGCCGTTGATGCTGGCGCTCGCCATCTCCATCGCGATGATCTACGCGCAGGTGACGGTCAACGACATGGTGCTCGCGCGCTACACGGCGGATGCCTGGCGCGGCCGCGTCTATGCCGTGCGCTACTTCCTGCTGTTCATCAGCGCGGCGGCGGCGATCGGCATGATCTCGGTGCTGCACGACCGCGGCGGCTTCGGCCTTGTGCTCGGCGTCAACGCCATCGTTGCGCTCGTGATGTTCCTGGCGACAGTGGGCTTGACCGTGCTGATCAATCAGATCGAAGCGCGCCAGGCGGCGGTGCAGCCGGCGGAATAATCCTTTGTGTCATTCCGGACGGCGCGCAGCGCCGATCCGGATTCCAGACACAGACTCCGTACAAGCGGCTGGATTTCGGGTTCGCTCGCTGCGCGAGCGCCCCGGAATGACGGCCTTAAAACAACGGCGGGATCAGATCCTCGACCGTCACGCGCATGCGCTTCTTCACATTGGCGACGATGCGGCTGCGGTGGCAGGTTTTCGGATCGCGACAATAGCAGAGCAGGGCGATGCGCTTGCCCGATTTGATTAGCATTACCAGCTCGGCAAGCTGGGCCTGCGGCTCCTCCTTCTTGATATGTTTGTCGTAGATTTCCCACAGCGTATCGACATCGCCGGCGCGCGCGGCGGCGCGTCCTTCCGCCGGCGTGCCGAGCTTCTGTAAGTGGATATAGGCGATGCCTGCCTCGTCGAGCGCCGCCGCCAGCGCGCGTTTGGAGAAGCCGGGACGACGCGATGCCGCAATCGCCCGCGTATCGACGAGCAGGTCAACTTTCGCGCGTTTGAGCTCGGCCATCACCGCGCCGGGCTTGGCCTGCTCGTAGCCGATGGTGAACAGGTTTTGCATAGAGTCGGGCGCGCTTGTTGTTCCCGCGAAGTTACGACAGATTAGCCCATCACGGCGCGGGGAATTTCCATACGTGCGCCCGGATGCTGCGAGCAAATCTTTGCGCAGCTGTTCCGTTTGGCGGCAGAAACCGTTTTATCTTCCAAACCAGTCTTGTCGGGAGGAGGTGTTGTCGCGATTGTGGAACTCGGAACCTGACAGGGGAGCTTTTATGCGCCTTCACCTGAGTCTTTCCAGACGACGTCTCATCGTCGCTGCCACCGTCGTCCTGGCGGCGACATCGATCGCGCCCGCCTTGGCGCAAACCACACTGCTAAACGTCTCGTACGATCCGACCCGCGAACTCTATCGCGCCTACAACACTGAGTTCATCAAGTACTGGAAGGAAAAGACCGGCCAGACGGTATCAATCCAGCAGTCGCATGGCGGCTCCGGCGGCCAGGCGCGCGCGGTGATCGACGGCCTCAAGGCCGACGTGGTGACTTTGGCGCTCGAATCCGATATCGACGCCATTGCCAAGTCCGGCAAGCTGCCGCTCGACTGGCGCAAGAAGCTGCCGAACAATTCGACGCCCTACACCTCGACCTACGTATTCCTCGTGCGCAAGGGCAATCCGAAGCACCTCAAGAACTGGGACGACCTCGTCAAGCCGGGCATTCAGATCATCGTACCCAATCCGAAGACGTCGGGCGGCGCGCAGTGGGCTTATCTCGCCGCTTGGGCCTTCGCCAACGAGAAGTTCAACGGCGACGAGAACAAGATCAAGGAGTTCGTTGGCGCGCTTTACAAGAACGTGCCCGTGCTCGACTCCGGCGCCCGCGGCTCGACCACGACCTTCGTGCAGCGCGGCATCGGCGACGTGCTTTTGAGCTGGGAAAACGAAGCATTTCTGGCCATCAACGAGCTGGGCCCCGACAAGTTCGACATCGTCGTGCCGCCGGTCTCGATCAAGGCCGAGCCCCCGGTCGCGGTCGTCCTCGCCAATACCGAGCAGAACAAGACGACCGAGGTCGCGCAGGCCTATCTCGATTACCTGTACAGCCCGGTGGGGCAGAGGCTCATCGCCAAGAACTACTATCGGCCGTCCAAGCCGGAACTGGCGGACCCGGCCGACCTGAAACGATTCCCGGAGATCAAGCTCTACACGATTGACGACCCGGTGTTCGGCGGCTGGGCTAAGGTCACACCCAAGCACTTTGCCCAGGGCGGTATTTTCGATCAGATTTACCAGCCGGCGGGCAAGTGAGCGGTAGCAGGTAAGCGACCAGGATATGGCGTTTTCGTCTGGCTTTGGGCTGAAGAAGCCGAGCATCATTCCGGGTTTCGGACTGACGCTCGGCTTCACGCTGACCTATCTCAGCCTGATCGTCCTCATTCCCATCGCGGCGCTGATCGTCAAGAGCACCGGGCTGGGCTGGGACGGCTTCTGGAAACAGGCGCTGGAGCCGCGGACGCTCGCGGCCCTGCGCGTGAGCTTCGGCCTTTCGCTGATCGCGGCGGCGATCAACGCGGTATTCGGCGTGATCATTGCCTGGGTGGTGGTTCGCTATCGTTTCCCGGGACGCGGGCTGATCGACGCCATCGTCGATCTACCATTTGCGTTGCCGACGGCGGTTGCCGGCATTGCCTTGACCACACTGTATGCGCCGAACGGCGGCCTCGGCCAGTACCTCGCGCTGGTGGGGATCAAGGTGGCCTATACGCCGATCGGCATCACCATCGCTCTCGTGTTCATTGGTCTGCCATTCGTGGTGCGAACCGTGCAACCGGTTCTCGAAGACATCGATTTAGAGCTGGAGGAGGCCGCGGCCACGCTGGGTGCCAATCGCCGTCAGGCCATCGTCAACGTGGTCCTGCCGGTGCTCCTTCCCGCGCTGCTCACCGGCTTCGCCCTAGCGCTGGCCCGCGCCGTCGGCGAATACGGGTCGGTCATCTTCATCGCCGGCAACATTCCCTACTATACCGAGATCGCTCCGCTCCTGATCGTGATCCGTCTGACGGAGTTCAGCTATGCCGGGGCAACGGCGATCGGCGCCGTCATGCTGGGGATCTCGTTTGTCATGCTGCTGATCATCAACCTTCTGCAAGCGTGGAGCAGGAGGAGATTCGGCGGTGTCTGACGCGCGGCAAGCCGTTCCCGCGCGCTTCCTGCGGGCCACCACCGAAACGCCGGTCGTGCGCGCGGTCTTGATCGCGACGGCGCTGATCTTCATCGGGCTATTTGTCCTGCTGCCGCTGTTCGTGGTGTTCGCCGAGGCGCTTGCCGGCGGCGCGCAAAGCTTCGTTGCCGGGATCACCGATCCCGATTCGCTGGCCGCCATCCGTCTTACGCTGCTCGTCGCCGCCATCGCGGTGCCGTCCAATCTTATATTCGGCGTAGCCGCTGCCTGGGCGATCGCGAAATTCGAGTTCAAGGGCAAGACCCTGCTGATCACGCTCATCGATCTGCCGTTCTCGGTGTCGCCGGTGATTGCCGGCCTGGTCTATGTGTTGCTGTTCGGCGGCCAAAGCGTGCTGAACCCTTGGCTGCAATCGCACGGACTGCAGATCGTGTTCGCGCTGCCCGGCATTGTGCTGGCGACGATCTTCGTGACCTTTCCGTTTGTCGCGCGCGAACTGATCCCGCTGATGCAGGAGCAGGGCACCGGCGACGAGGAGGCCGCGCTGTCGCTCGGCGCCAGCGGGTTCAAGACGTTCCTGTTCGTCACGCTGCCGAACGTGAAATGGGCGCTGCTTTACGGCGTGCTCCTGTGCAATGCGCGCGCGATGGGCGAGTTCGGCGCGGTCGCGGTGGTGTCCGGGCGGATTCGCGGCGTGACCAACACCATGCCTTTGCATGTGGAAATCCTGTACAATGAATATTCTTACGTCGCCGCGTTCGCGGTGGCCTCTCTGTTGGCCTTGCTGGCCCTGCTGACGCTGGCCTTGAAATCGCTTCTCGAGTGGCGTTACGGCGAGCAGATTTCGGCAACGAACGGCCATTAGGATTGTGTATTGATGAAAATTCGCATCGACAATGTGCGCAAGGAGTTTGACCGCTATCCGGCGCTGCACGGGGTATCGCTCGATATCCGTTCCGGTGAGCTGATCGCATTGCTCGGTCCATCCGGCTCCGGCAAGACGACGCTGCTGCGCCTGATCGCCGGTCTGGAGCGTCCAACCGAGGGCACGATTTACTTCGCCAACGAGGACGCCTCGTACAAGAGCGTGCAGGACCGCAACGTCGGCTTCGTGTTCCAGAGCTATGCGCTGTTCAAGCACATGACGGTCGCCGAGAATATCGGCTTCGGCCTCAAGGTGCGGCCGCGCGGAAAGCGCCCGGCGCGCGCCGACATCCGCAAGCGCGCCAGCGAATTGCTCGACCTTGTTCAATTGTCCGGACTTGAGAAGCGCTTTCCCGCGCAGTTGTCGGGCGGCCAGCGGCAGCGCGTGGCGCTGGCCCGGGCGCTTGCGATCGAGCCGCGGGTGCTATTGCTCGACGAGCCCTTTGGCGCGCTCGATGCCAAAGTGCGGCGTGAGTTGCGCCAATGGTTGCGCGATCTGCACGACAAGACCGGCCACACCACCGTCTTCGTTACCCACGACCAGGAGGAGGCGATGGAGCTCGCCGACAGGGTCGTGGTCATGAGCCAGGGCCGAATCGAGCAGGTTGGGACGCCGGACGAGATTTACGACAATCCGAACTCGCCCTTCGTGTTCTCGTTCATCGGCGAAGCCAGCGAACTGCCGGTGTCGCTGTCGAACGGCCAGATCTGGTTCGACAATCGTCCGACCGATCTGCTGTGCACCGATGCGCGCGAAGGGCCGGCACGCTTGTTCATACGTCCGAACGGCGTCGACGTGGTGGACGATCGGCCGGGCGCCATTCCCGGCGTGGTGTCGGCCGTCCGCCGCAGCGGCAGTTGGCGCCGCGTCGAGTTGCTGGTGGGCGCCGCCAACCACAGAATCGAGATCGAGCTGCCGGCCGATGCCTCGCAAAACCTCTCGGACCGCATCGCCATCCTGCCGCGCTATTGGCGGCTGTTTCCGGGCCAGTAGCGGCGCTTAAGACTTCACGCGCTCGATGAGCGCCATGGCCGCGGCCGGCGCGCGCACTTTAGCTTCGTGAATAAAGTAGACGAACGTATCGCGCGGCTCTTTCTTCGCGGCGGTCTTGTCGACGAGCGCGAGGTCCTTCGGTGCGCCGCCGGCGGCCCAGGTCTTCGCACGCTCGGCCCAGGCATCGAGCGCCTTCGGCGGATAGCCGGCTTTCAGCTTCTCGTCGCCCTTCTGCAAGCGCGCATAGACAAAGTCGCCGGTCACATCGGCGATCTCGGTGTAGGTGTCGTGCTCGGCGTAGACGACGGGGATGGCGAACTTGCGCAACAGCGCGATGAATTCCGCCGTCTTGAAGCTGTCGTGGCGCACCTCGACAACATGCCGCAGCGTATGGCCGTCGAAAGTCTTCGGCAGCAGTTCGAGGAAGCCCCCGAAATCCGCTTCGTCAAATTTCTTGGTCGGCGCGAATTGCCAGAGCAGGGGGCCGAGCTTGCCTCCAAGCTCAGTCACGCCCGACTCGAGGAAGCGCTTGATCGAGTCGCCGGCTTCGCTGAGCACGCGCCGGTTTACTGCGTAGCGGGGGCCCTTCAGCGCGAACACGAAACTGTCCGGCACCTGTTCGGCCCAGGACCGAAACGTCTTCGGCGTCTGCGTGCGGTAGAAGGTGCCGTTGACCTCGATCGAGGTGAGGTGCTCGGCCGCGTAGGGCAGTTCCTTCGCGTGCGTCAGACCCTTCGGATAAAAGACTCCCCGCCACGGCTCGTAGGTCCAGCCGCCGATGCCGACGTAGATGTTCCCCGCGCGCTTCGTCATATCCATGTCATGCCGAATCTATAGGGTCATCTCAAGTGGCGATTGGCTTGCCGATCGCCCGACGGCCACTTTCGATAGGGCGACGCCGGATGAACGCGCGCCATTTCGGGTGGTCGTTTCTTTTTTGGG
>DATDMA010000177.1:0-2904 GCA_036519015.1 Pseudolabrys sp. | reverse complement strand
CTCTAGGCTTACTGTCGATGGCAAGATTGAACATTGCCAAACTCGAATGCGACGTTCGATTTGGAGCTTGGTCCGTATCGACAAGACAGCGACACTATCGCACTAGTTCCAGCAGCCGACCACAATCCCTCGTCAGGCGCCGTTCAATTAAATTGGTCACGCTGAGCAGCAATCCCCGCTGCGGGGGATGGCGCATGTACCAGGGCGAAAGGGGAGCCGGCGCCAAGCCGAACGGCAGGGCGCGCAAAGCGATGTCCACATCGGATGCAAACTCGGGGAGCAAAGTCACCACAGTCAAGCCGGCGGTTGCTTGCACCTTAAGGGAGTCTGACGCCATCTTCCCCAAGCAACGAAGCAGGGCTTCCCGTCGGGTGGCGTAAAGCCGCTTCATTCGGCGGAGATGGCGAAGATAATGCCCCTCGCGCAGGAAGTTCGCTACAGCGCGTTGCACGGGCGCTGCCGGTGCCGGTGCCAAGCAAGCAGCGATCTCGCCGAACCGGTGAGCTAGTGGCGGCGGCACCACGAGGAAGCCGAGGCGCAAGCTCGGGCTGATGGTCTTGCTGAAACTGCCGATGTGCAGGACTCGCCCATCCCCATCGAGGGATGCAAGAGCGGGCGCGGCCCGTCCATGTAGCTGCAGTTCGCTCAGATAGTCGTCCTCAATAATCCAAGCACCGTTCCGCCGAGCCCATGCGAGCAGTGCAAGCCGCCGCGGGAGCGACATCGTCATTCCCAACGGCGCCTGTTGGCCGGGCGTCGCAACCGCCAACGCCGCTCCGGGAGCGTTCCGCACGCCAGCGGCAATATCCAACCCTTCCGCGTCGACCGGGACAGCTGTCACAGTTATGCCAGCCAGGCCGAGCGCGGTGCGCGTGAGCGGAAAGCCCGGATCCTCCATCCAAGCTTCCATCGTTTCAAGTTTGAGCCCGCGGACCACAAGGCCGAGCGCACCGGAGAACCCGGCCGTCACGAGCACCTGAGATGGGCTGCATCGAATGCCGCGGGCAATGCCTAGGTAAGCCGCGATCTCCTTTCGCAGAGCCGGATCGCCACGCGGATCGGGATACCCGACCGGCGCCGCCACACGACTCTCACGCGTCAGGATGCGTGACCACAGCTTGAAGGGGAAGGCGTCTTGAGACGGCACCCCAGTCTGAAACGCGAAGGGCACCGTTCCGAAGGAATGGAACAGTCCAGGCAAAGGCGACGCTTCCGGGGTCCACTCGGGTGCCGGAGATCGGGATGGGCGCTCGGCCACACGAGTACCGGCCGCCCCGAGGGAAACCGCGAACTGTTCGGTGATCAGACGCTCGTAGGCCACGCGCACGGTGCCACGGGAGACGCCGAGTTGCGCCGCCAAATCCCGCCAGGAAGGCAACCGTGCGCCAGAAGCCAGCTGCCCCGTCTCGATTGCCTCTCGGATCGCTCCGTAGATCTGTGTCGCGAACGGCGTTCTTCTGGAACGATCAAAGTCGATGCGGAGGGTCGCCATCGCGGAATGGTACAATAACAATCGCTAGTCTTGGTACTTTTTTCTGACCGGGTCCGGACGCATCTCTTCATTGTCAAGGGCCGGAGCAATTCTAATGAATTCGGGCAACACGGAAGCACTGGCAAAACACCGCAAAGAGCAGGAGTTCGACAATGGTAGAGATGATTTCAGGTATCAAGATTCCCGATAGCAAGATCGCGCGCGAAGCCGCAGAACTCGTGCGGCAACACCAAACTGAGATGCTGTTCAACCATTCGGTCCGCGTTTTTGTGTTCGGGGCGATGAAGGGCGCCCGGCAAAACCTCAAGTTCGATTCCGAACTTCTTTATGTCGCAGCGCTGTTTCACGACATGGGCCTTGTCGATGCTTACGAAACCGAGACGAAGCGGTTTGAAGTCGACGGCGCCGACGCCGCCCGCGAATTTCTTCGAAGCCATGGCATCCCAGAGCGAGAAACGGACCTGGTTTGGGAAGCTATCGCCCTACATGCGACGCCCGGCATTCCCCAATACATGCGGCCTGAAATCGCTCTCACACACTCAGGTGTGCTCATGGACGTTCTCGGAGCTGGTTTTGATGAATATACGCCAGAGCAGCGCGACCAGGTCATCGCAGCCTTTCCGCGCCATGACTTCAAGAATGAGTTCGTTCAGCTTCAGACCCGCTCAGCGCTAAAAAAGCCTCAGACGACGTTCGGTACCGTGAATTTCGACTATATCGAGTGTTTTGATCCGACATTCCGCAAGCCGAACGCCTGCACTCTTATCCATAGCGCTCCTTGGCATACCTGAGCCATCCGATCCCACGGTGTTCGAGGAAGTGGATGAGGGTTACCGCGCCCTCGTTATTGAAATGCGAAGAAGAAACGGAAATGCACGAACTGACGCCACACCTGGTGTGTGAACTGATTATCGCGCTCGGTTTCATAACGGCGACCGTGTGTTGCATCGCCATGATAAGCGAGATCAGGAAAGGCTGATGTCCGCCGCGCGGAAATCGTTCGCCGCCAACGCGCGTTGGGCCACGCTATAGGGCGCCGACGCTGCTCCAGCGCGTGCGCCGCCTTCTGCCGAGCGCAATTGCATCCACCCAACGCACTTCAAATCTAATACGAGGAGCTCATTTTGCTTGTATCGCTGACGCCACTCATTTGGCTAACTGTCGGTGCCTTCGCAATCGGCACCGAGGGTTTTATGATCGCTGGGCTGCTGCCCGCCCTGGCGCGAGACCTGAACGTCGGCTTGCCCGCGGCCGGCCATTTGGTCACCGCCTTCTCTCTCGCCTATGCCATCGGCGCTCCGGTCATGGCCGTGCTGACGGCCGGGTTGGAGCGGCGCCATTTGTTGGCTATCGCAATGGGCGGCTTTACTCTTGCGAATCTGCTCGCCGCAATGACGCCTGGCTATTTCGGG
>DATDMA010000176.1:0-9061 GCA_036519015.1 Pseudolabrys sp. | reverse complement strand
TGCGCAGCAAAGTCGACTTGCCGCAGCCGGACGGGCCGATGAAGGCGGTCACCTTGCCCCGGTACAGCGACACATTGATGTTCTTGAGCGCGCGATGGTCGCCGTAAAAGAAATCGAGATTGCGGATCGAGATCTTGTCTTCCAGGCCGTCGGCACTGACCGGCGCGCGGGTGACGGTCGGGGTGGTGACGGATACTACGCTCATGACTGTTTTCCCTGTGCCGCGAGGGTTCGGGCGATGATGCTGAGCGCAAGCACCGCCAATGTGATGATCAACGCGCCGGTCCAGGCCAGCTCCTGCCAGTCTTTGTACGGGCTGAGCGCGAACTGGAAGATGACGACCGGCAGGCTGGCGACCGGAGCGTTCATGTCGGTGCTCCAGAACTGGTTGTTGAGCGCGGTGAACAACAGAGGCGCGGTCTCGCCGCTGATGCGCGCGACCGCCAACAGAACGCCGGTGATCATGCCGGCCCGCGCGGCGCGGTAGGCCACCTTCTGGATCATCAGCGAGCGCGGCAGGCCGATCGAGGCGGCGGCCTCACGCAGCGTGTCGGGGACCAAAGTGAGCATGTCCTCGGTGGTGCGCACCACCACCGGCACGACGATCACCGCCAGCGACACGGCGCCGGCCCAGCCGGAGAAATGGCCCATCTGAGCGACCATGATCTCGTAGATGAACAGGCCCACCACGATCGAGGGCGCGCTGAGCAGGATGTCGTTGATGAAACGCACCACCGCGCTCAATTTGTCGTAGCGGCCGTATTCGGCCATGTAGGTGCCGGCGAGCATGCCGAGCGGCGTGCCGATCGCGACCGCGATCACCGTCATCACCAGGCTGCCCATAATCGGATTGAGCAGACCGCCGGCCGAACCCGGCGGCGGCGTCATTTGCGTGAAGACCGCGAGCGAAAGCCCGCTGAAGCCTTCCCACAGCAGGACGGCCAGGATCAGCACCAGCCAGGCGAGACCGAACGCGGTGGCTGCGAACGACAGGCCCATCATGATGGTGTTGCGGCGGCGGCGAACGTCGTAAACGGCCATGGTGCTACGCTCCCACGCGGGCGTTGAGCCGCATCAGCATCAGGCGGGCGCAAGCCAGCACGATGAAGGTGATGACGAAGAGGATGAGGCCGAGCGCGATCAGCGAGGAGGTGTAGAGGTCGCCGACCGCTTCGGTGAACTCGTTGGCGATGGTCGCCGAGATGGTGGTGCCGGGCGCCAGGATCGAGCCGGAAATGCGGTGCGCATTACCGATGACGAAGGTGACCGCCATGGTCTCGCCGAGCGCGCGGCCGAGGCCGAGCATGACGCCGCCGATGACGCCGACGCGCGTGAAGGGCAGCACGACGAAACGCGAGACTTCCCAGGTGGTGCAGCCGAGACCGTAGGCTGCTTCCTTGAGCACCGGCGGCACCGCTTCGAACACGTCGCGCGAAATCGAAGTGATGAAAGGCAGCACCATGATCGCCAGGATCAGTCCGGCGGTGAGGATGCCGATGCCGTAGGGCGGCCCAGCAAACAAATTCGAGAGCACCGGGACATCGCCGAACACGGAAATCAGAAACGGCTGCACGTACTGCTGCAGGAAGGGCGCGAATACGAACAGGCCCCAGATGCCGTAGATGATGCTGGGGATGCCGGCGAGCAGTTCGATGGCAATGCCGATCGGGCGCCGCAACCACATCGGGCACAGTTCGGTGAGGAACACCGCAATGAGCAGGCCGACCGGCACGGCGATCAGCATGGCGATGAAGGAGGTGACGACGGTGCCGTAGATCGGCGCGATGGCGCCGAATTTCTCGGTCACCGGGTTCCAGGTCTCGTCGACCAGGAACGAGAAGCCGAATGCGCGCAGAGCCGGCAGCGAACCAACTACGAGCGAGACGATGATGCCGCCGAGGATGACAAGCACCGTGATGGCCGCCATGCGGGTGACCCAGCGAAAGCCGACATCACCCAACCGCAGGCGCTGAAGAACCTTCGCCCGATCGACCTGCTCGGTGACCGAGGCGGCACTTCCCTGCAAAGCAACATCTGCCACGGTCCGCCTCCGGGTCGATTGCATCCGGCTCTCCTTGGGCACTGCGCTCAGGCGAGCCACTCAAGCGACCTTCCGGCCGCAACACAAGCCGCCGCTCTCTGGCGGTGGACAAGGAAAGGGCGCCGTGCAGGCGCCCTTTCCCGTCAGCGTTTGGATCAGTTGGTCACCGCGAAGACGGGCTTGCCGCTCGCGTCCTTGACCTCTTTGGTCCAGTACTTCTCGACGTCCGAGACGACCTTGGCCGGCATCGGGACGTAGTCGAGGGCTTCGGCCATCTTGTCGCCGTGCTTGTAGGCCCAGGCGAAGAACTTGAGCGCTTCACCCGTGGCGGCCGCATCGATCGGCTGCTTGTAGACCAGGATCCAGGTCGCGGCCGTCATCGGCCAGGACTTGTCGCCGGGCTGGTTGGCGAGGATCACGCCGTAACCGGGCTGCGAGCTCCAGTCGGCGTTGGCAGCGGCGGCCTGGAAGGCATCCGCGGTCGGCGCGACCGTCTTGCCGGACTTGTTGAGCATCTTGGTGAAGGTCAGCTTGTTCTGCAGGGCGTAGGCGTACTCGACGTAGCCGATCGAGCCCTTGGTGTTGGCGACGTTGTTGGCGACGCCTTCGTTGCCCTTGGCGCCGATGCCGACGGGCCACTGCACGGAGGTGTTGAAGCCGACCTTTGTCTTCCAGTCACCGTCCACGTCCGCCAGGTAGTAGGCGAAGTTGAACGTGGTGCCCGACCCGTCCGAGCGGTGCACGACGGCGATGGCCTGGTTCGGCAGCTTGGCGCTGGGGTTGAGCTTGGCGATCGCCGGATCGTTCCAGGTCTTGATGTCGCCCAAGAAGATCTTGGCGAGGGTCGGTCCGTCGATGGTCAGATCGCCGGCCTTGATGCCGTCGAGATTGACGACCGGCACGATGCCGCCCATCACCATCGGGAACTGAGCGAGACCGGATTCATCGAGCTCCTTGCCCGGAAGCGGGGCATCGGACGCACCGAAGGTCACGGTCTTGGCCTTGATCTGTTTGATGCCGCCGCCCGAACCGATCGACTGATAGTTCAGCCCGTTACCGGTTTCCTTTTTGTAGGCATCGGCCCACTTGGCGTAGATCGGATAGGGGAAAGTCGCGCCGGCGCCGGAAATGTCGGCAGCGGTGGCCGGTACGATTGCCGCGGCGGCGACGAAGCCGGCGGCGACCAGTGCGGTCCAGTGTTTCACAGGTTGTCTCCTTGTTGGCGGCCAAAGGCCCACGCGGGTCGTGCGCAACCCACGCAAGGCATCTTCTTGCGCCCGTGATCCGGGCGACCGCTGTTGCTCTAAACGACGCTCTCCAGACTGCGCTCCCGACCATCTTTTTAGTCGCGTCAGCTCAACGCGGTCGGGAACTGCGGCCAGCCTTAGGCGACAGCCGTCACCGTTCTATGACTGTTATGTGACAGGCAGATGACAGACCAAGGCTATGATTTTGCAGTAGATTCCGCGTCCGCGGCGGTTTCTTCGGTGCGCAAGGGCAGGTGCATCGTAAAGGTGGCGCCTGCGCCCAGCGTGCTCTCGATCGTGAGCCTGCCGCCGTGCCGGTTGAGCACGTGCTTGACCAGCGCCAACCCCAGGCCGGTGCCGCCCTGCGAGCGGCTGTCGGCGACATCGACGCGGTAGAAGCGCTCGGTCAGCCGCGGCAGATGCTCCGGCGCGATGCCGGGGCCGAAGTCGCGCACGGCGATGCGGGCTTCCGGTGTGCCGGCCCGGGTCTGTCCGCGCGCGAAGCCGACATCGACGCGCTTGCCGGCCGCTCCGTATTTGAGCGCGTTCTCGACCAGGTTCTCCAGCGCGCGGATGAGCTCGTCGCGATCGCCGAGGACGATGAGCGGCGTCTCGGGCGTGGAGACCTTGATGTCGACGCCGCGGTCGCGCGCGAGCATCTGCAGGCCGTCCACCACTTGGCGCACGATGGGCTGGAGATCGACGGCCGTGTTCGGCTGCAGGTGGGCGTTGAGCTCGATGCGCGACAGCGACAGGAGATCGTCGATCAGCCGCGCCATGCGCGTCGCCTGCCCCTGCATGATGGCAAGGAATTTCTCGCGCGCGACGGGATCGCCCTTGGCCGGCCCCTGCAAGGTCTCGATAAAGCCGAGCAGCGCGGCGAGCGGCGTGCGCAGCTCGTGGCTGGCATTGGCGATGAAGTCGGCGCGCATTTCCTCGACCCGGCGCAGCGGCGTGAGGTCGTTGAAGGTCATTACCAGAATGTCGGCATTGCCGTCGCCGACGCCCGAGAGCCTCACCGGCGTAACGAAGGCCTCGAACCAGCGGTCGAGCGGCACGCGCTCGAAGAACTCGACGCGCTGCGCCTCGCGCCGCTTGCTGGCCCGGCGGATGGCATCGACGAGTTCCGGCATGCGCAGCGTAATGAGCGCCGGCTCGCCGCGGCGCAACGCGGGCGCGATGGTGGTGGCGGCGGCATTGAAGGCGATCACGCGGCCGTCGCGGTCGAGCACGATGGCGGGGACCGCGAGGCCCCCGATCAGAGATTCGATCAGGAGCCCATGCGGATGGACGGCGGAACTTTCGCGCGACGGCATAATGGTGGCAGCCTCATTGTTGCCGGCAGCTTCGCCGACAAGGATGCGCCACGCGTCGCGCAAGCGGCTGGTCCAGTCGCCGGGCGCATTGCCGGTATCGTCATTCGTGGCCATGGTCAGCCAGCGTCAGTCTTCTCAGGCTGGGCCTTGATCTCGCTGCGGATTGGGTCGGCCGCGTGGACGGTCTTGAATTCCGCTTTTGCCCTGGCGCCGCGCTGGATGCTCAGCCAGATTTCGCGCGCGCCGAGGATGATCACCGCCAGCACGAAAGGCGTCAGATAATATAGCACGCGGAAGATGAGCAGTCCCGCGAGTACGTATTCCTTGTCGAACTGCCAGAGCGCCACCAGCATTGCGGCGTCGAACACGCCGAGGCCGCCGGGCGCGTGGCTGGCGAAGCCGAGCAAAGTGGCCGAGACGAACACCACCGCCAGCGTGACGAAGCCGATATTGGGCTCGCCCGGCAGCAGCATGTACATGGCCAAAGCGCAGAAGCCGAGATCGAGAATGCCGATGCAGATTTGCAGAAGCGTGGACGGCCCGTCCGGCAGCCGCACCTTCCATTCGCCCTGCCCGATCTGGCGCGGCGCGCTCCAGACCCAGGCAATATAAGAGGCGAGCACGCACAGGATGCCGATGGCGACCAGGCGATTGGCCCAGTCCGGAAGCTGATCGATGGGGCTCGCCGCATGCGGCGTCGTCAGGACGCCGAGGCCGAGCATGGCGGCGTTGCCGAGCCAGAACGTGAGGCCGGCGATGAAGCAGATCTTGGCGACCTCGATGGCGTCGAGCCCGTAGGCCGAATAAATGCGGTAGCGCACCGCGCCGCCGGTGAACACCGTGGCGCCGATATTGTGGCCGATGGAATAGCTGGTGAAACCGGACAAGGCTGCAATACGGTAGGGCACCTCGGTGCGGCCGATGGTGCGCAGCGCGAACCAGTCATAGAAGGTGAGCGTGAAATAGCCGCCGGCCACGAACACGGCCGCGGCGGCGATGTGATGCGGCGGGACCGCCTTGAGCGCGCGTAGAACCTCTTTGGTATCGATGTCGCGCAGCATATGCACGAGCACCACGACCGCGATCGTGAAGATGGCGAGGCTCAGCGCGACGCCGATCCGATTCCAGCCGACTTTTTCCTGGAAAAAGCGCGCCGCCGCGCGCAGCGAATTCAACATCGTTCCTCCGGACCGGCGTCGGTCGTCTTACCCGTTCAGACTGATGGCCTACTGCCCTTGACGGGATTTGCCGTGCGTGACGCTTCCGAATTCCAGTTCCCGCTGCTCGGAATCATACACCCCCCAACCGACGCCCCCCGACGCCGCGCGCCACGATAACGCGCGAACCGTCCACCTAGCAGAACTCAATCCCCAGCGCGAGTGGACCGAAAGGACCAATTCCGCTCAAATACTGGACTAGGCTAATTTAGTCATTGGCCGGATGTCACAACAGTCACCGCGGCGCCGGTCTCCAAACCGTCACAAAGCCGCGCCGCCTTGGAGGTACGTCCCATGAATGAGTTCAATAGTCCTGTCGCCCGCCGAACGATCCTAAAAACGGCCGGATTGGGCGTCGGCGCCGCCCTGATTTCCACCAATTCCAGCCCGGCGAGGGCAGCCGCCGCCGATATCTGGAGCGCGGAATATTGGGCAAAGAAAGGCGACGTCCCGCTCTATATCTTTCGCAAGCGGCTCGGTGCCCCCAAAAGCGGCGAACCGCCGCGCCCGGTGCTGTTTCTGGTGCACGGCTCGTCGGTGACCTGGCGCACCTTCGATCTCGATACCCCCGGCCACGGCGAATATTCGTTGCTGAATGTCTTCGCACGTTGGGGCTTCGATGTTTGGACGATGGATCATGAGAACTACGGCAAATCCGGCAGAACCAGCGGCAATTCGGATATCGCCAGCGGCGCGCAGGATCTGAAGGCCGCGATGCAGGTCGTGGTGCGTGAGACCGGCCAGCAGAAAGTTCATATGATGGGCGAGTCGTCGGGCGCGCTGCGCGCCGGCCTCTACGCCATGATCGAGCCCGAGCGCGTCGACCGGCTGGTCCTCGCCGCCTTTACCTACAAAGGCACTGAGTCGCCGACATTGCAGAAGCGCGCCGAGCGGGTGGAGTTCTATCGCACGCACAACATGCGCAAGCGCGACCGCGCCGAGATCGAAAGCATCTTCACCCGCGACAAGCCCGGAACCACCGATCCGTCAATCGGCAAGATCGCTGCCGATGTGGAATTGCAATATGGTGACCAAGTGCCGACCGGCACCTACCTCGACATGACGGCCAATCTGCCGATCGTCGATCCGAAGAAAGTGCAGGCGCCGGTGCTGCTCATTCGCGGTGAGTACGACGGAATTGCGACAGTCGAAGACGTGTTCGACTTCTACCGGCAGCTCCCGAACGGCGACAAGCAGCTCATCGTGCTGCCCAACACCGCGCATTCGGTAGCCGTGGCCATCAATCGCCAACTGTTTTGGCACGCCATGCACGAATTCCTCGACATGCCGAAACCCGTCGGCATTTGACGGTCACAGCCTCGCGGTAAAGAACTCCTTTAGAGCGGCCGTTGTCTCGGCGGGCGCTTCCTCGGACAGGTAATGTCCGCAAGGAAGCGCCTTCGCGCCGACGATATTGGACGCGTAGCGCTGCCATATCTCGGCGGGGTCCGGCTTCGAGTTGCGGCCGACCCCGCCGGTCGCGCCCCAGAGCAGCAGCAGCGGGCATTCGACCTTGCGGCCGGCCGCGAAGTCCTTGGTGTCCATGTCCAGGTCGACACCGGCCGTGGCGCGGTAGTCCTCGCAGATGGCGTGGATCGTTTCGGGGTTCCGGAAGCAGCGCTTGTACTCCGCGAGCGCCTCGGGATCGAAAAAGCTCAAGCCCTGCTTGGTCTTGGCGAGTTTCTTCTCGATGAACCAATCGGGATCGGCGCCCATCATCCGCTCCGGCATGTCGAAGGGCTGGATGTTGAAGAACCAGTGCCAGGAGAAGGTGGCCCACTGCTGGCTGATATTGTTGAACAGGTGATGTTGCGGAATGATGTCGAGGATGGCGGCGCGGGTCACCTTGCCCGGATGATCGAGACACATGCGGTGCAGCACACGCCCGCCGCGGTCATGACCGGCGGCCAGGAATTCGGCATGCCCGAGCGCGGCCATCACCTCGACCTGGTCCTGCGCCATGGCGCGGAACGAATAGCCGGAATGATCCTCGCCGCCGGGCGGCTTCTCGGAATCGCCGTAGCCACGCAGGTCGGTGCACACGACGGTGAAGCGCTCGGCCAGCGTCGGCGCCACCTTGTGCCATGAGAGATGATTGAACGGGTTGCCGTGCATCAGCAGCAGCGGAGGACCTTTGCCGCCGGTGACAGTGACGATGCGCGCGCCTGATGTTTGGATGTCGGTGCGGGTGAAGGTGGAGAGCAATGCCATGATACTTTCACTCTGTTGCAGTCGTTGCCTCTCACTTTGTCATGCCCGGGCTTGTCCGGGGCATCCACGTCCTACTCCGAGAAACGAAAGGAAAGAAAGACGTGGATGCCCGGCATAAAGCCGGGCATGACGGAGGAGAGATGGTCGTTTCAAACTCAAATCCCGAAATACTGCGCATATTTCTTCTTAATCTCTTCGGTCGCAGCTTCCTGCGCGGCGGGATCGGATGGCAGCAGCTTGATCTGCGACAGCGGCACGCGGCCATCCCTGAGCGTCACGTCCGGATGGAACGAGCGCAGGCCGGCGACGTCGGAAAGGTATTGCTGCGTCTCGCGCGAGACCATGAAGCTCATGAACAGCTTGGCCGCGGTCGGATGCGGCGCGTTTTTGGCGATGGCCTCGCAGCCCGGGATGAAAGGAGTACCCTCCTTCGGATAGATGAGATCGATGGGCGCGCCCGACTCTTTCAGCAGCAGATTCACATATTCGAGCCCGTCGGCGGAAATTGCGCGCTCGCCGATCGCGAGCTTCTTCGGCGGCTCGGTCGCCGACTGCACCTGCAACACCTTCTGCTTGCCGAGCTTCTCGAAATACTCCCAGCCGATGGCTTTAACCGTCTGGAACGTGGACGTAACGATGCCGCCGGAATAGCTCGGATGCGCCTTGACGATCTTGTTCGACCATTTCGCATCGAGCAGATCGGCAAAGCTCTTCGGCGCGTCCTCGCGCTTCACGAGATTGGTGTTGATGCCGATCGGCATCAACGTGTAGCGCACGCTGGCATACGTGCCGTCGGCATCGCGTTGGTCCGCCGGCCATTTCATAAGTTCGGTTGGGATATAGGGCTCGAGGATGCCCTGCTTCTTCCAGGTGACGAACAGCGCCTGGTCGGAACCGTCGAGCACATCGACGGCGAAGATGTTGTTGGCGCGCTCCTGCGCCACGCGCTGGTAGATGCGCTCGCTGCCGGTGCGCTCGACCTGCACGGCGATGCCCGGATATTTCTGCTCGAAAAGCTTGGCGAGGCCT
>DATDMA010000175.1:0-3700 GCA_036519015.1 Pseudolabrys sp. | reverse complement strand
CGGTGAACCTGAACGTCAACGGCACACGACACGAACTGACGATCGACGCCCGCTCGTCTTTGCTGGACGTGCTGCGCGAGCGGCTGGCGCTCACCGGCACGAAGAAAGGCTGCGACCACGGCCAGTGCGGCGCCTGCACAGTCCACCTCGACGGCTGCCGCGTCGTTGCCTGCCTTACCCTCGCCGCGCAGGCCACCGGGCGCGCGGTGACGACGATCGAGGGCCTCGCCAACGGCAGCGCCGAACTGCATCCGATGCAGCAGGCCTTCATCGATCATGACGCATTGCAATGCGGCTATTGCACGCCAGGCCAGATCATGGCGGCGGTCGCCTGCGTGCACGAGGGTCACGCCGAATCCGCCGATCAGATCCGCGAGTACATGAGCGGCAATATCTGCCGCTGCGGCGCCTATGTCGGCATCGTCGCCGCCATCCGGGACGCCGCGCAGAAGATGCGCAAGAGATGAGCCATGCAGCCCTTCACTTATGCGAAGCCCACGACCGCCGCGGAAGCGGTGCATGCGATCGCCGCGGGCGGGCCGCACACGCGCTTCCTCGCCGGCGGCACCACGCTCTTCGATTTGATGAAGCTGAACGTGGAAACGCCGAGCAGGATCATCGACATCACCGGCCTCGATGAACTGCGCACGTTCGACACCTCGGACCGCAACGAACTGGAGTTCGGCGCGATGGCGCGGATGAGCGACGTGGCGGCGGACCCGCACTTGATCGAGGCCTATCCGGCGCTGTCGGAATCGCTGTGGCGGGCGGCGTCGCAACAGCTCCGCAACATGGCGACCGTCGGCGGCAACCTGCTCCAGCGCACGCGCTGCGCCTATTTCCGCGGCGGCGAGCCATTCGTCTGCAACAAGCGCAATCCGGGCAGCGGCTGCGCGGCGCTGAACGGCATTGATCGCGGGCACGCCGTGCTCGGCGGCAGCAACGCCTGCATCGCCACCTTCCCCGGCGACTGGCCCGTTGCGCTCATCGCCTTCGACGCCGCGGTCGACGTGCTGGGGCCGCAGGGGCAGCGCACCATCCCCATCGAGACCTTCTATCGCGAGCCGGGCGATACGCCGCATATCGAGACGGCGCTCGCGCGTGACGAACTGGTGATGCGCATCCGCGTGCCGGCGACGCCGCTGGGCCGCGGCTCGACCTACCACAAGATCCGCGATCGCGAATCCTACGCCTTTGCGCTCGCCTCCGCGGCGGTCGCGCTGCGCATGGAGGGCGACATTGTGCGCGAGGCGCGCATCGCGCTCGGCGGGGTCGCCACGCGGCCGTGGCGCGCGCACGAGGCGGAGCGTGCGCTCATAGGTCACTGCCTGACGCCTGACCGTGCCCTCTCCGCCGGCGAGATCGCTTTACGCGGAGCCCGCGCCGGCCAGCAAAACGCCTTCCGCATCGACCTCGCCGCGCGCACCGTCGCTGATGCGCTGCTCATTGCAAAAGAGAGGGCTTAAAGCGCCATGACCGAGACGGCCTTTCCCGACACGCCCCGCGTCGACGCGCGCGACAAAGTGCGCGGCGCGACGCGCTACGGCGCCGACCAGTCGCAGCCGGACATGGTGCATGCCATGCTGGCGATCGCCACCATCGGCCGCGGCAAGATCGAAAAAATTGATACGCAGGCGGCGCGCGCCGTGCCCGGCGTGCGGCTGGTGCTGACACATGAAGATCTCGGCGACCTGAAGTCGGCGGGTTTCCTTTTCCATGAAGGCTATGCGTTCCAGAGTTTTCGGCCGATGATGTCGCCGGCCGTTGCCTATCGCGGCCAGCCGATTGCGCTGGTGGCCGCCGATACGCTGGAGGCCGCCATCGAAGGCGCCGCGCTCGTCAAGGCGACCTATGCGACAGAGCCCTTCAACGTGACATTCGACGCGCGGCCGAGCGATGTCATCGCACAGGCGGAATCGCCGTTGCCGCAGGCAATATTCGGCGACCGCATTGCGGGCGATGCCGACAAGGCGTTTGCCAATGCTGCGATCAAGATCGACAGTTACTTCACCACGCCGCCGCAGCATCAGAACCCGATGGAGTTGGTCGGCACCGTGGCCGAATGGCGGGATGGACTGCTGATCGTGCACGAGGGTACGCAGAACACCGCGGCCATCCGGCACGGACTCGCCACCGAGCTCGGCATGCCCGCTGACCGCGTCCAGGTCGTGGCGCCCTATTGCGGCGGTGGCTTCGGCCAGAAGAACTCGTTGCAGATGCAGACGGTGCTGGCCGCCATCGCGGCGCGCCGGCTCCAGCGTCCGGTGAAGCTCGTCGTGCCACGCGCGCAGGTGTTTCACGATACCAGCTTCCGCCCCGCGAGCCGCCATCGCGTCCGCCTCGGCGCCGATGCTAACGGGAAGATGGTGGCGGCTATCCACGAAACCGACTCACAGACTTCGCGTCACGACCTCTTCCCCACGCTCTACACCGACTTGAGCGCGCGCCTGCATGGGATCGCCAACTTCCGTGGCCGTGAGCGCCTGGTGCAGATGGACACGCAGACGCCGGGCTTCATGCGAACGCCATGGGAGCACGTCGCCTGTTTTGCGTTCGAGTCCGCCGTGGATGAAGTCGCCTACGCGACCAACCAGGACCCTGTTGCGTTGCGGCTCGCCAACGATGCGGCCAAGGATCCGATCACCGGCAAGCCGTTCTCGTCGCGGCACGTGGCGGAATGCCTTCAGCGCGGGGCGGAGCGCTTTGGGTGGAGCCGGCGCAGCATGAACCCGGGCTCGATGCATGCGGAGGACGGCTCGCTCATCGGTTGGGGGGTTGCCATCGGCGCCTACCCGACCACGACCGTGCCGACAATCGCGCGCTTGCGCGTGAGCGATGACGGCGGCGTCGTCATCAATGTGCACGGCCACGAGATGGGCCAGGGCATCCGCAACGTGATCGCCGCCGCGGTCGCGGCGAAGCTTGGCGTTCCAGTCGAGAGTGTAGTTGCTGATCTCGGCGATACGCCGGCGCACCCGCAGCACCTCACAGCCGGCGCCTGGGGCACGGCCAGTGCCGTTCCCGCTTCAAGCGCCGCGGCCGAAGCTATGCTGAAGGCATTACACGATCTCCGTCCGAACGTGCCCGCCGGGCAAACGCCGGCGGAGAGACTCAAGGCCGCGCGGCAGCCGTCACTGGAAGTCGAAGTCCGGCGACACGCGCCGGGACAGCCAGACGCGGTCTTTGATCGGCTGGACCACGGCCTGCTCGCTTTTGCTGGGCCAGTATTTCCGGATTTCGTGACGTTCAGCTACATCGCGCACTTCGTTGAGGTGCGCATAGAGCCTCGCACGCGTCGTGCACGCATTCCGCGCGTGGTCAGCGTCGTCGACTGCGGGCGCGTGATGAGCCCGCGAACCGCGCGCAGCCAGGTCATGGGCGGTGTGGTGTGGGGCATCGGCGCTGCGTTGCGCGAAGCAAGCGAGGTCGATCCGCGCTATGGGGGCTTCCTCAATGCGGACATCGCCGAATACGTAGTGCCGGTGAATGCCGACATCGGCTCCATCGATGTGCAGTTCATCGACAAGCCTGACCAGACGCTGAACGATATGGGCGTAAAGTGCCTCGGCGAGGTGGTGGTCGCAGGTGTCGCGCCAGCCATCGCCAATGCCATCTATCACGCCACCGGTCGGCGGCTGCGTGATCTGCCGATCAGGATCGAGCATCTGCTCTGAAATGGTGCGCCCCGCGCGCCCGGCAT
>DATDMA010000174.1:0-3348 GCA_036519015.1 Pseudolabrys sp. | reverse complement strand
ACCGTCGGCAATACGACGTTCGAGGTGCGCGCCGCGCTCAGCAGCGAGCCGGACAAGCTCGCCGGCGGCATCGGCTTCGGGCCGCGGCTGATGATCAGCGAAGATGCCTTGCGCGCGACCGGCCTCATCCAGCCGGGCAGTCTGGTGCGCTGGACCTATCGCCTGCGGCTGCCGGAGCGCGATACGAGCGACGCCGCCGCCAACAGGGTCATTGAACAGACGCGCTCGCAATTGCCGGACGCGGGCTGGGATATCCGCACGCGCAGCAACGCTTCGCCGCAGCTCGAGCGGAATGTCGAGCGCTTCACCCAATTCCTCACCATCGTCGGCCTGACCGCGCTGCTGGTGGGCGGTGTCGGCGTCGGCAATGCCGTGAAGAGCCATCTCGACCGGCGGCGCGAGACCATCGCCACCATGAAGGCGCTGGGCGCGAGCGGCGCACGCGTCTTCGCCATATACCTCACGCAGGTGATGCTGCTCGCACTGATCGGCGGCGCTATCGGCATGGTGCTGGGCGCGATCCTGCCCTTCGCGATCTCGTGGACCTTCGGGTCGATCATTCCGTTGCCGATTATTGCCTCGGTGCACGGCAGCGAGCTGGTGCTGGCGCTGGTCTACGGCCTGCTCACGGCGCTGGCTTTTGCGCTGTGGCCGCTCGGCCGCGCGCATGATGTACCGGTGGGCGCGCTGTTCCGCGACATGGTCGCGCCGCAGCGCGTCAGGCCGCGGCCGGTGTATGCGGCGCTGACGGCGCTCGCTGTTGCCGTACTGGCCGCACTGGCCGTGCTGCTCGCCTATGACCGGCGCGTCGCCATCATCTATGTCGGCGCCGCCGCGGCGGTGTTCCTGCTGCTGCGGCTGGTCGCCATGCTGCTGATGTTCATCGCGGCGCGCGCGCCGCATGCGCGCTCCACCGTGCTGCGCATGGCGGTCGCCAATATCCACCGGCCGAGCGCGCTGACGCCGACCATCGTGCTCTCGCTCGGCCTCGGCATCGCGCTGCTGGTGACCGTGATCGAGATCGACGCAAACTTGCGCCAGCAGTTCACCAATGAGCTGCCGGCCAGGGCGCCCTCCTTCTACTTCCTCGATATTCCATCCGGTCAGGCCGGCAAATTCGACGATTTCGTCCGCGCGCAGGCGCCGGGCGCCGTGCTCGAGGAAGTGCCGATGCTGCGCGGGCGCATTGTCTCCGCCAACGGCATCGCGGCCGAACAGCTCAAGCCCAAGGAGGACGCCGCCTGGGTGCTGCAAAGCGACCGCGGCATCACCTACAGCAACCAGCTGCCGGAAGGCTCCCGGCTGGTCGAAGGCGAATGGTGGCAACCCGACTATAGCGGGCCGCCGCTGGTCTCGTTCGAGAAGCGCATCGCCGACGGGCTCGGCCTCAAGCTCGGCGACCCGGTGACGGTCAATGTGCTCGGCCGCAACATCACCGCCAAGATCGCCAACATGCGGATCGTCGACTGGCAGAGCCTGAGCATCAATTTCGTGATGGTGTTCACGCCCAACGCTTTCGTCGGCGCGCCGCATATGCGGCTCGCGACGCTCGCCTATCCGGACGGCGGTACGGCGGCGCAGGAGGGCTCGATGATCCGCGCGGTCGCCGATACGTTCCCCATGGTCACTTCCGTTCAAGTGAAGGACGCGCTGGAGGCGATCGGCGCGCTCATCGGCAACCTGTTGCTGGCGATCCGCGGCGCCAGCGCGATCACGCTGCTGGCGGCGGCGCTGGTGCTGGGCGGCGCGCTCGCCGCCGGCCACCGGCACCGCGTTTACGATGCCGTCATCCTCAAGACGCTGGGCGCGACGCGCACGCGGCTGCTCGCCGCCTACACAATCGAGTATCTCCTGCTCGGCGCGGCCACAGCGCTGTTCGGCGTGCTGAGCGGCTTGGTGACGAGTTGGCTGATCGTCACGGAACTGATGCATCGGCGTTTCACCTGGCTGCCCTGGCCGGCGGTGGCGGCGGCCGCCGCCGCGGTGCTGGTGACGGTCGTTTTGGGCCTCCTCGGCACGTACCGGGCCCTGGGGCAGAAGCCCGCCCCAGTGCTCAGGAATCTCTAGGTTTTTGCGACATTCCGCCGCGCGGCATAACCCCCCTGACACCGTCGTGGCTTTTCCCATATAATCGGCGCCTCGGAGGCGTTAATCTTTGGCAATAGAAGGGGCCATGATCGGGCCCCATCTGGCGCGAAGACTTGCCATTGATTACATTCGCGTAGACAACCGCGACGGCCTTCGCCGGCGCGCTTCATGCGACCGGCCCGCAAGGCCGGGGCTTTGAGAGAGGGATCCTCGATGTCGGACTTCGACCGTAACGTAGCTGCCCGCGGCTTCGGCGCGCGTGCGGCCGCGATTGATGCAGGCCTGCGCGCCTACATGCTTCGCGTTTACAATTATATGGCCGCCGGCGTCGCTCTGACCGGCGTCGTGTCATGGCTCACCTTCAACGCCGCGGTGCAGACCAATGACGCCGGACAGTTGGCGCTGACCCCGTTCGGCCAGACCATCTACAGCGGACCGCTGACGATCGTGCTGTTCCTCGGCACGCTCGGGCTCGTGTTCTTCCTGAGCTTCCGCATCAACCGGCTGCAGGTAAGCACGGCGTTCATGTTGTTCATGGCCTATGCCGCGCTGCTCGGGCTCATGCTGTCGTCGGTGTTCCTCGCCTACACAGGCGCGTCGATCACCCGCACGTTCTTCATCTCGGCGGCGTCGTTCGGCGCGCTGAGCCTGTACGGCTACACCACGCAGCGTGACCTGTCGCCGATCGGTTCGTTCCTGATCATGGGCCTGTTCGGCATCATCCTGGCGTCGCTGGTCAACATCTTTCTGAAAAGCTCGGGTCTCGAGTTCGCGATCTCGGCCATCGGCGTGCTGATCTTCGCCGGCCTGACCGCCTACGACACTCAGCGGATCAAGGAGATGTACAGCGTCAGCGATGACGGCACCGTCGCCGGCCGCAAGGCGGTGATGGGCGCGCTGACGCTCTATCTCGACTTCATCAACCTGTTCCTGTTCATGCTGCGCTTCTTGGGCGACCGGCGCTAACGCGCCGCCGCCAAGCCAGCCGTCAGAACAGACCTGTTGAGCGCCCGGGCCTCGTGCCCGGGCGTTTTATTTTGGGTGCCTGTCCCGGACGCGGCGCAACACGAGCGTCAGCGAAGTGGTGCACCGCAGATCCGGGACCGTAACGAACTCCGAATCCGCGACGGTCCCGGGTCTGCAACGCACCGTTCGCCATAAGCGCGTAAACACGCTTATGGCTCACGTTGCACTGCGCCCGGGACACGCACGGACTTCAAGCCGGCGGGAAATCGTTTTACGTTGCGCGCCGCATGACCC
>DATDMA010000173.1:0-3212 GCA_036519015.1 Pseudolabrys sp. | reverse complement strand
CCGGTCGTCCGGCAAGCAGGGCCACGCCATCGCCGCCGCCGCAGCGCGCGCAGGCGCCGAGGTGATCCTTGTGAGCGGGCCAGTGACCGTGCCCGATCCGCCCGGCGTGCAAGTCGTCAAGGTCGAGAGCGCGCGCGACATGCTGCGCGCGGTCGAGCGTGCGCTGCCAGTCGATGTGGCGATCTTCGCGGCGGCCGTGGCCGACTGGCGCGTCGCCAATGCTGGCGAGCAGAAGATCAAGAAGAAGGCCGGCCAAGCCACGCCGGAATTATCGCTGGTCGAGAACCCCGACATTCTCTCGACCGTCGCGCATCGCAAGAAGGAGCGGCCGAAGTTGGTCATCGGCTTCGCCGCCGAGACCGAGAACGTCGCCGCCAATGCCAAGGACAAGCTCGCGCGCAAAGGCTGCGACTGGATCCTCGCCAACGACGTGTCGCCGTCGACCGGCATCATGGGTGGCGACCGCAACACCATCCAGCTCGTGCGTGCGTCCGGCGTCGAAGCCTGGCCGCCGCAATCGAAAGAAGACGTGGCGGCGATGCTGATCGCACGCGTCGCCGATACGCTCAACGGAGAGACAGAGTGACCACCACCGAAGTCCGCGTCCTGCGCCTGCCGCACGGGCGCGATCTGCCGCTGCCGTCCTATCAGACCGCCCTCGCCGCGGGCATGGACCTCATGGCGGCCGTGCCGGAAGAGGCGCCGCTCACGATTTCGCCCGGCGCGCGCGCGCTGGTTCCCACCGGCATCGTCATCGCCCTGCCCGATGGAACCGAGGCGCAGGTGCGGCCGCGCTCGGGACTGGCGGCGCGCCACGGCGTCACGGTGCTCAATGCGCCGGGCACCATCGACGCCGATTATCGCGGAGAAGTGCAGGTTTTATTGGTGAATCTCGGCGCCGAGCCGGTGACCATCACGCGAGGTATGCGTATTGCGCAATTGGTCATTGCACAAGTCGCACGGGTATTACTGTGTGAGGTCGCGTTGATTGATGAGACGTCACGTGGAGCGGGAGGCTTCGGCTCGACCGGAAGTTGAGTGGCAAAATTGTGGTTTTCTTCTGGACGCGGGCCGGGCTGTAACGTATTACCACTAAGCTTTGTTACAGATCCGACTGGTGCCTCACATGCCGCTGGTATCCCGCAAGGGCATGCTTGCCATTGCCGCCGTCATTGATGTCGCGATCAACGCGCGCAGCCGACCTGTGTCGGCGAAGGCATTGGCTGCACGTCACAAGCTTCCTCCCCGGCATCTCGAGCCTGTCCTTCAGGCGCTCGTGCGCGAGGGCATTCTTAAAGGCATCCGCGGACCGCACGGCGGCTACGAGATCGCCCGCGAATTCCATCTCATCACCGCCGAGCACATCCTGCGCGCCGCCGGCAGCGCCGAGGATACCGAAGACTCGGTGATACCTGCCTCAGGCCTCGTCACCGATGTCGTGCTTCCGGCGCTCGTCGAAGCGGAGCGTACCTTCTCCAGCGCACTCGGCCAGATCACCGTCGAGGAAATGGCGAAGCAGGCGCAGTCGCTGCATTAAGTGCAGTCATAGCAGTTCCCCGACCCGTTCACGATCTGGACTCTTTCGGCGCGATTCCCGTTGAGGGTAAAGTCCTGCGATTCGCCAAGCGGTGTGGCGGACATCGCGGCGCATCCTTGGGGCAGGCCTGAATGCCGGAGACGATCCGGACGGCGAACGAGAGGCTGCGTTCTCGTTCGAGGCGCGGCGGATTCCTCGCCTCCTTCGTGACAGTTACTTCTCTTGTTGCATTTGCCGCTCCGGCTCGCGCCGGCGCGGTGCCGATGCTTGCTGCCTTGCAGGCCGGCATGAGCCGGCAGGAAATCGCCTCGCTCACAATGACGCTGGGCCTTCTCGGGTTCGCAGTGCTCGCTACGATCATGCTGGTGCGCGCGCGCCGGGCATCGGGCCGCAACGGAACTATTTCGCGCGACGAAGCGACCGCGCTGCATGCCGAGATTGATCGGCTCAAGACGCTGCTACTCGCCGAGCCGCAGGTGCTGGTGGCCTGGGCCGCGGCCTCCGACGAGCCCGAGATTCTCGGCGACACCTCTCTGATCGCATCCGGCACCGCGGTCGAGCGCGTGCTCGCCTTCGGCACCTGGCTGGAGCCGTCGGCGGCGCAGCAGATGGAAGAGGCGGTCGAGACGCTGCGCGGCCAGGGCCGCGGCTTCGTCATGAACCTGACCACCCGCGCCGGACGGCCGCTCGAGGCGGAAGGCCGCGCCGTCGGCGGCAGCGCCATCCTGCGCCTGCGCGATGTCAGCGGCATCGAGCGCGAGTTGATCGACCTCGCCTCCCGCAATGACAGGCTGAGCGGCGATGTCGAGACCATGCGGGGGCTGCTCGACTCGCTCCCCGCCCCTGTGTGGGCGCGCGGCACCGACGGGCGGCTGATCTTCGTGAACGCGGCCTATGCACGCGCCGTCGAGGCCGCCGATCCCACCGATGCGGTCGCACGCGAGCTGGAGCTGCTCGACCGCACCGCGCGCGCCGAGCTTGCCCAAGCGCGCGCGGCCGGCAAGGCCTTCGCTTCCCGCGTTCCCGCGATCGCGGCCGGCGAGCGGCGCATCTTCGAGGTGGTCGACGCCCCGAGCAGCGCCGGCACCGCCGGCATAGCCATCGACCGCACCGAAGTGGAAGCGATGCGCACCGAGCTCGCGCGCATGGTCGACGCGCACCGCCGCGTGCTCGACCAGCTCGCCACCGGCGTTGCCATCTTCAACGTCGATCGCAAGCTGATCTTCTACAACACGGCGTTCCGCTCGCTGTTCGAGCTCAATGGCGGCTTCCTCGACCAGACGCCGACCGATTCGGCCCTGCTCGACACACTGCGCGCCGGCCACAAGCTGCCCGAGCAGCAGAACTTCCGTCAGTGGAAGCAGGAGCTTTACGAAGCCTATCGCTCGGTCGAGCCGCAGGAGCATATGTGGCACCTGCCGGACAACCGCACGCTGCGCGTCGTCACCACGCCCAACCCGGAAGGCGGCGTCACCTATCTCTATGACGACGTGACCGAAGGGCTCGACATGCACCGGCGCTATGACGCGCTGATCAAGGTGCAGAGCGAGACGCTCGACCACCTGGCCGAAGCGGTGGCCGTGTTCGGCAGCGACGGGCGCGTGCGCCTGCACAATCCCGCGTTCCAGCGCATGTGGAAGCTCGCGGCCGAGGGGCTCGACCAGCATCCGCACAT
>DATDMA010000172.1:0-21458 GCA_036519015.1 Pseudolabrys sp. | reverse complement strand
GCGCATCCAGTGGCGGAGCGCATCGATGGGCTTTGCTTCTTGTTTCAACTGTTCGGCCAGATCGGCAAGCTGGTCCACTTCGCGGCGGTACACCGCTTCGAACAAGGCTTCGCGCGTGGGGAAGTGCCGATAGAGAGTTCCGATGCCCACGCCGGCAGTTCGCGCGACGGCTTCGAGGCTGGCCTCCGCGCCACCAGCACTGAAGACCGCCTTTGCGGCCTCAAGGACAAGCTCGCGATTCCGAACAGCATCGGCGCGCGGCTTTCGCGTGATTTTCTCCGACTGCCTCATGGCATTGCTAGGCCAACCGTCCGCTCTCAGGAGGGGGTTGAAAAGCGGAGGGCCCCTCCATATATCCTGTTTAGACACGATGATACATAACATCTTCGTCACTCAAACTGCGAGGAGCCTGCGCGCCCCGCTGTCGCCACGAGATTGCCCTAGGGCTTCGCCTGCCCACGTCTTGGGCAATCTTATCGCTCGGTTCAAAGGGTCAAGAGCCCATCAATCGACGATTTCGCCTGAACATCGCTGTTTGGAGCACTGCATGAGCATCTCAATGACTCTCACTGTGAACGGCGTGACGAGAACGATCGAGTTCGATGATCCTCGCGTAACGCTCCTCGATCTTCTTCGCGAACGCCTCCATTTGACCGGAACGAAGAAGGGCTGCGACCGGGGGCAGTGCGGCGCCTGCACGGTCATCGTCGATGGACGGCGAATCAATTCGTGCCTTGCGCTCGCGATCAGTCACGACGGCGCCAACGTCCTCACGATCGAAGGTGTCGCGCAGGGCGATCGGCTTCATCCGGTGCAAGAGGCCTTCATCGCCCACGATGGCATGCAGTGCGGGTTCTGTACGCCTGGCCAGATCATGAGCGCGATCGGTTTGATCGAGGAGGGCCAGGCCGGCGAGGATCCGGAGCGCGTGCGTGAAGGCATGAGCGGAAACCTCTGTCGGTGCGGCGCCTATCAAGGCATCACCGAAGCGGTGCTGGAGGGCCAAAAGGCTCTTGTTGCGGCACGTCAGGGAGAGGCCGCATGAAGACCTTCGATTACGTGAGGCCGGCAACGGTCCGAGACGCCGTTGCGGCGGCGTCGCAGCCGGGCACGGCCTATCTGGCCGCCGGCACCAATCTTCTGGATCTGATGAAAGGCGGCATCACCCGCCCCAGCCGGCTTGTCGACATCAGCCGGCTTCCTGACCTCAACCGCATCGAAAACCTTGCCGACGGCGGCGTGCGGATCGGAGCGCTCGTCCGCAATGCCGATCTCGCTCACGACCCGGCTTTTGCCCGGCGCTTTCCGGCGGTCGCCGAGGCGCTTCTGTCCGGAGCGTCCGCACAGCTTCGCAACGCCGCTACGGTCGGCGGCAATCTTCTGCAGCGGACGCGCTGCGCTTACTTCTACGACGTCGCAAGCGCCTGCAATAAGCGCGATCCCGGTTCGGGCTGTGACGCTCGCGGCGGCGACAACAGGCTTCACGCCGTCATGGGGTGGAGCGAAAGCTGCATCGCGACGCATCCCTCCGATTTCTGCGTGCCTCTGGTCGCGCTCGACGCTGTGGTCGAAGTCGAAGGCCGGGGAGGGCGGCGCGAGATTCCGCTCGAGGCGTTTCATCGGCTGCCGGGGAGCACGCCGGAACGCGAGAGCATGCTGGAACCTGGTGAGATGATTGTCGCGGTGCGCTTGCCGGCCGAGGCAGCCAGCTTCGCCGCCCATTCCCGCTACCTGAAAGTTCGCGAACGCACCTCCTACGCATTCGCGGTCGTCTCAGCCGCGGCCGCATTGCGTATCGAGAACAATACGATTGCGGATGCGCGCCTCGCACTCGGCGGCGTTGCCATGAAACCCTGGAGAGCCCGCGAAGCGGAGCTGATCCTGGCCGGCGCGCGCGCAGACGCCTCCGTCTTCCGTCGCGCGGCTGAAGCGGCGCTCGCGGAGGCGAAACCCTCCGGCGACAACGGCTTCAAGATAGAGCTCGCGCGACGGATCGTCGTGCGCGCCCTCACGCTCGCGACAGCCGGCACGCCCGAACGCGTGCCTGCGCTGCCAGCATCCCCCTTCGCCGCCGTTTCCGGAGATGTCATCCATGCCTGAGATCGAACTTACACAGGCGCCCGCGCATGTCCGGCACGGCTCCAACATAGGGCAGCCGCACACCCGCCGTGAAGGCGTCCTCAAAGTCACGGGGTCCGCCCGCTACGCCGCCGACAACCATCCGCCCGGGATGCTCTTTGCCGTTCTCGCGGTGAGCAGCATCGCGCGCGGCCGCGTCACCTTCCTCGATGTGAAGGCGGCGAAGGCCCATCCCGGCGTTGTCGACGTAATGACGCCGGCCAACAAGCCGAAACTCGCGGAGGATCCGGACGCGAAGTTGCACCCCTTCATGTTCCGGCTCGATCTGCTTCAGAACGATCGGGTGCGCTACGCCAACCAGCCGATCGCCGTCGTCGTCGCGGAGACGCTCGAGGCTGCGACGGAAGGCGCCGCGCTTCTGGCGCCTCGCTACGAGGTCGATCCGGCGCGCGTCGGACTGGATTCGTCCGAGAGCTTCGTGCCGCAAGCCGTCGGCGTCGGCAATCCGTCCGCGGTGCACCGGGGCGATGTCGAGGCCGGCCTTGCCGCAGCGTCGAAGCAAATCGAGGCGACCTACGAGACCGCGCCCCAGTATCACAACGCGATGGAGCCGCATGCGATCGTGGCCGCGTGGGATGGCGATACGTTGTCGATCGATACGCCGAGCCAAGGTCTTGTCATGGCGCAGGGGCGCATCGCCGGACTTTTCGGGATTCCCCCAAACAATATCCATATCCGCAGTCCGTTCCTCGGCGGCGGATTTGGCTCGAAAGGCTTGATCTCAGGACCGCAGGTTCTCGGCGTCATGGCGGCACGGCTGGTGGGAAAACCGGTCAAGCTGGTGCTTCGCCGGGAGCAGATGTATGGCCCGGTGGGGCACAGGGCGCCGACGCGGCAGACCTTGCGGATGGGCACCGACAATGACGGCGCGCTGACAGCGCTCGATCATCGGACGAAGACGACGTCGAGCACATTCGACGACTTCTTCGAGCCCGCGTCCGACATTTCGCATACGCTTTACGCGAGCCCGGCCATCGCCACATCGCATGAAGCTGTTCGGATCGACACCGGAACGCCGCTTTTCATGCGCGGACCTGGCGAGGCAACGGGCTCGATCGCGCTCGAGAGCGCCATCGACGAAATGGCTCACGCCTGCGGAATGGATCCGCTGGCGTTTCGGCTCAAGAACTACGCCGAGGTCGAGCCGATTTCCGGCAAGCCGTTCTCCTCGAAGGCGCTACGCGCCTGCTACACGCAGGGCACCGAGCGTTTCGGCTGGGAGCGGCGGCCGCTCGCACCACGGCAGATGCGCGACCGTGATGGATTGCTCGTCGGGTGGGGCGTCGGCACGGCGACGTTTCCGGCGCTCATGTTCCAGGCCGAGGCCAAAGCGGTGCTGCGCCAAAATGGTAGCGGCGTCATGGAGATCGGCGCGCACGACATGGGACAGGGCGCCTTGACCGCACTGGGTCAAATCGCAGCGGATGGTCTCGGGCTCGACATCGACCAGGTCGAGTTCAAGTCGGGGACATCCGACCTTCCGGATGGCGGCATCGCGGGCGGCTCGGCCCACACCGCGACCGCCGGCATGGCGATTCACAACGCCGGCGCCGACGTGATCGCCCGGCTTGCCGATCTCGCCACCAACGACGAGCGCTCGCCACTGTTCGGCGCCGGAAATGCCGGCGTGATCGCGCGCGACGGACGCTTGTTCCGCCGCGACGACGAGACGCGGAGCGAGAGCTACTCCGACATTCTCGGCCGCGCCGGGCTCGCGCAGATCGAGGGGCAGGGAAAGAGTGCGGCCAATCAGCCCGCGCAGGCGAGCTACGCCATGCATGCGCACGGGGCCGTCTTCGCCGAGGTCAAGGTCGATCCCGATCTCGGGCAGATGCGCGTGACCCGTATGGTCGGTGCGTTCGCTGCGGGACGGATCATCAATCCGCGCATGGTGCGCAGCCAGTACTTTGGTGGAATGATCTGGGGCGTGTCCTTCGCGCTGCATGAGCACGCCATCATGGATCAGCGGTCCGGCCGTCTGATGAATCCCAATCTGGCCGAGTACCACGTTCCGGTGAACGCCGATGTGCCTTCTCTCGATGCCATCCTTGTCGAAGAGCACGACCCGCACGTGAACGCCCTCGGCATCAAGGGCGTGGGTGAAGTCGGCATAACCGGCGCCGCGGGCGCGGTTGCGAATGCCGTCTGGCATGCGACCGGAGTCCGCGTGCGCCAGTTCCCGATCACACTGGATCGTCTGATCGAGCCTCACGCCGCTTGAGGAGGCGCCGCAACAAAATTGGCACATCTCAGACCTAGGATGATGTCCGACTTGAGTCCGCAAAGCGTGGAATAGCGGACATCAGTCAGCGGCTACCGACCAACTCGATTTAAGAGTACAGGCCTAGGTCAGAGAAGTAGAAGTAACGGATGTCGGATGTGGGCGCGTGCAATCACACGCCGCTGGTGGACCGCAGATTAAGCGCCGACAGAAACTCCTGGCGAGTCTGGGGTTGGGTTCGGAAAGCGCCAAGCAACCGACTTGTAACCATCGTTACGCCAGTGCTGTGAACGCCTCGGGTTGTCATGCATTCATGGGTCGCCTCAACGACGACGCCTACACCATACGGTTTAAGTCCCGCATTGAGGCACTGGGCGATCTCAGCTGTCATTTTTTCTTGAATTTGCAGTCGACGAGCAAAAACCGCAACTAGGCGCGCGAGCTTTGATATCCCGACCACCCTTTTGCGCGGCAAATAGCCGATGTGAACACGACCAATGATCGGCGCTAAATGATGCTCACAGTGCGACTCAAATCGAATGTCACGCAACAAAACCATCTCATCGTACCCGGCGACCTCCTCAAATGTGCGCTGGAGATAGGCGCGTGGATCATCTTGGTAGCCAGAAAACCATTCTTCGTAGGCGCGGGCCACACGCGCAGGAGTCGCACGAAGACCTTCGCGGTCGGGGTCGTCACCGGCCCATTTAATTAGAGTTCGGACCGCATCCTCGGCTTGAGTGCGCGACGGCCGGTCTGACTTTCCTGACTTAGGAACGCTTCCTCTGTTCAGCTTCCGCATTCTGATCACGCTTCCCATTGCCCTCTCCTAAAGTTGGGAATCTAACCGCTGCCAGGGTATTCCAATCGTCACAAGCAGCATGATCGGTCTAATCGTTAACAGCATTATCTTCCTTTGGTCCTGCCTGACGTAAACAATTGGACACTGGAATGTCTTTAGCGTCTCGAATATCTCCGCTGCGCGATGCTGCCGATGTCCTCTGGAATTGCGATCACTCGCAGTCGTTCAATTCCTACGCGCGAAGTTTGCGGCCGCAGGCCACGATGTTGTGCATGTCCGAGATGGCCAAGAGGCGCTACTCACACTTCTCGTAGACGCCATCTCTATCATGCTGCGCGCGAGGCCAGTTCCTCCAATCGCTTTGCGAGTTGATTGAGCTGCCAGTGGCGCGCCAACCGAGCCGCCTTGTGCCATGTCGGCTTTTGACTGCGCAGGCTTGGCAGGGGGGCCTTCGTGTCCATCGTCGCGATCGCCGCCTCAAATTGGTTCACAGTCTCGGGCAAGAATTTTGACCCCATTCCATGACTTCTGGCCTCGCCAAGCCGTACCGTATCCCGCTCCTTCGATTGCGGACTTCGGAAACTCGGCGTCAGTCGCCTTCAGTTCCTGCAGACAGACCACGTCAGGCTTGGCAATGCGGAGCCAGGCCAGCAGATTGCCCAGGCGCTTGTTGACATTATTGATATTGAAAGTGGCGATTTTCATCGAGGCGTCGATAATAGCGCGCATCCGCAGTGCTCAGCGCAAGTTTAACGCGTTGAAAGCGTCGAACCGTCGGACGGCATTTAGTGCCCGATGTCGAAAAGGTCGGGATATTGCCGCGGTTGTGACCTTAGATACTGGTCGGGCACTTTCACCTTCGCGCTGAAGTGCGCGGCGGCATGCCATGGCCAGCGCGGATTGTAGAGTATTGCTCGCGCAAGCGCGATCAGGTCGGCATCGCCGGTACCAACAATAGCTTCGGCCTGATCAAACTCGGTAATAAGCCCTACGGCGACCACGGGCATGCGCGTATTCATCTTCACGGCGCGCGCGAGCGGCACCTGATAGCTCGGGCCGACCGGAATCTGCTGAGACGAAGCGAGACCGCCGCTCGACACGTGAATGGCGGCGCAGCCGCGCGCTTCCAGCGCCTGCGTAAACGCAATTGTCTGGTCAATGTCCCAGCCCCCGGCCACCCAATCGGTGGCGGACACGCGCATCGTCAGGGGGCGCTCAGGCGGCAAGGCGGCGCGCACGGCATCGAAGACTTCGAGCGGAAAACGCATGCGATTGTCCAGGCTGCCGCCATACTCATCGTCGCGTCGGTTGGAGAGCGGCGAGAGGAACTGGTGCAACAGATAGCCGTGGGCACCGTGGAGTTGGACGGCATCAACTCCCAGCCGCGCGGCGCGCCGGGCTGCCGCGACGAAAGCTTCACGCACCTGCGCGAGGCCGTGTCGGTCGAGGGAGACCGGCGGGTGGTCGCCGTCCGCGTACGGGATCGCGGAGGGCGCGACCGTCTGCCAGCCGTTCGCTTGATCGCGTGGGACCTGCATTCCGCCTTTCCACGGCACCTCCGTCGAGGCCTTGCGTCCGGCATGCGACAGTTGAATGGAGATCCGCATGTCGGACCAGCGCCTGATGCCCTCCAAAGTCCGGGCGATCGCGGCTTCCGTGGCGTCGTTCCAGAGTCCGACGTCGCCGTAGGTGATCCGTCCGTCGGGCAGCACGGCGGTCGCCTCGATGGTCAGCAACGACGCACCCGAGAGAGCGAGATGGCCGAGATGAATGAGGTGCCAGTCAGTCATGCAGCCATTGACGGCCGAGTATTGGCACATCGGCGCGATGACAATCCGGTTGGGCAACTCGATGGCACCGATCCGAAGCGGTGTGAACAGCACGCTCATGCCAACTTCTCCATGTTCATCGTAAGAGCGCGACCGGGCAGGTGACGAGCGAAAAACCCGGGAAGCCTTTCCAATCGGCCGCCCACGCATTTTCACTTCCCTCGCAAGGAGCAGCCACGTACCGTCGTATTATCCGACTACGATAATGCTCGGGCTTTTCCGATTCCCAGGGTTTTCGAAACGGACCAAAGACTGCATCGTCAAGCGAATGGCCTGCATCCAGTCCCGAAGGCACCAAGATTGGTGTGACAATGGAACCGGAGGTGCAGCATGGCGAGCCGGCAGTTTACAGGATGAGCCAAGCAAACAATAGCTGATTGAAAATCCCACGCCGGCGTGCCGTCACCGACGGCAGCCGTGGCCCAGAAAAACGCTAATCGACGATCCGTCGCTTTTCTCTTCGGTCCGCCCACGGCGGCGACCCGTGTCAACGCTATCAAGGTGATCGATCTAAGGACTGTCAGTGAGGCTAACCATACCCGCAGTCAGCTATCTCCCGCGTAACTTGCCAAGGCCGCTTGCCGCGATTCACACTTTGCTAGGCCGCATTGTCAGCCTCGACTTCGGCGGCCTTTGATCGACCGCGAAGCATTGAAAGAAGATAGGCTCTGATGACGACATTGTTCCTCTTCGACGGACCTGAGCAGGCGAAACACACGATCCTGCTCGCACACGGAGCCGGCGCCCCCATGGATTCTGCGGCGATGACGGCGACAGCGAAAGCTTTGGCGAACGCCGGCTTCCGCGTCGCCCGCTTTGAATTCGCCTACATGGCCGGTCGCCGGAGTTCGGCTGGCCGAAAGCCGCCGCCGCGCGCAGAGACGCTCGGACCGGAATACATCGCTGCGATCGATGCACTTGGTGCAAAAGGGCCACTCATCATTGGTGGCAAGTCGATGGGCGGGCGTATCGCGAGCATGATCGCCGATGGGCTTCACGCGTCCGGCCGCATCATCGGCGTGCTGTGCCTCGGCTATCCCTTCCACCCGATTGACAAGCCCGACCAGCTGCGCACGGCCCATCTCGCTCACATGAAGACGCCGACACTCATCGTGCAAGGGACGCGAGACCTGTTCGGCACGCGCGAGGAGGTAGCGGCCTACATGCTGTCAAAAAACATCGAGATCCTATGGCTGGAAGACGGCGATCACGATCTAAAGCCGCGGAAGAGCGTATCAGGTGTTTCAGCGGCCGATCACCTGAGGACGTTAGGCGAGACGGCCTCAGCCTGGGTCAAAACGATCGCCAGTTAGGGTCGCCCGCTGAAGAGCACCAAATCACATCTCCGAAATCAGATTGCTTCTGGTCGCCGAGACGGCGCTACAAAGTTGGCCCAAGGCGCAGAAGAGTTGAGCAAGCAGCTTGGAGTTCGCCATATCCGGTGGCACGAAAGCGACGTGTCGGTCTTGCCGGTGGACGTCCGCACTTGGGACTTAGAGCGGACTCAACACGGACGTCGCCTTTGGACCGCTCATGACCCCAAGGAGACGTTCTGACGTCGCTGGCGAATGCCTACTTCAGGCCGTGCGAGCCTCACTGCTCAGCCATTTCCTGAAGGTCCGAAAAAGGTTGCGTGCGCCGGCGCCCAATTGCTCCATGTAGATGTAGAGCGTCGGCGTCATATAGAGCGTCAGCACCTGCGAGACCAATAGTCCACCCACCAAGGCCACCCCCAGCGGCTGGCGCAGTTCGGCGCCAGCGCCGATCCCGGCCGCGATCGGCAGCACGCCCAAAAGCGCCGCCAGCGTCGTCATCATGATCGGCCGGAAGCGCAGGATCGCCGCTTCGTAGATCGCGTCGGCCGGAGCCTTACCGTCGCGTTGCGTCGTCAAAGCCACATCGATCATCATGATCGCGTTCTTCTTCACGATGCCGATCAGCATCAGAAGACCGACGACTGCGATCAGGCTGAGATCCATGCCGAAAAGTTGCAGCGCCAGCAGCGCGCCGATCACTGCCGAGGGCAGGCCGGTGAGGATCGTGAAGGGATGGATATAGCTCTCGTACAAAATCCCGAGCACGATATAGATCGTCACGACCGCCGCGAGCAGCAGGATGCCCTGATTGGCGACCGAGTCCTGATAGGTTTTGGCGTTTCCGGCAAACGCCGTAGTGAGAGTGTCTGGAAACTTCTGCTGCGCCTTCATTTGGTCGATGCGCGCTACCGCGTCGCCAAGCGAGACACCGGCCGGCAGGTTAAACGATATGGTGACGGCGGGAAGCTGCCCGAGTTGGTTGATCGTGAGTGAGCCGGCCGTGCGTTCGATGCGAGCGAAGGCGCCGATCGGCACCAGTTTGCCATCGCTGTTGCGAATGCGCACGTCCGGCAGCTCGGCGGTGGTCCAATTCGCCTTTTCGTTGAACTCCATGATGACGGCGAAGCTGTCGCCGGTCCCGTAGATGGTCGACACTTGGCGGCTACCGAAACCGGAATACAGCGTTGAGCGAAGCTGCCCCGCGGAGATTCCGAGCGAGGCCGCCTTATCCTTGTCGACCATCAGCGTCGCCTCAGTGGCGTTGACCTGAAGGTCGCTGTTGACGTCGGCAAAGTTCGAGTCGGCGCTCATCGCCTCGGCCATCTTCTGCGACCATTCGTAGAGCTGCGGTCGATTGAGGCTTTGCAGCACGAATTGGTATTCGGCCCGACTCGACCGTCCGCCGATCCGCAAGTTTTGCACCGGGACGGCGACGGCGCGGATGCCGGGAATACGCGCGGTGTCGCGACGCAGGTCCGCTAGGACCTTTTGCAGCGCCGGCCGCTCGCCGCGCGGCTTGAGCTCGACGAACATACGGCCGTTGTTGAGCGCGTTGCCGCCGACGATGGATGCCACATTGGCGACATGCGGGGACTTGCGGTACGCGTCGGCGACCTGCTCCTGCAGGCCGACCATCGCCTCGAAGGAGACATCCTGACGCGCCTCGGTCGACACCGAAAGTTGGCCGATGTCCTCCTGCGGGAACAGGCCTTTCGGCGTCACCATGAGCAGCCATGCAGTGCCGGCCAGCGTGACGAAGAAGACGATCAGCATCCACGGTTTGTGGCGCAGGCTGGCCTGCAGCGTGCGGTCATAGCCGCGCAGCACGGCGTCGAAACCGCGCTCGAAGGTGGCGCTCCAGCCGCGCGGCTTCTCGCCGCCTTCGGCAGGCCGCTTCTCGGGAGCGGCCAGGATTTTGGCCGCCAGCATCGGGGTCAATGTCAGTGACACGAAGGCCGAAGCGACGATGGAGGCCGTCACCACCATGGCAAACTCGTTGAAGATTCGGCCGATGATGCCGCCCATCAGCAGCACAGGAATGAACACGGCGATCAGCGAGACGGTAATCGAGATGATGGTGAAGCCGATCTCGCGGCTGCCCTTGAGCGCGGCGTCGAACGCGTTGAGGCCGTCCTCCTCCATGTGCCGATGAATGTTCTCGACCATCACGATCGCGTCGTCGACCACAAGCCCGACGGCGAGGGTCAGACCCAGCAGTGAAATGTTGTCGATGCTGAAGTCGAGCAGATACATGACGCCCAGCGTCGCGATCAGCGAAATCGGAACGGCCAGCGCCGGGATGACGGTGGCGGAGACCCGGCGCAGGAACAGGAAAATGACCATGATCACCAGCGCGACCGTCAGCGCGAGCGTCAATTGCACGTCGTGCACGGCATCGCGGATCGAGACGGAGCGGTCGTTAAGCACGTTCAAGACCGCCGCTCGCGGCAATTGGCTCTCAAAGCTCGGCAGCAGGGCCTTGATGCGGTTGACCACGTCGACGGTGTTGGCCTCCGGTTGACGGAAAACTCCGAGGATGATGGCGCGGGTGCCGTTGTACCAGCTCGCGGTCTGGTTATCCTCGACCGAGTCCGTGACCACAGCGAGTTCGCCGAGCCGCACCGGCCGGTCGCTGCGCGTGGCGACGATGATGTTGCGAAACTGCTCCGCATTGGACAGTGCGGTCTGCGCCTGGATGGTCAGCGACTGCTTCGGATTCTTCAGGGTCCCGACGGGAGTGTTGGCGTTGGCGGCCGCGATCGCCGCCTGCACCTCGTCCACGCCAATACCGCGGGCGGCAAGAGCGTCGGGATTCAATTGTATGCGCACGGCGTATTTTTGGCTGCCGAACACCTGCACCTGGGCGACACCGTCGATGGTCGACAGCGCCGGCGAGATCACCTGCTGAGCAAATGCGTCCATGTCCTGCAGCGGCGCGATGTCGCTGCTCAGGGTCAGAATAAGGATTGGCGCATCAGCCGGATTGACCTTGCGATAGCTCGGCGGCTCGGTCATCTCGGGCGGCAATTGCCGCTGTACCCGCGCGATGGCAGACTGCACGTCTGCGGCCGCGCTGTCGATGTCACGGTTGAGCTCGAACTGGAGCGCGATCGACACCGAGCCTTGCGAGCTGGTCGAGCTGATGCTTTCGATGCCGGAGATCGCCGAGAACTGTTTGATCAGCGGCGTTGCGACAGAGTTGGCCATGGTGTCGGGGGAGGCGCCTGACAGCGACGCCGAGACGTTGACGACGGGGAATTCCGTGCGCGGCAGGGCGGCGACGGGCAGGAACGTATAGGCGAAGAGGCCGCCGACGACGAGCGCCGCCGACATCAGCGTCGTTGCGACGGGATGCCGGATGCAGAATTCGGAGATGTTCATGGGTGCGTCTCGGCCTTAGCGGCGCCGGATGTTGCTCCCGCGTCGCTGGTGTTCTTCTTTTCGTCGTTCTGCTTGGCCGCGGGGGGCACGATATCGACGCGCGCGCCGTCGACGAGGCGCATCTGGCCCTCGACGATCACCTGCTCGCCATCCTTCACTCCGGACGAGAGCGCGGCGAGATCGCCGTCGATGCCGAGCAGTTCAATCTTGCGCATCGCCGCCTTCTTGTCCTGCGTGACGACGAAGACGAACGGGCCGTTCTGTCCGCTCTGGATCGCCACAGCGGGAATCATGACGGTGTTCGGCTGTACGGCGAGATCAATCTCGACGTCGACATACATGCCCGGCCACAGCTCGAACTGTTCGTTGGGGAATTCAGCCTTGGCGGCGATGGTGCCGGACGTCGTATCGACCGTGCTGTCGACGAAGGTGAGTTGACCTGTCGCGAGTGCGTCGCTTGCGCCTGGCGAATAGGCGCGCACCGGCGCCGGCGTCTTGGAAAGGTAGGCCTTGCGGAGCAAGGCGAGATCACGCTCGGCCAATGTGAAGTTGACACGGATGGGCCTGATCTGCGTGATTGTCACCAGGCCGGTGGGATCGTTCACGCTCACGAGATTGCCCGGAGTGACCCGCACAGCTCCTACGCGGCCGCCAATCGGCGCTTCGATGGTGGTATAGTCGAGTTGCAGATTGTCTGCGCGGAGCTGCGCTTTGTCGGCCTCGACGACAGCGAGAGCGATCTGGTGATCCGCTGTTGCTTGGTCCAACTGTTGTTGCGGCGCGGCGTTGGTTTGCGCCAATCGCCGATAGCGCTCCAGATCGAGCTGGGTACGGTCCGCCGTCGCCTGATCCTTCGCCATCTGGGCTTCGTCGCGAGCGATAGTGGCCTTGACCACGCGATCATCGAGGGTGAACAGGAGCGCGTCCTTCTTGACGAGCTGGCCGTCTTTCACATGCTGTTCCGTGACCTGACTTTCGAGGCGGGATTTCACCACCACTGTCGCCGGTGATTCGAGAACGCCGATGGTTCGCCGCCGGATGGCAAAGTCTTCGGTCCGAGCCGGGGTCGTCATGACCGGCGCCGCGGCCGCATGTGGCCCTTTGCCGCTTTGTGACGTCTGCGCCGCCGACGTGCCGGAAAGACCATAGAACCGGTGCACGCTGGCAGCCACGACCAGTATGGCGGCAGCGACGCCGACAAGAAAGATGATGCGATGTCTGCTCAAAGCCGTATTCCCCCACTCTAAGCCGCAATCGCGCCGGCCGACGCGACTACCTCGAATCCACAACCTACTATAGATGCAAAAGGAATGATCCCAGCGCCGAAGCTATATTAGGCAACGATGCTCTTCCTCGCCGTTGAGGCGCGCAGCCATAGTGGCGATGTCCGCCTGATGAAGCTCGGACTGGATTCACAACTGAATTCTGGAGCGCCGCAAAAGTTCCCGGAGGGAGCGGGCACAATGTCCGTTCCTGGGCACTAAACGACCGCGGCTGAGGCGTCGATCGATGTCCGCTCTCTGGGTATTATGAAGGCCACCTTTAGGCAGCTCGCGACCCTACCGAACTTACGGCACGAAACGATGACGATTGATTTGGCGATAGCTCACACGTCACCTCCAATCGTTCGGTCCGCTTGCCCCTCAAGTGGCCCGCGCCGATATCGTCTTCATCGCGGTTAACTGGACGAAACTGCCGGCGGCACTGTGGCGCGTGCTGTTCTATTCCGGCAATGACGGCGCCTCCAAAGCGGAGGTGGCCGCGCTCATCGACCGCATCGGCTTTGTCGGCATCGATCTTGGATCGCTCGCGGTCGGCGGCAAGCTCGCACAATTTCCCGGCGGCCCCTTGCCAAACCAGGACCTCGTCAAGATGGACTGAACGTCTAAGTTTTGGCCGTGGCTCCTGGAAGGACCAACGGGCGTCCAATTGGACTGCGTTATTTTGTCTGGAACCTATTCACTTGTAAAAGATGTAGTCGGCTGTGTAATCGACACGCTGCTCTGTTCCGATCGTCGGACACGCGCCGGTCGGCCCGACTCCGCCGGAGGTGTTGACCCGTTGGACAAAACGCACTCCGGCAAGTACCCCCGATCCCGAGGATTGCGTCGACAAAAGCAGCCAGGGAATTGCGCCCGCCTTCGGGGCGGGCTCGTTTGCTAAAGCCTTGCCGACGATCTTCGAGCCGTCAGGTGCTTCCCAGGTCGGACCGGCATAGTGCTTGGCGAACGGCCTGCCCTGCGCGTCGATAAGCTCGGCCTCAGGGGCCTTGAAGCCCCATTCGTTTGCGGCGCCTTTGACGCTACAGATGTATATCTGAACGCCCTTCGCGGCGTACTTGCCGACCAGCGTGCCCTCCTGCAGAGGCGCAAGCTTGGCAGAAATATCCTGAGCGACCGCGGAAACCGAAAAAGGCGCAAGAAAAAAAGGCGCAAGAACAGCAAAGGTGAAGTACCAGCGGGTGAGCATGGAGTTCTCCAAACTGTGAACGACAACCAAGAACGCCGAGCGAGGATCGAGCATCGTTTGCGCGGGTGCGGGCGGAAAAGTGGCTGCTGATCGCTCTTGGATCGGCAGCCGCCCAACCTTGTCTACGTGCGTTTCGGCTGAGGTTTGCGTCCCGCCGCTTGTAAGATCAGATCGGCGATTTCCCTAGGATGGGAGATCATCGACAGATGGCCTGCCTCCACTGCGATAGTGGTTGCGTGCATGCGTTTGGCGAGGAAATGCTCGAAGACCGGAGAGATCGTCTCGTCCAGCTTGGAGACGGCATAGAAGCTCGGTTTGTTATGCCACGCTGCCACCGAGGTCCGGTCACCGAATATGGAGGCTGCGGTCGGTTGCTGTTCCGCGTAGAGCGTCCTAGCCTCTCGGTCCGGCAAGCCATTGGCGAAGTACTTTAAGAAGGCGTCTTCCTTCAGTGTCGTGAAGCCTTCATGGACCTCAACGCCGGCCCGGGCGGGCGTGTCCGGATAGGTCTTCTGCAAGGCCAGGAAATCCTCGCCGGCCTCAGGCGCACGCGCGGCGACATAGACCAGTGCCGAAACTTTGGGGTCGTCCCCGACCTCACTGATCAGAGTTCCGCTCCAAGAGTGGCCAACCAGTACGGTTGGCCCATCTTGGAGACTCAGCGCACGGCGGGTCGCAGCGGCCGCATCGGCGAGCGAAGTCATCGGGTTTTGCACCGACGTCACATGGAATCCGGCTGCCTGGAGGATAGGGATGACCTTGCTCCAACTCGATCCGTCCGCCCACGCGCCGTGGACGAAGACGACATTGCGGGCGGGCGACGGTGGCGCCAGCGTTTGGGCGTCGGCAAATGTGGTGGCCGCGCATAGCGCCGCCGCAACCGTTGCGGAAAGAAGGATGGATTTTCTCACGGCAATCTCCTTTGAAGGATGCTGAAGCATTGCGCTCCAATGCCTCCTTCGGGCGGAATACGGCTTACGCAACCGGCTCACGCGGCTGTGATCCAATTTCTGAGTCGAAAAAAAAGTTTGTGGAGTCTGTAAGATCGGGGCGGCGGGAGCCGAATAGATGACCGTGGAAGAGCGCGAACAGCGGTGGGGAGAGGCCATGCGCGCCGAGCTGCGCGGGGACGCCGCCGCATATGAGCGCATGCTCAAAGAAGTTGCGACTGTGCTGCGTCGGTCGCTTGGGCCGCGTCTCGTTCGAGTGGGACTCGGCGCGCATGAGAGTGAAGATTTGGTACAGGAGATACTTATCGGCTTGCACGCCAAGCGGCATACGTGGGATCCGGCACGCCCGTTCCTGCCATGGTTGCACGCAATCACGCGCTACAAGCTCATCGACTTCATGCGTCACCGCCGACGTGAGACGCGTCTGCGTGTCGATCTGCCTCTTGAGGATTGGCTCGAAATCGTCGAGTCGCCGGCCGACGAGGCCTATCGCGCATCGTGGGAGGTGGATCGGCATCTTGCGGTGTTGCCCGTCAGCCAACGCAAGATCGTCCGTGCGATCGCGGTCGAAGGCGCATCCGTCCGGAATGTCGCCCGCGGCCTTGCGACCAGCGAGGGTGCGGTCCGAGTGACGCTGCACCGCGCGATCAGGCGTCTTCTAGGCGCTTCAGATCCTGCTCCGACGAAACTGCCCCCGAGGAATGAGCATGACAAGCACCGATGATCTCATCCGCTCCCTTGCGAGCGCGGCCGGCACACGGCGCAGCGCTTCCCTCCGGTCCGCCCTCGCAGTCACCGGTGTCGCGTCGCTTGTCTGCGCGCTCCTTCTTGTCTTTTCCGTCATCGGCATCCGCCAAGACTTCGCCGAGATGGCGGTCCGCATGCCGTTCGGCTTCAAGCTAGCCTACACGGGCGCATTGGCGGTCGGGGCGTCCGTCGTGGTGCTCTACGCCGCGACGCCCGGCGCATCGGCGACTGCGTTATACGCTTTGTCACCAGCGGTCATTTTATCGGCTTTGGGCGTCATATTCGATCCGACCGCTTTTCCGATCATGGGGAGGACCGACACTGCCGTTGCCTCCTGCGTGGGCGCCATTCTTTTTCTTTCGCTGCCAGCCATGATCCTGATCTTCGTCGTCATGCGGAAAGGGGCGCCGACGCAGCCTCTCTTCGCGGGAGCAGTCATTGGATTGCTTTCCGCGTCTGTCGGCGCCATGGCCTATACACTCGCCTGCAAGAATGACGGCACGGCTTTCGTCGCGATCTGGTACGGAGCGGCCTGCGCCATCATGGCGGCCATTGGCGCCGTCGTGGGGCACCGTGTCCTACGCTGGTGAGATGGAGGCGCTGATTCGCTCGCGCGCTACCTGTCGGCTGTTCTTTGCGGATGGCAGTTCACCGCGAATCAGCCTTTACCGTGCGTTTGCGCAACCGACGCTTTCGTCCTCCCCCCTTTACCTGCGCAAGTTCGCGGGTTGATGGCATTCGCATATCGGCGAGTTGGTCTTCGCACGCAAGGTTTTCGATAATGGCCAGCAGGACACCACGCACGATCGCGATATCAGCTGGCCGCGTGCCGCGCACCGCGATGTGGTTTACTTCTTCGGCGAGCGGTACCAGGCGATCTCGCAGCTGGCGCCCTTTGGGTGTGAGCAGAACATAGACCTTCTTGCGATCCCCGGCGAATTTGCGACGGCGAACGTAACCGAGCCGCTCCATCGCCTTGAGTGCGGAAAAAGTCGTCGGTTCCATAACCCCGGCCTGCTCGCTCAACTCGCGTTGGGTTAGCCGATCGCCTTCCCAAAGGATGCGCAGGAAGGTCCAGTGGCCGAACGATACCGCGTGTTCGGCGAGCCGCATCTGCAAGGCGCGCACCAGCGCCCGGGTCGCATCCTTCACCAGATGGGCAAGCCGATCGTTCGGTACCGCTTCACGCCAGTGACGCAGGATCGACTGTGTATTGGGCGTATGGTTCACGGCAGTCCAACCTGATGGCTCAGTGTTATGTCGCGGTCTTCGCGCGCCGAGCGCAGAATCGCAAGGATCAGTTCCACAGTCGCCATTGCCCAGGCGCCGTCATGGAGCGCCGCTCTGTCGTACACGACCGCGTTATAAAGCTCGTCGATGACTTCGGCGCGCGGCACCACCGGCGGCGGGAGCGCGTCGAGCCGCGCCGAGCCGTTCTGATAGACCATCACGCCGTTCGGGATCGCGCGCAGGTCGGCGCGCTCGCAGCTCGCCAGCAGCGTGCCGAAATGCTGATGCGCCGGCGGGTACGTTGCAGGGGGCCGATATTCAGGCCCGCCGTAATTGCGCGCATTCTTGAATGCCATCTCTTCCTGCGCATTCGTAAAGCGTGGCCGCGATGCGCCGGCATAGGGCGCCTTCGTCTGGCCCATCTCGCCGACCCAGCCCTGAAACTCGTCAGAGTCGAAATGGCCGTAGCCGCTATAGGTGAGTGAGGCGAAGGCGCCGTCGGCGAAGAAGAGGAGCGCGGCGTAGGCGCCTTCGGTCGGCCGCGCAGTATCCCAGGCGCCGGTCACTGCGCGCACGCTCGCGACGCAACCGCCACCGATCAGACGCACCGTATCGACCTGATGAGCGGCCTGGTTGAAGACCGCACCGCCTCCCAGCGCGGTGTCGAGCTCTTCCGGCCGGCGCGGGCGATAGAGGTAATCTGTGTAGTTGATCGCGTTAATCATGCGCACGGCACCGAATTCGCCGCCCGCGATTAGCAAGCGCAGGCGTGCCACCGGCGCGTCGAAGGAATGGCTGTGGCCGACGACGAGATGCACGCCGGCGCTCTTCGCCGCCGCGACGATGGTGGCGCACTCATCGAGCGTCAGCGCCATCGGCTTTTCAATCAGCAGATGCTTGCCGTTCTGCGCTGCGAGCACAGCATGTTGCGCGTGAAACTGATGCGGCGTTGCAACATAAACCGCCTCGATCGTCGGGTCGGCGCACAGTTCCTCGACGGTTTGGTAGGTTTTGGCCGCGAAATCCGCGGCAAAACGGGCTCGCGCTTCGGCGCGGGTATCAGCCGCAGCCACCAGCGCAAGGCGCGGATCGGCAGCCAAGGTCGGCAGCATCACGGTGAAGGCGCGACCGAGACCGGCGACACCGAGACGTAGCTTGCGTTCGTTGTTTTTGTTCAAGGGTCTTGCTGCCTCGACAAGATTGCAGACATCCAATAGTATTATCTTAGATATCTAAGTAAGGGCAGGCGACAGAAATCTGTAAGCCGCGCCCACGAGGGGAACGCCATGATGACACCTGAAGAGAACGATCTCCTGTGTCGCGTCGAGGGCGACGCGCCGATGGGCCACCTCATGCGCCGCCACTGGATCGCGGCCTGCTTGTCGGAGGAGGTGGCCGAACCCGACGGCGCGCCAGTAAAGGTGCGGCTGCTCGGCGAGGATCTGGTGGTATTTCGCGACAGCAAAGGCCGTATCGGCGTGCTCGACGAATATTGCTCACACCGCCGCGCGTCGCTGGTGTTTGCACGTAACGAAGAGTGCGGGCTGCGCTGCCTCTATCACGGCTGGAAATTCGACGTCGACGGCAACGTAGTGGAGATGGCGTCAGAACCTGACCACAGCCTGATCCCGGATCGCGTCAAGCATAAATCCTATCCGGCGCGTGAAGCCGCCGGTTTCGTCTGGGCATACATGGGGCCACCCGACGAAATGCGCGAATTCGAGGCGCCGGCTTTCGCGCCGAGCCCGGAGGTGCGGGTCAGCGCCACCAAAGTGCGGGTGCGCGCTAATTGGGCACAGATCCTGGAAGGCCAGATTGACTCGGCGCATTCATCCACCCTGCATTCGTCCGACATGGTGCCGGCGCAGGTCGACGCTGCCAAGGCCACAGATGTCAACTGGCTACGGCCGTCGACCGACAAGGCGCCGCGTTTTCAGATCGAGCGCACGAGCTACGGGTTCCGCTACGCGGCGATCCGGCGTCCGATCATGGACGAAGCGACCCACGATTATATCCGCACCACCGTTTACATCGCGCCGTTCACGGCACTGATCCCGCCGAACAACGTGCACAATGTTGCGACGCTGCTGACGCCGGAAGACGATAACACCACGATTTTCTACTTCATCGCCTGGAATGGCGCCGACAAGCCCGGCATCGATGCCCAGGCCTGGCGCAAATTCAACGTGCTGCAATGGGGCGTCGACGTCGACAGTAATTTCGACAGCGTGCGAACGCGCGACAACCTGTACCGTCAGGATCGCGCTGCGATGAAGAGTGGCAACTTCACCGGGATTCCAGGCATCCCCAATCAAGACATCGCGATGTGGGAATCGATGGGCCCGATCAGCGATCGCTCCAAGGAACGAGTCGGCGCCAGCGACGTCGCGGTGGTGGCGTTCCGCCGCCTGATGGTGGAAGCCGCGCGCGCCGTGAAGAGCGGCGGCCCGGCGATTGGCACCGGTGAGCCGCACATCATGCACGCGACCATCAGCTCGTTCGAAGGCGTGGTGCCGAAAACCACGAACTGGCGTAGTCTCGGCGGCGGCAGCGAAGCGCCGCTCGAACGCGTCGCCAAAGAGACTGTCAAATAAGCTCAAAAACCAGGGGGAGGATAGGATGAAGAAAATAAGGTTCGCTTACGCACTCGCGGCGATGACACTGCTTGGCGCGGCGAGCGCGGCCCCGGCCGAGGACACGATCAAGCTGGCGGTCGGCCAGCGCGGCAACTGGGACACTTCGGTGTCGGAGGTCGGTCAACTCGCCGGTATCTTCGAGAAGCACGGCCTCAAGCTTGATATCGTCTATACCAATGGCGCGGGCGAGACCCAACAGGCGGTCATATCGGGCAGCGTCGACCTCGGCATTGCGGCTGGCGTGATGGGCGTGCTCAGCGCCTATTCCAAGGGCGCACCGGTGCGCATTATCGGCGCCGAGACGACAGGCGCAGGTGATCTCTATTGGTATGTAAAGTCTGATTCGCCAATCAAGTCGCTGAAGGACACCGACGGCAAGGTCATCGCCTATTCGACCAACGGTTCGTCGACGCACGGCGTCGTCTCCGCGTTCATAAAGCAATACAATCTGACGGCCAAGCCGACCGCGATGGGCGGGCCGGCCGCCAACATCACCGCAGTGATGTCCGGACAGATTGATGTCGGCTGGGCAGCGCCGCCGTTCGGGCTCGACCAGCTTGATGCCAAGCAGATCAGGATCATTGCGAACGGCAACGACGCCGCCGTCTTCAAGGGCCAGACTGTGCGGCTCAACATCGCGAATGCGGACTATCTGAAGGCGCACAAGGATGTCGTCGCGCGTTACATGAAGGCCTATCGCGAGACGGTCAATTATATGTACACCGATACGAACGCCCTCAAGCTCTATTCGGACTGGCTCAAGATCAGCGAAGCCAAGGCCAAGCGTACGCGTGACGACTTTTTCCCGCAGGCTGCGGTCGAACCGGATAAAATCACGGGACTCGATACAATCGTTAAGGATGCTGTCGCGTTGAAGTTCACCTCAACAGAGCTGACCAAGGCGCAACTTGACGATCTGATTCAGATCCCACCGCGGTAGGCAGCGTTTGCCACTGGCACGAAAGCGACCTTACGGAGGAGGGCAGAGCGAGTCTGCTCTGCCCAGATAGTTCAGACATCCACCTGCTCGGCGATGGCCAGGGCATCGTCCACCTCGATGCCGAGATACCGAACAGTGTGCGAATAGGAATTCGCCTGCCTTCTTTTGCGCTAACCTAATGTAATCGTCGACAGCTTCTCGGGTCTGCTCACTCAACTCGAAACGAACGGGATGTCCGGTTTTTCTCTGGCAAACGGTCGCCCGACCGGCAGCGACTTCCTGCGGTGCCGCATGTTCGACCTTGAGGCTTACGACATCACAGCCTCTCAGCTTACTGTCGATGGCGAGATTGAACATCGCCAGGTCTCGAATGCGACCTTCGACCTGGAGCCTGGTTCGAATTGATTAGACGTTGTTGGTTCGGAGCGGGGGCTTCGACCCGATCGACCTTCCTTATTCCATGGGCTCCGGTGCGATTTTTCACGGCCTTCTGTGGTATGTATCTGCATGCTCATCTCCTCTATTGTGAGGCCGATCAGCATGCTCCGTATGTCGCGGAGAGAGGTGTCGGGTCCGTTTTCTGGGTAATCCGGCTGTTACCCGCAGCTTCCCGCAATGCGCTAAGTCGCAATTTGGCCCCTGGCCGACATTGCCGATTACCAGGTGACAGCGCTCCTGACTGCTAAGACAATTCTAACATTCGATGCTGTCAGGCTCACCATCAATAATAGTTTCCGCATCCCACCCCGTAGTCTGGGCTAGCGGGGCGTCAGCTTAGATGAATCTGCCTGCGCTATG
>DATDMA010000171.1:0-5091 GCA_036519015.1 Pseudolabrys sp. | reverse complement strand
ATCTGGTTGCCGCCGTGCGGGAACAGCGCCGTGCGCGGCCAGCCGTGGCGCGTGAGCATGTCGAGCGTGCGCGCATATTGCACGATGCCGTAGGCCTGCGGCGGATCGATCTGGATGATGTCCTGCCCAGCGCGCCAGCTCCCGAAGCGCACCAGGTTTTCCACGTCCTGCGTCGAATAGAGGTTCTCGCCCGTGGCGAGCGGCGGCCCATAGACGCTCGCGATCTCGGCGAACAGCGCGAAGTCGAGCGGATCGCAGGGCTCCTCGAACCAGCGCAGCTTGAACGGGGCGAGCGCCTTCGCGTAACGCAGCGCCTCGTCGCGCGCGAATTTGGCATTGGCGTCGACAGCCAGATGATCGCCGGAGCCGACGACCTGCAGCACGGCCTCCAGGCGCCGCAGGTCCTCGTCGAGCGGCAGGCCGCCGACCTTCATCTTCACCATGGTGTAGCCGGCGCCGAGATGGCGGCGCATCTCGTCCTGCAAGTCCTTGATCGTCTGGCCGGGCCAATACCAGCCGCCGCCGACATAGCAAAACATCTTGTCGGCGATCCTGCCGCCGTTGAATCGTTCCGCGAGCAGCACGTGCAACGGCTTGCCGACGATCTTGGCGACCGCGTCCCAGATCGCGACCTCGATGGTGCCGATGGCGATCGAGCGTTCCGAGTGCGCGCCGGCCTTCTCGCGCTTGAGCATCACGGCGAGGATTTTCGCCGGATCGAGATTGGCGCCAGTGTCGTCGAGCAGCGTCTCGGGATCGGCCGCGAGGATGCGTGGGATGAAGCGCGCGCGCATCTGCGCGCCGCAGGCATAGCGCCCGGTGGAGTTGAAGGCGAAGCCGCAGACCGGCTTGCCGTCGCGGATCACGTCGGTGATCACGGCGACGACCGAGGTCGTCATTTCGCTGAAGTCGAAGCTCGAATTGGCGAGCTTGGATTTGAGCGGGATCGCGATTTCGCGGATGTCGGTGATGCGCATGGTAGACTATTCACTCGAGGTCGGCGTGCCCCGGATGCTGCACAGCATGAAGCGATAGCGAAATGCTGCGCTGCTGATCCGGGGCCCAGCTTGAGAAACCGGGGTCCCGGGTCTGCGGCGCATCACCACGCGCTGACCCTTCGCGTCAGCTATGGTGCTGCGCCGCGCCCGGGACACGAACCACTACTCTATCTGCTTGATCTTCGCCTCTTTGATCACGCGGCCCCACTTCTCGACTTCCTTCTTGATGTAAGCCGAGAAATGCTCCGGCGAATCCGCGACGCTGTCGAAGCCGAGCTGCGCGCATTTATCCTTCACGTCGGGCAGCGCCATGATCTTGGCGATCTCCTTGTTGAGGAGATCGACGATGTCTTTTGGCGTCTTGGCGGGGAGGAACACGCCCTGCATGGTCTCGGACTCCTGGTCCGCGATGCCGGCTTCCGCCATGGTCGGCACGTCCGGCAGCGCGTCCGAGCGCTTGGCGGAGGTCACCGCGAGCCCGCGCAGCGTGCCCCCCTTCACCTGCGGCGAGGTCGGCGGCAATGCGGTGAGCGCGATCGGCGTGTGGCCCGCCACCGCTGACTGGATCGCCGGGCCTGCGCCGCCGAAAGGCACGCTGGTGGCGTCGAGCTTGAGCGATAGCTTGAACAGCTCGGCGGCGAGCTGCGGCGTCGTGCCGATGCCGGGATTGGCGATCGAGTATTTGCCCGGCTCCTTCTTCAGGAGTTCGATCAGCTCTTTCACCGACTTCGCGGGGAACGAGGCATTCACCACCAGGATGTTCGGCGAGGCGGCGGCGAGAGTCACCGGCGCGAAGTCCTTTTCGGCGTCGTAGGGGTTCTTGGCATAGAGGCTCGGATTGACGACGAAGCTCGAGCTCGCCACCAGCACCGTGTAACCGTCGGGCGCTGCGCGCGCCGCTTCCATCATGCCGATATTGCCGCCGGCGCCGGGGCGATTTTCAACATAGAACTGTTGCTTCAAGCTCTCAGACAGCTTCTGCGCGATGATGCGCGCCATCACGTCGGTCGGGCCGCCGGCGGCGAAGGGCACGATCACCTTCACCGGATGATCGGGATAGACGGCGAGCGCAGGCGCTGATCCCACGCCAATGAGCAGCCCGGCGACCATGCCGAGCATGCGAAAAGCCTTGGTCATCATTATCCTCCCACGTGTTGTGCCGGCCTTTTTTGATGGCCGGCTTTTATTGGGTCTCATCAGCCCCGCAGGCCGAGGGTCGCGCGCGCCTCCTTGGCGGTCGCGAGCTCGGCGCCCAGATCGTCAAGAATGCGCACGGCCTTCTCGCACAGCTCGGCATTGCCGGCCGTCAATTTGCCCTTGCTGATGTAAACATTGTCTTCCATGCCGACGCGCACATGGCCGCCGAGGAACCAGGCCTGCGTCAGCATCGGGAATTCCCAGCGGCCGATGGCGAAGGCCGCCCACATCGCGTCCTTCGGCAGCAGCGAACGCGCGTAAACCAACGTCTGCGGCGTCGAGATGAAACCGTAACGCACGCCCATGACGATCTGGAATAGCGGCGGGCTTTTCAGGATGCCCTGATCGAGCAGCGCATGCGCGAGCTGGATGTCGCCCGAGTCGAACACTTCCAGCTCCGGCTTCACGCCGGCCTTCTGGATCTCGTTCGCCATGATCGTCACGTTCTCCGGCGTGTTGATCACGGCGGCGCTGCCCGACCACATGGTGTTGAGGTCGAGCGTGGCGATATCGGGCTTGAGTTCGACGATGTGCTCGACGCGCTTGAGCGGATGCAGGATCGACGTGCCTGGGCCGGCGATCTTCGGATCGTCCTTGCTCGGCACGAAGCGGCCGCCCGGGCCGGTGGTCAAGTTGATGATCAGTTCTGAGTTCTTGTCGCGGATGCGCTCGACCGTCTCGCGGTAATGCGCGAGCTCCATGCTCGGACGCCCGTCCGGATAGCGCACATGGATATGTGCAACCGCAGCGCCCGCCTTCGCCGATTCAAGACACGCATTGGCGATCTGCTCGGGCGTGCAGGGTAGGCCCGGATGCTGCTGCACCGTGGTGAGATTGCCGGTGACCGCGACGGTGAGGATGGTCTTGTTGCTTTTGCCGGCCATGCGGTTTGCCTTCTTCTCCGCGTTTTTCACGCGCGATTTGACAATAAACAAACGACTGTTTACATGGCGCGTTGTGTCAAATCGCCGATAGCGAGTCAAGCGTGCGCAAGGTTTCCGCGGCCAAGACGTCAACGCTGAAAATTCCAGCCAAACGTGCGCCGCGCGCCAAGTCCGTCAAGTACGGCGCGGCAGCCCGCCGCGGCAACAAGCCCACCGCCGCCGCAGCCGCGCCCACCGTGCGCGAGCGCATTCTCGAAGTCGCGGAGCGGTTGTTCGCCGAGCACGGTATGTCCGGCGTCGGCTTGCGTGCGATCTGCGCCGAGGCCGACGTCAATCTCGCCTCCATCGCCTACTACTTTGGATCTAAGGAAGGCCTGCTGGGAGCGCTGTTCGCGCAGCGCGCGGCGCCGATCGCGCAGGAGCGCCTGCGCCTGCTCGCGCGCTGCTTCGAAGACAGCACGCAGCCGACGCTGGAAGACATCCTCGACGCTTTCCTGCGGCCCGCACTGGTGCTCGGCGTACAGCCGCAATTCGGCGGCCCGGCCTTCGTCAAGCTGCGCGCGCGCCTCGGCACCGAGCCGGAGACGCTGTCGCGCAAAATCCTGTCGAAGGCGTTTGATCTGTCGAGCAAGAAATTCATCGACGCGATCGCGCAAGCGGTCGCCGACGTGCCGCGCGCCGAGATCGAGTGGCGTTTTCATTTCATGCTCGGCGCCATGTTCTACACCATGGCGAACTCAGGCCGCATCCAGGCGCTGACCAGCGGACGCATCGATCCCGGCAACGTCAAGCGCGCGCTGCATCACATGATCCCGTTTCTGGCCGCAGGCTTCCGCTCCGCGCCAGTTCCATCTGAATCATAATAAAGGAAGGAAACACCCAATGGGTCGCAAGATCACGCGCCAGGACATGCGCGACGCTGCCGAGAAGTACAAGAACTGGGGCAAATGGGGCCCGGACGACGAGATCGGCACGCTCAACTTCACAAGTGCCGACGACATCGTTGCTGCGACCCGACTCGTGAAAAAGGGCAAGGTGATCTCGCTCTCGCTCAACTTCGACCACCTCGGCCCGCAGGGCGCCAAGAGCAAATACCCATCGATGGGCCGTACCAATCCCATTCACACGATGCTCCGCACCGGCACCGACGCCTACTCCGGCGTGCTCGACAAGCGCGGCATCCGCGCCGCCGACGACATGGTGACGATGCCCTTGCAGTGCGGCACACAATGGGACGGGCTCGGCCACGTCTTCTACGAAGACTATATGTGGAACGGCTACGACTGCCGCGAAGTAACCTCGGCCGGTGCGCAGAAGTGCGGCATCGAGAAGACCAAGAACAAGATGGTCGGCCGCGGCGTGCTCCTTGATGTCGCGCGCTACAAGGGCGTCGAGTCGCTCGACGATGGCTACGGCATCACCAACGACGATCTCCACAACACCGTGAAGAAGCAGAAGCTCGAGCTCAAGCGCGGCGACTACGTCATCGTGCGGACCGGCATGATGGAGCGTTGCCAGAAGGCGGGAAGCTGGGACGGCTATCCGGGCGGCGATGCGCCGGGCTTTTCGTTCGAGACGCTCGACTTCGTCAAGGACACGCAGCTCGCCGCGCTCGCCAGCGACACCTGGGGCTGCGAAGTGCGTCCGAACGAGAGCGAGGAGGGCATCAACCAGCCCTGGCACTGGATCACGATCCCCATCATGGGCATGACCATGGGCGAGATATTCGAGCTCAAGGAGCTCGCCGACGATTGCGAGCAGGACAAGACCTACGAATTCCTGTTCGTCGCGCCCGCGATTCCGATCACCGGCGCCGTCGGCTCGCCGGTCAACCCGCTGGCGATTAAGTGAACGTCTGATCCTGAGCACATTGCTCTGAGCCCGTCATGGCCGGGCTTGTCCCGGCCATCCACGTCTTTGTTGAAGCAGTAAGGCGTGGATGCCCGGCACAAGGCCGGGCATGACGCTGAGAATGCCGAACCGACAGCGAGAAAACCAATGCTCGGCCACAA
>DATDMA010000170.1:0-15126 GCA_036519015.1 Pseudolabrys sp. | reverse complement strand
CTCTACGGCGCGCAATATTTCGCGCGGCTGACGCAGCGGCTGATCAATGCGCTGACGGCGCGAACCAATTACGGCGCACTCTATCAGGTGGACATGCGGCTGCGCCCGTCGGGGCGGGCAGGGCCGCTGGCGACGCAGCTTGCCGGCTTCGCCTCATACCAGGAGACCGAGGCCTGGACCTGGGAGCACATGGCGCTCACGCGCGCGCGCGTGCTGTCGGCCTCGCCCGCGTTCAAAGCGCGCGCCGAGAGCGTTATCCGCGACGTGTTGCGGCGGCCGCGCGACGCGACGCTGATTGCCGGCGATGTCGTCGAGATGCGTGGCGCCATCGCCAAGGAGAAGGGCGATCGCGAGCGCTGGGACCTCAAATACGTCGCGGGCGGCCTGGTCGATCTCGAGTTCATCGCTCAATATCTTCAGCTCGTGCACGCCCATCGCCTGCCCGGTATTCTCGATACATCGACCGCGCGGGTGCTCGACAAGGCCTGGGCCTTGCACGTGCTGCCGGTGGAGGACGCGGAAATCTTAAGGCCAGCGGTGCGGCTCTATCAGGACCTCACGCAGATCCTGCGTCTGTGCCTGCCGGGGCCGTTCGATCCTAAGGTCGCTGGGCCGGGGCTGTTGCGGCTTTTGGCGCGCGCCGGTGACGTGCCGGATTTCGCGACGCTCGACGCGACTCTGTCGGAAACGCAGGCGAAAGTGCGCGAAAGCTTCGTGCGGATATTGGGAAGGGCACCTTAACCCACTGGTTTACCCCGCCCTCGGCTTGCTGGCAGAATGGCCGTGTAAGCTGGGGAGGAAACAATGAAAAATCGTTGGGTATGCTCGCTGCGGGCGGCGTCGGCGGCGGCGGTAGGATTGGCGCTCGTCTGCGGCGTCGCGCCCGCGCAAGCGCAGGATAAGCTCAAGCTTGCCGTCGGGCAGATCGATGCCTGGGCCAACCAGGTGCCGACGCTCGGCATGCGCGCCGGCATTTTCCAGAAGCACGGCTTGGTGCTGGAGAATTTCGGCACGCAAGGGGCCGGTGAAACGCTGCAAGCCGTGATCTCCGGCAGCGCCGATATTGGTATCGGCGTCGGGACACCGGGCGCCATGCGCGCTTACGTGAAGGGAGCGCCCGTGCGCGTTCTCGCCGCCGGCTACACGGGCGTCGCCGACATCTACTGGTTCGTGCCGACGAATTCGCCGATCCAAAGTGTGAAGGATATCACCGACAAGCACACGATCGCTTATTCCACCAACGGCTCGACCTCGGACAGCGTGCTGCGCGCGCTGATCACCCATTACGGCATCAAGGCGAAGCCGACCGCAACCGGCGGACCGCCGCCGACATTGACGCTCGCCATGTCCGGACAGATTGATATCGGCTGGTCGGTGGCGCCCTTCGGCCTCAAGGAACTCAAGGCGAAGACGATCCGCGTGTTGATGCGCGGCAGCGACTTGCCGTCGATGCGCACTCAGACGGTGCGGGTCGAGATCGTCAATGCCAATGTGCTCAAGGAGCGCCACGATGTCATTGTGCGCTTCATGCGGGCCTATCGCGAGACGCTCGACTGGATGTATTCCAATCCGCAGGCTGTAAAGGACTATGCCCAGTCCGTGCACATGGATGAAAGCCTTGTTGAGCTCCAGCGCACGGAGTTCAATCCGAAGGAGGCGCTCAACCCGGATCAGGTCTCGGATGTTGACCTGGTGATGGAGGACGCCATCGCCGGCAAGTTCCTGGAGAAGCCATTGACCAGGGAACAGCTCGCGGAGTTCATCCAGATTCCGAAGCGGTAAAATTTCGTCATTCCGGGCTGCACTTTGCGCGGACCCGTTGGTTCGCGCCCCGGAACGTCAATTACGCCGCTTCTTCCTTCGGCAGTGGGCATTGCGGCTCAAGCGGCAGGCGCACGACGACCATCGTGCCTTTGCCGAGCGTCGAGCGGATGCGCATGCGGCCACCGTGCAGCTCCACGAGCGACTTGGCGATGGCGAGGCCTAGTCCCGAGCCCTGGTGGCTCTTGGTGAGCTGGCTTTCGACCTGCTCGAAGGGGCGTCCGAGCTTGGTCAGCGCGTCCTTGGCGATGCCGATGCCGGTGTCGGCGATACCGAGCACGACGCAATGGTCGGTGCCCCGGCCGCGCACGGTGACGCGGCCGCCGCCCGGCGTGAATTTGACGGCATTGGAGAGCAAATTGAGCACGATCTGCTTGAGCGCGCGGCGATCGGCGCGCAGCGTGAGCTCGGGCGAAATCTTCGCGCTGATCTCCAGCTGCTTCTCTTGCGCCTTCGACGACACGACGCGCATGGACTCGTTCAGCAGAGAATCGAGCTCCAGGTCCTCGAAATCGAGGCGGATGCGGCCGGCTTCGATCTTCGACATGTCGAGGATGTCGTTGATGACGTCCAGCAGATACTGTCCGCTGTCGCGGATGTCGCTGCAATATTCCTGATATTTCTCGGCGCCGAGCGGACCGAACATGCCCGACTCCATGATTTCCGAGAAGCCGATGATGGCGTTGAGCGGTGTACGCAGCTCATGGCTCATATTGGCCAGGAATTTCGACTTAGCCTGGTTGGCTTCCTCGGCGCGGGTCTTCTCGGCCGCGTATTGCTCGGCGAGCTCGCCCAGGCGCTGCTGCGAAGCGCGCAGGTCGGAGACGGTCGCCATCAGGCGCTTCTCGCTGTCGACCAGCTTTTCTTCGTGCGTCTTGAGCGCGGTGATGTCGGTGCCGACCGACACATAGCCGCCGTCCTTGGTGCGCCGCTCGCTGATGTGCAGCCAGCGGCCGTCCTCGAGCTGCGCTTCGAAAGTGCGGGCGCCGGGCAGCGTCGGGCCCGCGCTGGCGACCTTGTTGCGCACGACGGGCTGGCTGCCGGCGGCGACGACGGCTTCATAGGACGCGCCGACCGTGAGAGCCTCGTCGGGCAGATGGTGCAGGTCCTGGAAGTTGGAGTTGCACAGCACGAGGCGGTTGTCGGCGTCCCACAGCACGAAGGCTTCGGGGATGGTCTCGATGGCGTCGCGCAGGCGCATGTCCGCGGCGACGGTCCGCTCGGCCAGGTTCTTCTGCTCGGTGATATCGACGGCGATGCCGATCAGATGCAGGCCGGGATCGTTCGGCTGCCGCACCAGCTCGCAGCGGGCACGCAGCCAGACCCAATGGCCGCTGGCATGGCGCATGCGGAAGGCGTGATCGACGAAGGTCATGCGCGCATCGGCAAGCTCGCTGGCGAGTTCGTAGAGCTGCAGGTCGTCGGGATGCACCAGCGCGCTGACGTCGCCGAACGAGAGCAGGTCGTCCTTGCTCTCCAGGCCGAGGATGTCGAACATCGACTGCGACCAGAAGATGCGGCCGCGTGCCAGGTCCCAATCCCACAGGCCGCAGCGGCCGCGGTTGAGCGCGGTGTCGATGCGGGTGCGCACCGTCTCATAGATGATGTCCGCTTCGCGCGCGCGCGTCGCCTGCCAATGGAAGGCGAATCCGAGGATGAGCACGACGAAGCCGGTGGTGGCCGACAGCGTGACGGTCAGCGTCGTGAGCGAGCGCCAGTTGGTGAGCGCGGCATCACGCGATTGAATTACGGCGATCTGGCCCAGCGGCGGGTTGAGCGTGCGCACCGTGGCGAGCGCACGGGTGTCATCCGGCAGCGTGATCTCAAGTACACCGGCGCCGGCGCCGAAGGTGGTCAACGGCTGGGTCGGTCCGAGCAGGTCGATAAGCCTGCGGCCGACAATGCCGTCGCCCGCGGGCGTCGTCGCCATCACCACGCCGTCGGCATTGGTGAGGATGAACTGGCGCCCGCCGGTCGTGGCCCAGACGGGCAAGGCGCGGTTGAGGATTTCCTGCGGCCGGGCGACGACGTCGGACTCCTGCTTGAGCGGCAGCGAGAGACGCTCGGTCGCGAGCTCAGCGACCGCGTCCAGCGCCAAGAAGCTGTTGTCGAGCGTCTGCCGCCTTTGGTCGAGCACCTGCACGACCGCGCCCACGCAAATTGTGGCGAGGAAGGCGATGATGAGAACCGGAACGGCCCGCCGCAGCAGCGGCTCGGCCGTCAGCAGCCTCCGATATGCCGGTTTGGCAATCGACTGTGCGAGGCCTTTGATGGAATCCGGATGTGCAGACGCACTCGCCGCACCGGCGCGCGCCATGTAGTCCTCCGTTCGGAATGTCCCCTAACCACCCTGAAACGGAAGGATGTGCCGCATCTCTCCGAATCAGTCGCGATTTGAATCGACGGCCGGTGATTTGTCGAGAGTCCGAGGAGTCAAATCTTTAAAAATCGTTACGCACAAATTAGACAGACGCGCCAAGAGGCTAAGACGCACATACTTACCTGCGCGAATGCTCTCGCAGCGCGCAAAAGAAGGTGTCGTCGCGCTTTCAGACAGGTGCAAGTGCGCGCTCGACGATGTCGGCGAGATCCCGCGACAGGCCGGGCGCGGACTTGATGCGCGTGAGTGCGGCCTCGGCCTTGGCGCGGCGGCCGGACTCCAACGTGCGCCAGGTGCGGAAGGCGGTGGCCATGCGCGCGGCCAGTTGCGGATTCTTCGGATCAAGCGTGAGGATCGTATCGGCGATGAAGTCGTAGCCGGCGCCGTCGGCGCGATTGAACTGCGTGACGTTGCCCTGCGCGAAGGCGCCGACCAGCGCGCGCACGCGATTCGGATTGGCGAGCGAGAAGGCGGGGTGGGCGCTGAGCGCGCGCACTTTGTCGAGCGTGTCGGGCTGCGGGATCGCGGCCTGCAACGAGAACCATTTGTCGACGACCAGCGCATCGGTGCTGTAGCGGGTGTAGAAGTCGGCAAGCGCGTGCTCGCGCGTCGGCCCCGTGTGCAGCGACAGCGTCGCGAGCGCAGCCATGCGGTCGGTCATGTTGTCGGCGTCGTCGTATTGCTGCGCGGCGCGGGCGATCGCGGGTTCGGCCGCGGTGGCCGCCATGAGATCGAGCGCGACGTTACGCAGCGCGCGCCGGCCGGCGCTTGTCGCGCCGGGCGAATAGGGGCCGGGCACGGCCATGCGCTCGTAGACGGTGGAGAGGGCCGCGCCGAGCCGCTCGCCGATCTCGGCGCGCAGCGCCTTGCGCGCGCGGAAGATCGCGTCGGGATCGATGTCGCGGCCGATTTCGCGGGCGATGTCGCCTTCTCCGGGCGGAACGAGCGCGAGCGCAACGAAGGCAGGCTCCAGCGCGGGATCTTCAAGGATGGCGGCGAGGGCCACCATGAGCTTGTCGTCGCTGCGCGGCGCCTTGCCGGCGCGCAAGGCGCCGACATTGTCGATCAGGAGCCGCATCGCGGTCGTCTGCAGCGCCTGCCAGCGGTTGAACGGGTCGCTGTCGTGCGCGGCGAGGAAGGCGAGATCGTCGCCATCAAGATCAGTGATGAGCTTGATCGGCGCGGAGAAGCCTCGGTTGATCGAGAGCGCGGGGCGTTCGGTGATGCCGGTGAACTCGAACGTCTGCGCCGGATGGGTCAGTTCGAGCACGCCGCGCTCGATCGCCTTGCCGTTGGAGAGGGTGAGGGGAAGGTCGCTGCCGTTCTTGCCGACGAGGCCCAGCGACAATGGGATCACCATCGGCTCTTTGGTCGCCTGGCCCGGCGTCGGCGCGAGCGTCTGCCTGGCCTCTAGCGTGTAGGTCTTACGCGCGGCATCGTATTTGCCGCTCACCGTCACTTCCGGCGTGCCGGCCTGCGCGTACCAGCGCATGAACTGGCTCATATCGCGGCCGCTGGCATCGGCGAAGCACCGGATGAACTGCTCGATCGTCGCCGCCTCGCCGTCGTGGCGCTGGAAATAGAGATCCATGCCGGCGCGGAACTTCTCCTTGCCGATCAAGGTCTGCACCATGCGGACGACCTCGGCGCCCTTCTCGTAGACCGTCGCCGTGTAGAAGTTGTTGATCTCCTTATAGGTCTCCGGCCGGACGGGATGGGCGAGGGGCCCCGCGTCCTCGATGAACTGCGCGGAGCGCAAGCCGCGCACATCGGCGATGCGCTTCACCGGACGCGAGCGCATGTCGGCGGAGAATTCCTGGTCGCGGAAAACCGTGAGGCCTTCCTTCAGGCAAAGCTGGAACCAGTCGCGGCAGGTGATGCGGTTGCCGGTCCAGTTGTGGAAATACTCGTGCGCGATGACGCCTTCGATGTGCGAATAATCGGCGTCGGTTGCTGTCGCGGAGGTGGCCAAGACGTATTTGTCGTTGAAGACGTTGAGGCCCTTGTTCTCCATCGCGCCCATGTTGAAATCGGACACGGCAACGATCATGAAGATATCGAGATCGTATTCGCGGCCGAAGGCCTCTTCATCCCAGCGCATCGAGCGCTTGAGCGAATCCATCGCATAGGCGCAGCGATCTTCCTTCCCGTGCTCGACATAGATGCGCAGCACGACGTCGCGGCCGGACATGGTGCGGAAGCTGTCTTCCACGCAGGCGAGATCGCCGCCGACCAGCGCGAACAGATACGACGGCTTCGGATGCGGATCGTGCCACACCGCGAAATGGCGGCCGCTGGGCAGGTCGCCGCTCTCGGTGAGATTGCCGTTCGACAAGAGCACCGGCGCCTGCGCCTTCTCGGCCTCGATGCGCGTCGTATAGACGGCCATCACATCGGGACGGTCGGGGAAATACGTGATGCGGCGGAAGCCCTCCGCCTCGCATTGCGTGCAAAACGTGCCGCTGGAGCGGTAGAGGCCGGAAAGCTGCGTGTTGGCGGACGGGTCCACCAGCGTCTCGATCTCCAGCGTGAACGGTTTGTTCGGCGGCTGGGGAATAGTGAGCTGGTCGGGCGAGACGAGATAGCTGTCGACGCCGGGCGCGACGCCATCGATCTTCAAGGACACCAGCGACAGCCCGTCGCCGTCAAACACCAGGGGCGCTGCCGGAACCTGGGGGTTCGGCTTCAGCGCCAGCCGCGCGCGCACTTTCGTGGCGGTCGGATGCAGCGAGACGTCGAGGCTGACGGTCTCCACCAGCCAATCGGGCTGGCGGTAGTCTTTGAGGCGGATGGGCTGGGCGATGTCTGTGCGCATGGTCTTTGATTTATGACGTCCGGGCGGGGATTGGAAGAAAGGAATTGGGCGGGAAAAATGGCCGCGATGCGGGCGATGGTGCTCTAGAAGCCCAAGACCCCGCTCGTGCCGCGCGAGCGGCCGGTTCCGGCGGCGGGTGCCGGTGAACTGTGGTGCCGTAGTCCGGCCGCCTCGCGGTCACAAACATTCCCCACTTTCCGCTGGAACGATCCCGCGCCGAGGCTGTTGCGATCAGGTTGGCCAAATGGTGAGGACCAATCTGCATGGTGGTGAAAGACTCGCGCTTTGAGGCCCTCGATTCGTGGCGGGGGATTTGCGCGATTCTTGTCGTTGTCTTCCATTTCATATCGATGATGCCGAGCTCGCTCGAGACATCGGCCTTCATCCGCAACAGCTACCTGTTTGTTGATTTCTTCTTCGTGCTCAGCGGATTCGTGCTGTGCCACAGCTATCGCGGGAAAATCTCCAGCCTCTCGGACCTCGGCCGCTTCGCGCTGCGGCGTTTCGGGCGCGTGTGGCCCTTGCATGCGGTGGTGCTCGCGGGTCTCTTCGCGGCGATCGCATGGATCAGCCAAATGCCGCATCCGCCCGCGCTCTCGCTGACATGGAGCAGCACCACCTATTCGATCGATGCGCTGCTGCCGAGCGTCTTTCTGCTCAACGCGATGAACCTGCAAGGCAACGTGTGGAACGGGCCGGCCTGGAGCATCGGTGCGGAATTCTATGTCTATCTTCTGTTCGCGCTGCTGATCGTGGTCGCGAGCCGCCGCTTGATCGTGCCGAGCCTGTGTCTGTCGATCGCTGCCCTGGCGCTGGTCTATCGCTGGGCGCCAGATCTCATGAACACGACATGGGACTACGGCATCATCCGCTGCATCGCCGGCTTCTTCGGCGGCGTCGTGGCCTACCACGTCTATGAGCTGGTCGGACGGCGCGGTCTGCTGCGCGCGACGCTGTGGGAATTGGCAGCGGTGGCGCTTGTCGTCTTGTTCGTTATCTACGCGGGCGACGGCGCGGACGCCGGATCGCCTTTAAGTCTTGCCGCGCCGCTTGCCTTCGGCGCGGCGGTCATCGTTTTCGCCGGCGAGCACGGCCTCCTGTCGCTGGCGCTGCGCGCGCGGCCTTTCAAGGCGCTGGGCCGCTATTCGTTCTCCATCTACATGATCCATATGCCGCTGTTGGTCATGCTCTGCTATGGCGGCTGGTCGGCTGGATATTACACGAAGGTCTTTGAGGGACCGATTCAGCCATGGGCAGGATCGGTCGATCTCGTCATGATCGACTTCGTCCTGGCGGTCGTCCTGATCGCCGCTGCCAGCTATCGCTTCATCGAGCTGCCGGCGCGCCGCGGCTTCAACAGGCTTGCGGACGGCGGTTTCAGCGGCCTCTTCGCGAGAAAGCGCCGTCTCGCCTTCGACTAGCGCATCGGTTCGGCGTGGCCGATCACGCGCTTGATCGAAGCCGAGCGCTGCTTCAAGGCCCGCTCCACCGCATCGACGGCCTCGTGCACGGTCTGCACGCTGAGCTCGGGATCGACGTGGCAGTGGAAGATGGCGACCTCGCCCTCGTCGGTCTCGCGCACGCGCACGTCGTGGACATCGCGGATCACACGGACCTCAGCGGCGAACTCGGCGAGCGCAATCTCCACCGCCTTCACGCGCTCCGGCGGCGCCTCGCGTCCCATCGTTTCCTGCGCTTGCAGCGGCTCGATATGCGTCTCGACTTCGACGCCAGGGCCGAGCTCTGCCGCGATGGCGTCTTCCAGTCCATCGGCCAGCTCGTGCGCGGCGCGCAGCGACAGCTTCCCATCCACCTCGAGATCGAGCGCCACGGCCCGCTTGTCGCGGATGTCGTGCACCGTTACGTGATGCACGGCGAGCGCGCGGCTGCGCGCGATCACCATCACACGGTCGAGCACGGACTCGTTGCTGAGCGCGACCGGATCGGTGGTGACCACAGGCTCGGCGCCACGCATGGCGGCGCGGATCGCGCCGGCGACATCGGCCTTGATGGCATTCACGCGGTCGAGCGGCAGCGTGCGGCTCACCGCGACGGCGAGATCGATGAAGGTCGTCTCCCCGACGGCGCGCACACGCACGCGCTCGACCCGCACGACGCCCGGAATTTTGGCGGCAACTGCGGTGATCTTGTCGGCGGCGCCGGGTGGCGCCACGTCGATCAACATGTCGATGGTGCGGCGGCCGAGCCGCCAGCCTGCCACGCAGACCAGAACCGCGACGGCGAGGGCGGCCGCCGAGTCGGCCCAGGGCAGGCCGAAATACACGCCGGCCAGGCCGACGATCACGGCGAGCGACGACCACAGGTCGGACGAAAAATGCAGCGCGTCGGCCTCGAGCGCGTGGCTCTGGGTTTCTTTGGCGGTGCGTGACAGAGCGCGCGCGCGGAAAAAATCGACCACGATCGAGAGTGCCATCACCCCGAAGGCCCAGATGGTGGCCTCCACCACATGGCCCTCATGGTCGATCAGCCGCTTGCCCGCCTCCCAGATCACGATGCCGGAGAGCAGGAACAAGAGCGCGGTTTCGGCAAGCGCCGTGACCGCCTCGATCTTGCCGTGGCCGTAATGGTGGTGCTCGTCGGCCGGTTTCCCGGAAATGCGCACCGCGAGATAGGTCATGATCGTGGCGCCGAGATCGATCAGCGAATGGCCGGCCTCCGACAGGATCGCCAGCGAGCCGGTCATGACGCCGACGACCGCCTTGGCGATCGTCAGCCCGGCCGACGCCGCGATCGATGTGAGTGCAACTTGTTCTTTCTGGTTCACCATACCCCCGTCCTTTGCGCCCCGGATGTAGCCTAGTGCCGGCGCGATTTCGACCGCGATGTTCGCTCTTGCTTCTGAGTCGCGATTGCATCGCGGAGGCTTTTTGGGGTCGATTCCGGCCGCGAAGGGTGGAACGGCAGCATGCTGCCATTCCGGCCGTATTTATCGAACTCTTTCAGAGTAAAATTACCAATCTCCCTTAGATAATGCGTCGTCGCGAAGGGCCCGCAATGACGATCCACGACATCGGACAGGCAAAACTCCTGCCTGGGTGGCAACTATTCCCCGCTCTGCGCGAGCGGCTGGCCCGTTTGCGGGCGGGCGAGCATCTCGTCACGCAACGCATGGCGGGCGCGGCCTTCCTCATCCGGGTTGCCAGCGCGGCGATCATGTTCGTGTCGCAAATACTGCTGGCGCGCTGGATGGGCGGCAGCGAATTCGGCAGTTACGTTTATGTGTTTACGTGGCTGTTGCTGCTCGGCGATCTCGTCCATCTCGGCATCCCGCTCACGGCCCAGCGTTATGTCCCCGAATACACGCAGACCGGATCGTTCGCGCTGCTGCGCGGCTATCTCAGCGGCGCGCGCTGGCTCACCTTCGCGGCGGGCACGGTGGCGGCTGTTATCGGCGCGCTGGTCGTATGGGCCTTCCAGGCTTCGCTTGAAACCAGCCTCGTGCTCCCATTCTACTTCGCCTGCGTCGCGTTGCCGTTCTACGCCTTGACCTTCATGCTCGATGGCCTCGCGCGCTCGTATAATTGGACCGGCGTTGCACTGCTGCCCCAATATATCCTCCGCCCGCTGCTGATCATCGCCGGCGCCGGGGCGCTGCGCGCCGCGGGTGTTGAACTCGACGCCACGGTGGTGATGGGCGTGCTGGCCGCCTCATCCGTGGCGAGCGCCATGATCCAGCTCATCCAAGTCCAGCGCGGCCTGCGCCGTGTCGTGCCGGCCGGCACGAAGACTTATGACGTGCGGACCTGGCTCGGCACGTCGCTGCCGATCATCCTCGTCTGGGGGATGTATACGCTGCTGACGTCCACCGACATTCTTGTGCTCAAGCAGTTCCGGCCGGCCGAGGAGGTCGCCTATTACTATGCGGCGGCGAAGACGCTGGCGCTCATGAGCATCATCCACTTCGCGGTGTCGGCGGCAGCGGCGCATCGCTTCACGGCCTTTCATGTGGCAGGTGATCGCCGCGGCCTGGCGGCCTTCGCCGCTAATACTGTGAACTGGGTATTCTGGCCGTCGCTGGTGGTGTGCCTGCTGGTGCTCGTCGTCGGCCGGCCGCTGCTGTCGCTGTTCGGATCGAGCTTCACCGAAGGCTATTCGGTGTTGGCGATCCTGACCGTCGGCCAGCTCGCGCGCGCGGCGATCGGCCCGGCGGAGCGGCTCCTGAACATGCTCGGCCAGCAGCGCATCTGCGCCCTCGCTTATGCGGCCGCCTTCATAGTCAACATCATCGGTTGCTTCGTGCTGGCGCCGAGCTACGGCGGAGCAGGGGCCGCCTGCGCGACCGCGGCCGCCTTCGTGACGGAATCGCTGTTGCTGTTCGTTATCGCCAAGCGCCGGCTCGGCCTGCACATGTTCATCTGGGCGCCGCGGGCGTGATGGTAAACGATTTCTGAATCTGTGCCCGCGCCAGGCGAGTTCCCGTAACGGCTTGTGAAATCATTTCTGTCATAGATCGCGGCGGGACAAACACCGGGCCGGATCAAGGCCGGGGAGGCGCGTTGCAACAGCATCTACCATTGGCCGGAGCGAACGCGTTTGTGGCGCCGCAGCTGCAAAGGCAGCGGGCCGAGCCGCCTGCGCGCGTGCAGACGTCTGCGTCGCGGCGTGCATCAACGATGACGGTCGAAGTTGCGAGCGCGGCGCGGCTTGCGGACATCCAATCCGAGTGGGACGATCTGATCCGCCGCGCCGAGAGCCCCAATGTCTTCATGAACCCGGCATTGATCCGGGTTGCTGGCGAAGCCTATCCGGACCAGCGATGCCATGCGTTGCTCGCGTGGGATGAGAGCGAAGGCCGCCGCCTCGTCGGCATATGGGCCTTCACCGTTCGCCGGCCGCAGGGCGCGTTCATTCCCGTGCTCACGGCGCCGCCGATGCAGCACGCCTACCTGGCGACGCCGGTTATCGATCGCGACCGGCTCGACGAGACACTTCATGCGATGCTCGACCATATCGCGGACGACACGCGCCTGCCGAAGATCATCGCGCTCGATCCCATCGGCGCGGACGGCACGATGGACGCGCTCACGCGCGTGCTCGCCGCACGCGGCAGCCCGTCCCGGATCATGGCGCAAGCGGTCCGCCCACGGCTTGCCTCGGAGTTGGACGGCAAGCAGTACCTGACCAACGCGTTGTCGAGCGGCAGCCGCAAGAAGCTGCGCCAGCATCGCCGCCGGCTCGCCGAACGTGGCAATCTCGAATTCAGGATCGTGGCGGAGCTGGACGCGGTGCGCGATGCGTTCGAGGCGTTCCTGCAACTCGAAGCCTCCGGCTGGAAAGGTCGGCAGGGCACGGCGTTGCTCGCCAATGCCACTGATGCAGCTTTTGCGCGGTCGATGATTGCCGCTCTGGCCACGGAAGGCGCCGCCTCCATTCACGCGCTCTTCCTCGACGCCCGTCCGGTCAGCATGCAGATCGTCTTGCGCGCCGGCGCGGCTGCCTTCACCTGGAAGACGGCCTACGACGAAGCCTTCCAGGATGCATCGCCCGGGATGCTACTGCTGGAGGACTACACGGCCGCCTTCCTCGCCGACGACAGCATCGCCTTCGTGGACTCGTGCTCCTACGACGACAAAGGTTTCATGGCGGCGTGGAGCGAACGCCAGCAGATCGTAAGCCTGTGGATCGATGCGCGGCGCGGCGGGTCGGTTGCTTTCGCCGTCGCAAGCCAAATGCATCATGCGGCCCTCGCACTGCGCGGCATGGCCAAGACACACTATCTATCGGCGAAGGAAAAATGGCGTCGCCGGCAATCGGCGCGAACAGCGTCAAAGCTCGCTCCTTAACCATTAAAATTAGCCGCGGCAATTAAGCAAAAGGCAGGAATTCATTGGTGGGGCGTTTGAAGTCGAACTAGCGTGACGGCTTGTCACAGCGACTTGGATTCGATCATGCAAAGCACGGATGTAGCCATTGTCGGAGGCGGCCTCGCGGGTTCTCTCGCCGCGGCGATGCTCGGGCGCGCCGGCATCGATGCCGTGCTGATCGATCCGCACACGGTCTATCCGGAAGATTTCCGCTGCGAGAAGCTCGACGGCGACCAGGTCACCATTCTCAAGAAGACCGGCCTTGCCGACGCGGTGCTGCGCGCCACGACGCCGGACCGCCAGTCATGGGTTGCCCGCTTCGGCATGCTGGTGGACAAGCGGCCGGGCGATCAAGAGGGCATCCTCTACGCGCCGCTGGTCAACACGATCCGCGCCGAGGTGCCGCCGAATGTCCCTTTCATGCACGCCAAGGCGACTGCGCTCGCAACCGGCGATGACCGGCAGCAGGTGACGCTGTCGAATGGCGAAACTATTTCCGCGCGCCTGATCGTGGTCGCCAACGGGCTCAATATCGGCCTGCAGAAAGCGCTCGGCCTCACGCGCGAGATGCTGAGTGAGTGCCATTCCATCAGCATTGGCTTCGATATCAAGCCGGCCGGCCGCCGCACCTTCGACTTCCCGGCGCTGACCTATTACGCCGAGCATCCGAGCGACAAGACGGCGCTGCTGACGCTGTTCCCGATCGGTGGTGTCATGCGCGCCAATCTGTTCGTCTATCGCGACATGCAGGATCCGTGGCTGTCGCAGCTTCGCGCGGCGCCGCAGGAGACGCTGTTCGCGCTGATGCCGGGCCTGCGCAAGCTCACCGGCGAGTTCGACGTCGAGGGCTTCATCAAGATCCGCCCCATCGATCTTTATGCGATCAAAGGCCACATGCAGCCCGGTGTCGTCCTGGTCGGCGATGCCTTCTCGACCTCGTGCCCCGCGGCCGGAACCGGCGCCCGCAAGGTGCTCACCGATGTCGAGCGGCTTTGTAACGTGTACATCCCGCGCTGGCTGGCGACGCCGGGGCTCGGTGTGGACAAAATCGCGGCCTTTTACGACGACCCGGTGAAGAAGGCCTGCGACGACTTCGCCATCGCCAAGGCCTACAGCCTGAAGTCGTTCTCGATCGATCGGGGATTGTCGGCGACCGCGCTTCGCTGGGCCAAGTTCCTGGCGCACTATGGCGTCGGCAAGCTGCGGCAGATGCGGCAGCAGGGCGGGGCGAAACCGGGCGGCCCCAAGGGCATTCCCGCGACGGCCGACGCCGGGCACTAGCCCCAGAGCTCGCTCGGCACGACGCCCCGATCCGATAGCCGGCGGTTGCATTTCATTAAGCATAAGTTTTGGCGAAAACGGCCGCGATGCGGCCGTTTTCCGCAACCCAATTAAGAGAACTTGAACGCGATTTCGATCATTTCAGTGAACGTCAGCGGCGCTTTTACCGCTTGTTGCAACCTGATCGCTAGTGTTGCGCTGACGAACGCCGAAAACGAGATACAATCAATGCCCGCGGCTCTTCCGGTCCGGTTCACTACCTTTGAGGATGGTTACGCGGACGACGCCGTGACGGGCGCGCGCGCTCCGATCTTGCACGCCGAGTCTGCCGGTGTCTCGCTGTCGATCGTCGACACGCTTGCGGCGGTCGAGGCCGAATGGCGGGCTTTCGAGCAGAACGCCGATTGCACGGCGTTCCAGGCCTTTGATTGGCTGTCGACCTGGCACCGCTGCGTCGGCGTCCGCCAGGGCGTGACGCCGGCGATTGTCGTCGGGCGGCATAGAGACGGCGAGGTGCTGTTTATCCTGCCGTTGTCCGTCGGCCCCTCGCGGTTTGCGCGCGAGCTGACGTTTTTCGGCACCGATCTCTGCGACTACAATGCGCCACTTCTCGCGGCCCGTTTCGCGAGCGAGATCAAGCCGGCGGAATTCAAGCAGGTGTGGCGCACCATCGCCGCGCAACTGCAGCGCGACCCGCGTTGGCGCTTCGATCTTGTTCGTCTCGAGAAGATGGCCGACACGGTCGGCGGGCAACCCAATCCAATGCTGTCGGTCGGCGTCACGCCGCATCCGAGTGGCGCTTATGCGACGCCTCTACGCGAGAGCTGGGATGCGTTCTACGCCGCCAAGCGCTCGGCCTCGACGCGCCGGCGCGACCGTACAAAGCGCAATCGCCTGGCCGACTTCGGCGAGGTGAAGACGACGACGCCCGACTCCAGGGACGGCCTGTTGCAGGCCCTCTCCGTCCTGATGCAGCAGAAGGGGCGTTCGCTCGCGCGCATGGG
>DATDMA010000169.1:0-5720 GCA_036519015.1 Pseudolabrys sp. | reverse complement strand
GCGGCTTGAGGGGCGAATCCGACTGGAATTGGAGATCACATGGCGCGGGGCAAGGCGAAGCGGGCGGTCAAATCGAAAAAGCGGGCGAAGGGCGGGGCGGCTAAAGGCGCAAGCAAGAGTGTAAAGAGTGCGGCCAAACGTTCGGCCAAACGTACTGTTGAGCGTTCGGTCAAAGCGGCATCCAGGACCGTGACGAAGAGGGTCAAGCCGGCCAAGCCGATCGACCTCCACTACTGGCCGACGCCGAACGGCTACAAGATCTCCATTATGCTGGAAGAGTGCGGCCTACCGTACAATCTCGTGCCGGTGAACATCTCCAAGGGCGAGCAGTTCGAGCCGGACTTCCTCGCCATCTCTCCCAACAACCGCATGCCGGCGATCGTCGATCCGGACGGTCCGGGCGGCAAGCCAATCTCGATCTTCGAGTCCGGGGCGATCCTGCAGTATCTCGGCCGCAAGACTGGTAAATTCTATCCGAGCGACGAACGCGGCCGCGTCGAGGTCGACCAGTGGCTGTTCTGGCAGGTGGCCGGTCTCGGTCCGATGGCGGGGCAGGTGCACCACTTCAAGAACTATGCGGTCGAGACGCTCACTTACGCGATCAATCGCTACGTCAATGAAGTGAACCGGCTCTATGGCGTGATGAACAAGCGGCTCGCCGACCGCGAATTCCTCGCCGGCAAATATTCGATCGCCGACATGGCCTGTGTCGGCTGGGCCAATGGCTGGGAGCGGCAGGGCCAGGACATCAACGACTTCCCGCATCTCAAGCGCTGGCTCGAGACCGTGAAGGCGCGGCCAGCGGTGAAGCATGGCATCACGCTCGGGCTCGAGCTGCGCGAGGGCATCGACATGAAGGACCCGAATGTGCAGGCGGTGCTGTTCGGGCAACGCGCGCGGGCGGGCTGACGCGCCGCGCTTCATCAAGTTCGACACAACGAACGGTCGTGCGTAAGCGCGGCCGTTTTTTATTGGCCGCATCCATCGATCATGAGGGGGGAGAACATTTGAATGCGGGTCGTTGCTGCCCGCAACGCCGCCGCTAGATGGGATACTTGCGCCGGATCGCGCCGCGTCTGGCGAGGTCGCGGCGATGCCGCGACATGATCTCTCTGATGCAGTATCCGCACCCGGCACCCAATAGGAAGCCCAGGATCAGCAAAAAGATAGAACTCACGACAGCTCCTATTTTGCGAATCCCCCCTTTCTCTTCGCTGCAATGTTTCCGGACTGTTCTTGGCGAGAATTTGTCACGATTGTGTTTGCGCAAAATTGCGGGGACGCCGCTGTCATGCGCGATGGAACCGGAACTCGGCTGAACCGCATTCGGAAGCGTCGTTAGCGCGGCCTGAACGCGTTGGGTTAGCGCTTCGTCACCAAATCGCAGAAAGTGCGATTTTATCTCGGTTTTGCAGGTGTTTTCGATGCCGCCGCGCGGCGGAACTCCGCGCCTGTTCACTTTCGATTCATCGCAACACTTAAACTGTCATTCAAATTTTCTGCTGATGATCGCGCTTGTCCGGCGGACATCTGTTCGCCCGACGACAGGGACATGCGATCGAAACGGCGGGGGCCGGACGTTCGCGACAAAAACGGGAGGCCTCAAATGGCTGATTTCGAACTCGTGGCGGTGAACACCGATGAACCGGCCGGAGCGGACGACTGCTTCGACCTCGGCATGGTCTATTCCGTCGGCGCCGGTGTCGGCGTCGATCTCGTGCAGGCGCACAAGTGGTTCAACATCGCGGGCATGCGCGGCCATCGCGACGCCACCCGGCTGCGCCGCGAGATCGCCGAGCTGATGAGCGACAGCGAGATCGGCTGCGCGCAACGCGCGGCGCGCGACTGGCTCAAGATGCATCCGCAGGCGCCTGTACCAGTTGCGGTGCTTGCTCCGGTTCTTGCTCCGGTTCTTGTCGCCGCCTAGCGCATAAAGCTCTTCAGCGCGTCGCCGGCTTGGGCGACGACGCTCTGCCAATCGCCGAGCGCGGGTTGACGGAAGAGCCGTGCTTGCGGGTACCAGGGGCTGTGCGCGCCATCGAGCGTCCAGCGCCAGTCCGGTGAGAATGGCAGCATGACCCAGACCGCGCGGCCCATGCTGGCAGCGAGATGCACTACCGATGTGTCGACCGCGAGCGTGAGGTCGGCGAGGGTCGTCACGGCGGCCGTGTCGGCCATGTCGGCGAGATCCGCACCGACAGGGGTGATGTTGGGATAGCGCGACAGCGTGGCCGCATCGGTCTCGCGCAGGTCGCGCTGGATACTGATGAAGGACACGCCCTCGATCGCGAAGAGCGGCGCCAGCATCTCCAAATCCATCGAACGGTTGCGGTCGTTGGCATGGCGGGCGTGACCCGCCCAGGCGAGCGCGACGCGTTTGCCCGGTAAGGCCTCGATCCGCGGCCGCCATTTGGCGAGAGAAGTCTCGTCGGCGCGCAGATAAGGGATGGCGGCGGGGACGTTCGCCGCATCGGTCTTCATCGCCAAAGGCAGGCTGCCGAGCGGGCAATGCACGTCGAAGGCGGGCAGGGGCTCACCGCGCGCAAGGCATGACGTAACGCCCTCGAGCGGGGCGAGGAGCGCCTTGAGCTCCGGCTGCACCTCCAGCACCACCTTTGCGCCGGCGCGCGCCAGCAGCGGCACATAGCGCGCGAACTGGATGGTGTCGCCGAGCCCTTGCTCGGCATGCAGCAGGATGGTGCGCGCGCCGAGCGGATATTCGCCGAGCCAGAGTGGGCGGCCGAAGCTGCGCCGCGCGCCGTCCATGCCGGTGCGCTTCCAGCGCCACTCGTACTCTGCAAAGCCGCGGCGCAGATCGCCGATGGTGAGCAGCGCATGCGCGAGATTTGAATGCCCGTCGGCGTAAGTCTTGTCGATGGCGATGACCTTCTCGAAACAGACGGCCGCATCGGCGTGTTTGTTGAGCGCCTGGAGCGCGCGGCCGCGGTTGTTCAAGGCCTTCAGGTGCTGTGGCGAGCGCGCGAGCGCGCGATCGTAGGCCGTGATGGCCTCGGCATGCCGGCCGAGTTCGTTGAGGGCATTGCCGCGATTGTAGAGCGCCTCGGGATGGACCGGCGCCTGGCGCAGCACCAAGTCAAAATCGGCGAGTGCGTCGCCGGGGCGGCCGAGCGTAGCCAGCACGGTGCCGCGGTTGAGCCGCGCCTCGCCGTGTGAGGGATTGCGCGCCAGCACGGCTTCGAAACAGGCCAGCGCTTCGTCCGCGCGGCCGAGCGCGTAAAGGGCGTTGCCGCGCTGCTGCAACGCACTCTCGTCACCCGGGCGCAAAGCGAGCGCCTTGTCGATGGCGTCGAGCGCCTCGCCGTCGCGCTTGAGCGCGTGCAGCACGTTGGCGAAGTTGCCCCAGGCGTCGGGCGACTGAGGGGTGATTTTCAGCGCCGCCGACATCAGCCGATAGGCTTCGCCCATCTGGCCCGCCTGCGCCTTGATGAGGCCCAGCAGATGCAGCGCGTCGAAATTGTCGGGGGCGGCCTTGAGCACGCGCGCGTAAAGCTTCTCGGCCTCGCGCAGTTTCCCCTGCCGATGCAGGGTGACCGCCTCGTTCATCGTCTGGCCGAGATTGAAGGACTTCTGTTGCACGGCCGCGCAATTACACGGCCAAGCTGGGCAGTCAATGTGAAGGCTTGGCAGTGGCGCGCTAGCCCTCAGTCGCGGGATGGCGCTTACGCCGGGGCGGGGGTTGTTCTGGGCCAGTATAGAACTGGTTGATCTCGCAGAAGCCGCCGATACCGCTCACCGTGGCCATGCATTGCTCCCAGGTGACGAAGCCGCAATTGCGGCCGCCGCCGCTGAGGCCGCCATATTGGGCGCACCACTTATAGGGGTCGGCATGGCCGGCCGAGGGCGTAAATACAGCCAGTACGGCCAGCGCCGGCAGGACGAAAGTGATCGACCGCATGTCCGCTCTCCTCGATAGATCGCTTCGGACTGTGAACCCCTCTGCGGTCTCTCTAGTTCGGGCGTAGCGGTGATATTTCCGTGTGGTGTTTGTGTTCAGCCCTTCTGCACCCAGAAGTGATACATGGCCGAGAACAGGTCGGGCTGCGCCGTCTCCAGCGCGTGCCAGCGGTCGAGATCGGTGGGCGACCAGCCGGAGCCTGAGAACAGGGCCCGGAATTTCTGCTGCGACGCGGCATCGAATTCGAAGCCGAGGAAGCGTAGCCCGTTCGCGGCAAGGAAAGTCTTGATCGCCGGGACGGTCACCCGGCCTTCCTGGACGTGGAACAGTAGGTCGCGGCACTCGCTGGTGTTGAAGAAGTCGGTGAAGCGCGTGAGGCTGCGCAGCGGCGTCTCCAGCAGGTCCTGGCGGCAGCGGCGGATCTCCGCCGGCGTCGCGCCATAGCCGCGCTCGGCGATGAACGCGCGCGCGGCGACCACGTCCTGGCGACCGGTCTCGCTATAGAGGCCGAGATGCATCAGGCCGCCGGGGCGCAGCAGGCCGATGAGCGTGCGCCAACCGTGCAGCGGATCGGCCATGTGGTGCAGGACGCCGCTGGCATCGATCACGTCGAAGCTTTTGCCAAGCGCGCCGAGCTTGAGGATGTCCGCCTGGGCATATTCGATGCGGGAAGCGAGCTCCGCGGGCGTACTGCGCTTGCCATAAGCGAGGCTTGCGAGGCTCAGATCGACGGCGAGCACCTGCGCGCCTTCGAATCTCTGCGCAACGCCTGTGGCCTGCCAGCCGGTGCCGCAGCCGGCTACGAGGATGTCGAGCGCTTCGGTCTTGCCGATGGGCGTAAAGGGCGTGGTCGGAAAAAGGCCGCGGATGTAACTGTCGATGGGCGCGGGCTCGACCTGACCCGCCACATGCACCCAGCGCGGATAGGGGTTCTCTTCGTATTGCTGGCGCACGCGCTGCGACACCGCGTCTTCGATCGGCGTCAGGCGCGGCATGGTCGCACGAAACTCGCGTTCCTGCATGCGGTCTCGGATTTGCTGCGTCAGCAGATCGTCGATCGTCTGCGACCATGCGCGATCGAGCAAAGATTCGGCGGAAGGCAGCGCGGAAAGCGGCATGTACATCGCCGATGCCGCGAGCGCGAAGGGCGCCATGCCCGCGCCGGTGCCGAGCGATGTGATGAGGCGGGCTGCCTGCGCGTCTTCGTCCGCCGTGGTGGCGAAGACGTATTCATTGATGAAACACTGCCTCGCCAGCGCGCAGGCGAAGACGAGGGTGGGCTCGTCAACGTCCTTGCCGGCAAGCGCATCGGCGAGCAGCGCCGCGCGAAGCGACGTCAGAAGTCGCTCGAAGGCGACGTCGCGCACGGGTGTCGCTTGCAGCAGGCAGAGCAGCAGCGGATCGCTTGCGATGGTGTCGAGCCCGCCCGCGCCGAAGAGCGCATCGATGCTCAGGCGCTTGGGCCAGGCCTCGGCCGCCTTGCGTATGGCCTCAGCCAACGGAGGCAGCAGCGACACGAGCACGGCGCAGAGCCCGCCATATTGCTCGAAGAGCTGCGGCATGAGCGCCAGCGAGCGGGCGAAATGGTGCGAGGCCTCGTTCGCCTTGCCCTGCGCCTGGAGGACACAGGCGAGATTGTTGTGGACCTGGGCGTCGTCCGGCTTGAGCAGCAGCACCCGCCTATAGGCGCGGACGGCGGCATCACTTTTGCCCGCGCGCTCGGCCTGCGCCGCCTCGGCGAGCAACTGCCGCACCGGATCGGCAGAAGCGGGGCTGGCGCGGGCTGGGCTCTGCTTGACCGCGG
>DATDMA010000168.1:0-2303 GCA_036519015.1 Pseudolabrys sp. | reverse complement strand
TAGTCGGGCGCGATCGTGGAGAAATGCGGGATCAGGGGAGGCAATGCTGAACTCATTGACTGGTGTCATTCCGGGGCGCGGGCGCAGCACGCGAACCCGGAATCCAGAACCGGGCGCCGTGCTTGCATCTGGATTCCGGGTCCGGCGCTACGCGCCGTCCCGGAATGACCGGATCGTATGGCATTAGTCTTTGAAACTGGAAAGTCAGGCGTTCACGGCCCGGGCAGCGGCCAGGTCGCCGTCGCCCTCACTGCGGCCTGCCAGGGCCCCGGAGCCTTGCAGCGCCTCCGCCCGTACCGGGCGCGGCGGCGAGAACAGGAAGCCCTGGCCGAAGCGCACGTCGTAGTCGAGCAGATCGACCACCATGCTCTCGCTCTCGATGCGCTCGGCGATGAGATCGATGCCGGAGCGCGCCAGCAGGTCCGCGAGGTCTTCCGCGTGGATGTCGCTCTGCGCGCTGGTCGCCTTGTTGAGCAACAGCTTCGCCGGCACCTTCAAATAGCGGAACGAACGGTCGGCCAGATCCTTCGGCTCCATGCGCAAGTCGGTGACGTGATCCATGGAGAAGCGGAAGCCGCGCTCGGACAGCGCCGAGAGGCTCTCCTGCTCGATCGGGCCGAAATTGCGATAGGCGTCTTGCGTGAACTCGAGCATCAGCGCCGAGGACAGCGCGCGGTTGGCGTCCAGGAAGTCCAGGAACTGCTTGAACTGGAGCGCATCGGTCAACGTCGTCGCGCTGATGTTGCAGAACAGGCCGACATCGCGGCTCTTGAGCTGCAGCCGGCGCGTCACCTGCACGCAGCGGAACACGAGCAGATTGTCGATCTTGGACATCAGCCCGGCGCGCTCGGCGACCTCGATGAAGTCGGCGGCCGGAACGATGTCGCCCTCCTCGGTGCGCAGCCGCGACACGGCCTCATAGTAACGCACCTTGCGCTGCGGCAGCGTGACGATCGGCTGCAGATACATGTCGATGCGGCTGGCATCGACCGCCTTGGCGACCATCTCGGCGATGCCGTCGCGGGAGAGGCCCTGCAAACGGCGCGGGCCGCTCACGGCATCGCTCTCGCTCAAGGCCAAGGGTGCTTGGGGCGCGGAAGCCGGCACGGCCGAAGGGGCAAGCGCCGGAGCTTGCGGCGCGGGCATGGGCGTGTGGCCCTGCAGGGCCATCTCATGGACCGCCACCGTATCGGCGATCTGCCGCACCAGCGACCCGAGCTCGCCGATCTCGGCCGCGAGCGGATCGACCGCGCCGCGCGCCCGGTTCACGGTGGCATTGACGTTGGTTTCCACGGAATTGAGCCGGCGCGAGATTTCCGCCACCTGGCGGGCGAGGTCGGCGGTGCCGCGCGAGAGGTCGCCGATCTGGTCGCCGAGATCGCTGCGGTCGCGCAGCCGGTTGCTCGTGGTGTTGTAGAGCGCCATGGCCGTGAACGCGGCCACAGCCGCGATGGCCGCGCTGCGCGCATCCACCTTGAGGCCAAGAAAGAGCGCCGCGCCGAGCGAGCCGGCGATGATGGCCATGCAGATGGCCACGAAGATGGCGCTGAGACGACGCATCCGGTTATACCCTGAACGGCGTTGGCCGGGCGGACGCGATTTCACAAGCCCCCAGTGATTCGCCCCGCCAGCAACCAATGTTCCCGACACCGAGAGCCGGTGCAACCGGGAAGTCCGAATATGGTAAGGAGCGCCCGGTCCTTATTCGCAGGAACGTGAGAGACTTGGAACCGAAACCCCGCCGCAGCCCCCTCATCGGCTGGATCGCCGAGACGCCCGGACGCGCCTTCGCCGCCTTTCTGGCCCTGCATGCCGCCGTCTGGACCCTGCTGCCGACCATCCTCTACCCCAACCTGCCGCTCGACCTGATCGAGGCGCTGATGTACGGGCGGGAATGGCAGCTGGGCTACGATAAGCTGCCGCCGCTGCCTTGGTGGCTGGTGGAGGTCGCAAACCTGACCATCGGTCATGATTTCGCTTATTACCTGCTGGCGCAGATTTCGGTGGTCGCGGCCTTTGCGATGGTCTTCGTCGCCGTCCGGCCGCTCACCGGCACGCTCGGCGCGCTGGTGGCCCTGCTCATCGTCGATGGGCTGCACTACCTCAATTACACCTCGGCCAAGTTCAATCACGATGTCATCCAGCTTCCGTTCTGGGCGCTGGCCGGCTACGCGCTGCATCGCGGATTGCGGGGGCGGCGGATCGCCCACTGGGTGCTGCTGGGTCTCGCGGTCGGCATCTTGCTGTGGGCGAAATATTTCGTCGTCGTGCTGGTGGCGCCGATGGTGGTATTCGCGCTGGTC
>DATDMA010000167.1:0-2436 GCA_036519015.1 Pseudolabrys sp. | reverse complement strand
TCACACCGGCCGGGCTCTTCGTCAGCTCCCATTCGTTTTCGAACAGGTTCTTGAAAAAGAGGTTGCTCCACTTGGTCGGCGTCTGCGTCCAGGTGACTTCCGGGCCGCCGCCGATCGTGTCGGCGCCGAAGCCCGTGCCATGACTGCTTTTCCAGCCGAGCCCCTGATTCTCGATGGCGCTGCCTTCCGGCTCTGGACCGACCGATGACGGATCGCCGGCACCATGGGTTTTGCCGAAGCTATGGCCGCCGGCGATCAGCGCGACGGTCTCCTCGTCGTTCATCGCCATGCGGAAGAACGTTTCGCGGATGTCTTTGGCCGCCGCGACCGGGTCCGGATTGCCATTCGGCCCTTCCGGATTGACGTAGATCAGACCCATCTGCACCGCGCCGAGCGGCTCGCTAAGCTCGCGTTCGCCACTGTAGCGTTCGTCGCCGAGCCAAGTGCCCTCCGGACCCCAGAAGAGCTCTTCAGGCTCCCAAGTATCCGCGCGGCCGCCGGCGAAACCGAACGTCTTGAAGCCCATCGACTCGAGGGCAACGTTGCCGGTGAGAATGTAGAGGTCGGCCCAGGAGATTTTCCGGCCGTACTTCTGCTTGATCGGCCACAGCAGCCGACGCGCCTTGTCGAGGTTCACGTTGTCCGGCCAGCTATTCAGCGGCGCAAAACGCTGCTGGCCGGCTCCGGCGCCGCCGCGGCCGTCGGTGGTGCGGTAGGTGCCCGCGCTGTGCCAGGCCATGCGGATAAACAAGCCACCGTAGTGACCGAAGTCAGCCGGCCACCACTCCTGCGAGTCCGTCATCAAGGCATGCAGGTCCTTGATCACGGCGTTCAGGTCGAGGCTCTTGAACTCCTTGGCATAGTCGAAGGCTTTGCCCATCGGATCGGCGGCGGGCGCGTTCGTGTGGAGCACGCCGATATTGAGGTGCTCCGGCCACCAGTCGCGGTTGCTGTGTCCGCGGGTGCCGCCCGTGAACGGGCATTTGCCCGCGCTCTTGTCGTCAGTCTTTGCGTCCATAGTTTCCCTCCAATGGTACGTAATCTGTAATCGTCTTCCCGGTGTCCCGCCTCCTGCGGGAGTGTGTCCGCGCGCTCATGCGCTTTTACGGATTGGAGTTGATCTGGTCTAATTGTATTGTCTGGGCATGCCGATAAGGATATCTTATCGGTGTGATTACATTGCGGCAGTTGCGTTACCTCACCTCGCTCGCGCGCCATCGGCACTTCGGCCGCGCCGCGGAAGATTGCGCCGTGACGCAACCGGCTCTGTCGATGCAGATCCGCGAGCTCGAACGCGAGATCGGCGCGGAGCTCGTCGAACGCCGGCCGAACGATATCGCGCTTACCGAGACCGGCATCGAAGTGGCGGAGCGCGCGGAGCGCATCTTGACCGCGGCGCGCGACTTGGTGGACTTCGCGCGTCACCGAGACGTGCTCAGCGGGACGCTCAAGCTCGGCATCATTCCGACGTTGGCGCCTTACGTGCTGCCGCAGGTATTGCCGCGATTGCAACGTGACTATCCGGATTTGCGGTTGGAGTTGCGCGAGACGCAGACGCGCCTGATGCTCGACGAGCTTGCGGGGGGCGAGCTCGATTGCGTGATGCTGGCGCTGCCGGCGGAAGGCGCCGACGTCGAGACGCTGAAACTGTTCGATGATCGGTTCTTGTTGGCGGTTCCGGTGGCCGAACCGGTCAATGCGCGTGGCCCCGTTGCGCTGGAAGATGTCGATCAACACCGATTGATCTTGCTGGAAGAGGGCCATTGCCTGCGCGATCAGGCCTTGGCGTTCTGCGCCACCAAGCGGCGCGACGCGCCGGCCGGACTAGGAGCGACATCGCTCGCCACTGTGATGCAGATGGTGGCGAACGGCTACGGCGTGACGCTGCTGCCGGAAGTCGCCATCGATGCCGAGGCGCGCGACGGCCGCGTGAAGCTCCTGCGCTTCGCCGAACCGGAACCCGCGCGCAGTATCGGCCTTGCGTTTCGCCGCACGTCACCGCGCCGCCGGGATTTCGAGGAACTGGCCACGGTGGTGAAGGAGGCGCTCATCGCGCCGCAGCCTCGACGACCCGCGCTGCACAGGGCCAAATAAAAAGGGCGGCCACATGGGCCGCCCTTTTGTCTGACTCGTGTCCCGGACGCGGTGCAGCGCTTTAGCGATGCACTGCTGATCCGGGACCCCGGTTTGTAAATGAAAGAAAGGTGGGTCCCCGGGTCTGCAGCGCACCACTACGCGGTGCGCTGCGCCCGGGACACGAGCGCCTTACTCCGCGCCGCCGGCCGCAGCTTGCTGCTCGCCGCCGTCGCCCTTCTTTTCCAGGTCTTCGCCGGTGGTCTGATCGACCGCCTTCATCGACAGGCGCACCTTGCCGCGCTCGTCCATGCCAAGCAGCTTCACCTTCACCTTGTCGCCTTCCTTGACCACGTCAGAGGT
>DATDMA010000166.1:0-16016 GCA_036519015.1 Pseudolabrys sp. | reverse complement strand
TGTGATCGCCGTCGAAGCCGTCACCGGCGTTGATCGCGCCACTTTGCGTCCAGACCTTTACGGCGGCGACATGACGGTCGACATTGACGAGATCGACGCCGCGCGCGCGCAGGAATACACGCTGATCGCCACGCTGCTGATGCGTGCGCCGGATGCGAAACTCTTGTCGCGCCTGTCGACGTTGCGGGGCGACGCTTCCCCGCTGGGCATGGCCCATCTCGCGCTCGCCACCGCGGCTGAACGTACCCGGCCGGAGCGCATCCAGCGCGAGTTCTTCGATCTCTTCATCGGCGTCGGCCGCGGCGAGCTGATGCCTTACGGCTCCTACTATCTCACCGGCTTCCTGCACGAGCGGCCTCTGGCGCGCCTGCGCGAGGATCTCACAACGCTCGGCATTGCCCGAGTCGATACCGTGCATGAGCCGGAAGATCACGTTGGCATTCTCTGCGAGATCATGGCCGGGCTCGCCGGTGGTCATTTGCCGGCGCCGCCGCAATCGGACCGCATGATCTTCCAGAAGCACATGGCGTCCTGGGTCGGCCGCTTCTTCGCCGATCTGGAGAACGCCGAAGCGGCTGATTTCTATCGTGCGGTCGGCGCTGTTGGTCGCGTGTTCATGGACATCGAATCGGAAGCCTTCGACCTGTCGGCGTGAGCCCAAGCGAAGGACGTTAAACGAAAGCTCGAGGAGGCTACGGCGATGAAGCAACAGGACAAGATGAAACTGGGCCGTCGCGACTTCCTGCGCGCGATGGGCGCCGGCGCCGGTCTTGCCGCCACAGCGGCCGGGCCGCTGGTCGAAGAGGCCAAGGCCGACACCGAGACCAACACTGAAAAGCGCAAGGTGCGCTATCAGGCGAGTTCGCCCGACGTGAAGAATTTTTACCGCGTCAACAGCTATCCGCGCTGAGGGAGGGGACCGTGCTGATCCGCAAAGCAGAACGTCAGGCACGTCGCGGTACGCTCGCCGCGGCCTTTGCCGACCAATCCTCCGGCGGGCTCGACCGCCGCTCCTTCCTGCGCCGCTCCGGCCTCGCCGCCGGCGCGCTTGCGGCCGTCGGCTCCTTGCAGCTGACGAGCGTGCGCAAGGCTGAAGCCGGTCCGCCGCCCGCGCCGGGCGCGCAGGTCACCATCCGCAAAAGCATGTGCACGCACTGCTCCGTCGGCTGCACCGTCACGGCGGAAGTGTCGAACGGCGTCTGGATCGGCCAGGAGCCGAGCTGGGATTCGCCGATCAACCGCGGCTCGCATTGCGCCAAGGGCGCGGCGGTGCGCGAGCTCGTTTCGGGCGAGCGGCGGCTGAAATATCCGATGAAGCTCGTCGACGGCCAGTGGACCCGGGTCACCTGGGAGCAAGCCATCAACGAGATCGGCGACAAGATCCTCGACATCCGCCAGAAGTCGGGCCCCGATTCGGTCTATTGGCTCGGCTCGGCCAAAATGACCAACGAAGCGTCCTACATGTTCCGTAAGCTTGGCGCCTTCTGGGGCACCAACAACACGGATCACCAGGCCCGCATCTGCCACTCCACCACCGTCACCGGCGTCGCCAATACCTGGGGTTACGGCGCGATGACGAATAGCTTCAACGACATCCGCAACGCCAAGACCCAGATGATCATGGGCGGCAATCCGGCCGAGGCGCATCCGGTGTCCTTGCAGCATCTGCTCGAAGGCGCCGAGCTGAAGAAGGCCAACTTCATCGTCATCGATCCGCGCATGACGCGCACCGCCGCGCACGCCACCGAATATGTGCGCCTGCGTCCCGGCACCGACATCCCGGTGCTCTACGGGATGATGTGGCACATTCTCAAGAACGGTTGGGAAGACAAGGAATTCATCCGGCAACGCGTGTACGGCTTCGAAGACCTGAAGAAGGAAGTCGAGAAGTGGCCGCCGGACGAGGTGGAACGCGTCTCTGGTGTTCCCGGCGAGCAACTCAAGCGCGTCGCGCAGATATTCGCGACGGAAAAGCCCTCGACACTGATCTGGTGCATGGGCCAGACCCAGCACACGGTCGGCACCGCCAACGTCCGCGCGAGCTGCATCCTCTTGCTGCTCACCGGCAATGTCGGCAAGCCCGGCACCGGCGCGAACATCTTCCGCGGCCATGACAACGTGCAGGGTGCCACCGACGTCGGCCTCGATATCGTGACGCTGCCCTTCTACTACGGCCTGGTCGAGGGCGCGTGGCGGCATTGGTCTCGCGTCTGGGAGGTCGACTACAATTATCTGCAGTCGCGCTTCGAGTCGAAGACGATCATGGAGACGCCGGGCATTCCCCTCACGCGCTGGTTCGATGCCACGATACTGCCGAAGGATCAGGTGGCGCAGAAGGACACTGTGAAGTGCATGTTCGTGCAGGGACATGCCAGCAACAGCATCACGCGTATCCCTGAGTCGCTCAAAGGTCTCGCGGCGCTCGACCTGCTGGTGGTCGCCGATCCGCATCCGACCACATGGGCGTCGCTCGCGGTCAATGCCGGCCGCAAGGACAACATGTACCTGCTGCCGATCTGTACGTCGTTTGAAGGGAGCGGCACACGCGTGGCATCGAACCGCTCGATCCAATGGGGCGAGCAGATCGTCAAGCCGATCTTCGAGTCGAAGAACGACAGCGAGCTCATCTATCGGATGGCGGTGAAGTTCGGCTTCGCCGACCAGATGTTCAAGAACATCAAGGTCGAGAACAACGTGCCCGTCGCCGAGGATGTCCTGCGAGAGATGAACCGCGGGAGCTGGTCGACCGGTTATTGCGGCCAGTCGCCGGAGCGGCTGAAGGCGCACATGCGCAACCAGGCGAAGTTCGATCTCATTACGATGCGCGCGCCCAAGGACGACCCGGAAGTGGGCGGCGACTATTACGGCCTGCCCTGGCCGTGCTGGGGCTCGCCCGCGGTCAAGCATCCGGGCTCGCCGCTGCTCTACAACACCAGCCTCAACGTCATGGACGGCGGCGGCACATTCCGACCACGGTTCGGCATCGAACGCGAAGAGAAGAACGCCGACGGCACAACGCGCAAGGTCAGCCTCCTCGCCGACGGCTCTTTCTCGCTCGGCTCGGAAATCAAGGACGGCTATCCGGAGTTCACACTCGCCGTGCTGAAGAAGCTCGGTTGGGACGGCGACCTGACGGCGGAAGAAATGGCGGTGATCAACAAGGTCAGCCCGACCGCGCCGGACACCGTGTCGTGGTCGACCGATCTGTCGGGCGGCATCCAGCGCGTTGCGATGAAGCATGGCGCGCTGCCTTACGGCAACGGCAGGGCGCGCATGAACGCCTTCGGTCTGCCGGACCCGATCCCGGTGCACCGCGAGCCGATCTACACGCCGCGTGTCGATCTCGTGGCGAAATATCCGACACTGCCGGACGCCAAGCAATTCCGCATGCCGAACATCGGCTTCAGCGTGCAGAAGGCGGCGGTGGACAAGGGCATCGCCAAGGACTTCCCGCTCATCCTCTCCTCGGGCCGTCTGGTCGAATACGAGGGCGGCGGCGAAGAGACGCGCTCGAACCGCTGGCTCGCCGAATTGCAGCAAGACATGTTCATCGAGATCAGTGTCGCCGATGCCAATGAACGCGGCATCAAGGATGGCGGCTGGGTCTGGGTCACCGGCGCGGAGAACGCATCGAAGGCGCGGATGAAGGCGCTCGTCACCGAGCGCGTCGGCAAGGGCGTCGCATGGATGCCCTACCATTTCGGCGGCTGGTTGGGCGGCCAGGATCTGCGCGGCAACTATCCCAAGGGCACCGATCCGATCGTGCTCGGCGAAAGCGCCAACACGATCACCACCTATGGTTACGATCCGGCTACGGGCATGCAAGAACCGAAAGTCACTCTTTGCCAGATCAAGGCGGCGTAAGGAGCAACGACCATGGCGCGAATGAAAGTCCTCTGCGACGCCGACCGTTGCATCGAGTGCAACGCCTGCGTTACCGCTTGCAAGAACGAGCACGAGATCCCGTGGGGCATCAACCGCCGGCGCGTCGTCACGATCAATGACGGCAAGCCGGGCGAGCGTTCGATCTCGATGGCCTGCATGCATTGCACCGACGCGCCCTGCGCGGCGGTCTGTCCGGTGAACTGCTTCTACACCACGGCCGACGCGGTGGTGCTGCACTCCAAGGACCTGTGCATCGGCTGTGGCTATTGCTTCTACGCCTGCCCGTTCGGCGCGCCGCAATATCCGAAGGTCGGCAACTTCGGCTCACGCGGCAAGATGGATAAGTGCACCTTCTGCGCCGGCGGCCCCGAGGCCGACAACACCAAGGCCGAGTACGAGAAGTACGGCGCCAACCGGCTGGCCGAAGGCAAGCTGCCGCTTTGCGCCGAGATGTGCTCGACCAAGTCGCTGCTCGCCGGCGACAGCGACGTCATCGCCCAGATCTACAAGGAGCGCGTGTCGAAGCGCGGCTACGGCTCTGGCGCCTGGGGCTGGCAGACCGCCTATCGCGAGAACATCGCCACTTGATACGTGCCGGCGGCGTTTTGGGACGCGCCGTCGTTCGCCAACGAGAAGACTTGAGGAGAGTTCGCCATGGCGAAGCTTGCCGTACAGATCCGCTTCATTGCCGTCGCTCTCGCGCTCGCATTAATGCTCGCGCTCGCCGCGCCGGCCAGCGCGCAGCGGGTCGACCCGAACGCCTCCGCCGTGCAGGAGCAGCAACTGCTCAAGGGGCTCAGCACGATCCAGGGCCGCGGCTCTATCCCCGATGTAAAGTCCTACACGCTCGAGCATCCTGCCGGCCGCGACTGGCGCCAGTTCCACACCGTCTGGCTGAAGTGGATCGGCGGCCTTGCCATCATCGGCATGCTGGCGATGCTGACCATCTTCTACATGTGGCGCGGCAGGATGAGGATCGAAGGCGGCCGCTCGGGCCGCAAGCTTGTCCGCTTCACCGGCGTCGAGCGCTTCGTGCACTGGCTCACGGCCTCGACCTTCGTCATCCTCGGCATCACCGGCCTCAACATTACCTTCGGCCGCGCGCTCATCCTGCCGTGGATGGGCCCCGAGGCGTTCAGCGCCTGGTCGGAATACGCGAAGTACGTGCACAACTATCTCAGCTTCGCCTTCACCATCGGCGTCGTGCTGATGTTCCTGATGTGGATCGGCCAGAACTTCCCGACGGCTGCCGACATCCAGTGGCTCAAGGCAGGCGGCGGTATGCTCAAAGGGCACCACGCGGCTCCGCCCGCCTATAAGTTCAATGCCGGGCAGAAGATACTTTACTGGCTGATCATCGTCGGCGGCGTTGCCATGATCATCAGCGGCTTCATGCTGCTGTTCCCATTCTATTACGGGCTCAACGTCGGCGACATGGAGTTGGCCGAGATCTTCCACGGCGTCGTCGGCGTGATGTTCGTCGCGCTCATCATCGCGCACATCTATCTTGGCACGCTCGGCATGGAAGGCGCCTTCGAGGCGATGAGCGAGGGCACGGTTGATCTCAACTGGGCCAAGGAACACCACAGTCTTTGGTACCAGCAGGAAATGCAGCGCGAAGCACGCGGGAAGGGCGAGCCCATGGTCACGCCCACGCCGGCCGAATAGCCGCCGGCCTCACCGAATTGCTAAAACGCCCGGCCTCGCAGCCGGGCGTTTTTGCTTTGCGTGTCTTGGAGGCGGAGCCACCCATGGTGCCTTCGCCGTGCTATAGGGAACGGGCATTTTCGGGATCCGGGCCTATATGAACGACATGCGCATTATCGGTCTCGCCGGCTGGAGCGGTTCCGGCAAAACGACGCTGATTACCAAGCTCATCCCGCACCTGATCGGGCGCGGGGTGACGGTCTCCACGCTCAAGCACGCGCACCACGGCTTCGATCTCGACAAGCCGGGCAAGGACTCGTTCATGCACCGCGCCGCCGGCGCCACCGAGGTGATCATCTCCTCGGCCAAGCGCTGGGCGATATTGCACGAGCTGCGCGAGGAGCCGGAATGGGACCTGGGGTACCTGGTCGCGAAAATGTCGCCGGTCGATCTGGTGCTGGTCGAGGGTTTCAAGCGCGATGCATTTCCCAAGCTCGAGATCCATCGCGCCGAGAATGGCAAGCCGCTTATCCATCCCGAGGATCCTCATATCGTTGCCGTCGCCGCCGATACCGCCGTTGCCGACGCCAAGGTGCCGGTGATCGATCTCAATGACATCGATGCGATCGCCGATCTGCTGCTGGCCAAGGCCGTGCCGATCGGCGTTGCGCAGGCCACCCGGGCGGCGAGGAGCGCATGATCCCGAAAAGTGGGAACCGGTTTTCGGATAAGATCATGCGCAAACGAAAGAAGCTCTAATGGCGCAGCTCACCGACGACTGTTTCGCGTTTTCGGGCCCGCTGCTGCGGCTCGAGGACATGGAGCGGCTGATCGGCGAGCGCATTGCGCCGGTGGCCGAGACCGAGCGTGCGCGGCTGCATGGCGCGCGCGTGCGCGTCACCGCCGCCGACGTGATCGCGCCGGTGAACCTGCCGCCCTTCGATAACTCAGCGGTCGACGGCTATGCCGTCCGCCACGCTGATCTCAAAGCCGACAGCGACACGCGTCTCGTCATTGCCGGGCGCCTCACCGCCGGCGCGCAGGCGGGCGTGGCGGTGAAGCCGGGTGAAGCCATCCGCATCTTCACCGGCGCGGCGATGCCGGCCGGCGCCGACACGGTATTCATGCAGGAGGATGTGACCGTCGAAGGCGATGCCGTCATCGTGCCGCGCGGTCTGAAGCTTGGCGCCAACCGCCGGCTTGCCGGCGAGGATGTGCCTGCGGGACAGGTGGTGCTGCCGGCCGGCACGGTGCTCGAGCCGCAGCACATCGCGCTCGCCGCGGCGCTTGGGTTGACCGAGATCGAGGTGCGGCGGCGCCTCAAGGTGGCGATCTTCTCCACCGGCGACGAGGTGGTCGAGCCGGGCAGCGCGCGCGGTGGCGCGGCGATCTACGATGCCAACCGCTATCTGCTCGCCGAACTGCTGGAGCGGCTCGGCGCGGTCGTGACCGATCTCGGCATTCTCGCCGATGATCCAGAGCCGCTCGCGCGCGCACTCTCCGCCGCGGCGGCCGATCACGATCTCATCGTCACCACGGGCGGCGTCTCGACCGGCGAAGCCGACTATGTGCGCGTTGCGGTCGAGCGCATTGGTAGTCTGGTGTTCTGGCGGGTCGCCATCAAGCCGGGGCGGCCCGTGGCGCTCGGCGTGATCCGCAATGCCTCGGGCCAAAGCGCAGCTTTCATCGGCCTGCCGGGCAATCCGGTGGCCGTGTTCGTCACCTTCGTGCGCGTGGTGAAGGTGCTGCTGCGGAGGCTCGCGGGCGCGCAGCCGCAACGGCTGGTGCCGCTGCCAGTGCGCTCAGCCTTCGCCTACAAGAAAAAGAAAGACCGCCGCGAATATGTGCGGGTCGCGCTCAGGCGCGGCAGTGACGGCGAGATCGAGGCGGTGAAGCATCCGCAAGATGGCGCCGGGATCCTCACGTCGCTGACGGAGACCGATGGCCTCTTGGAATTTCCCGAGGACGTGACGGCAATAGAACCCGGCGCTCGCGTCGGGTTTCTGTCGTATGCGACACTGATGGGGTGATTGAACTACACTCCCAGCCGCACGCCGCTGGTCGTAAAGGCCTCATCGACCGGCTTCTGGATGCTGTTGAGCGCCAAGCCGCCGATGACGGCGATGACGATGGCCGCAACGCAGGCGATGATGAAAGACTTCATGGCTCCAGACTCCCTCTTCGCACCATAGCCTGAAACTATATCAGATATGGAACTTGGGTAAGACGGGTCAAGACGTCGCGCAATCATCCACCAGTATGTTGCAATGCAATGCGTGCCGCCTTGGCGGCGTCTTCCGGCGTGTTGACATTGAAGAAGGGGTCGATCGGGTCCGCCGGCCAGTCGGCGATGGCGACGCCGTGCCGCGCCGTAAACACCTCGATCTTGCGCAGATCCTCCTCGATCAGTGCCTTGCGCAGGTCCTCGCGCAGCGCCAGCGGCCATAGCGCGACGACGGGATGGCGCCATTCGCCGGAGCGCGCGCAGGCGAGCGGCACGCCGGCGCCCATCTGGCGCCGCGCCTGATGCAGCCGCTCGACAAGATCGTCGGGCAGGAACGGGCAATCGCCCGGCACGCTCATCAGCCACTCAATGCCGTTATTCTGCGCCGCCAGCCAGTCGAGCCCGGCGAGCACGCCGGCCAGCGGACCCGGATAGCCCTCGACATTGTCGGGGATGACCGTCAGCCCGGTGTCGGCAAAGCGCTTCGGATTGCCGTTAGCGTTGATGACGATGCCGACGCATTGCGCCGACAGCGTCGCCAGCACGCGATCGAGGATAGTGACGCCGCCGATCTCCAGCCGCGCCTTGTCGCCGCCGCCCATGCGGCGCGCCAGCCCCCCGGCGAGCACCAGGCCGTAAGTCGGAGGTACAGGAAAATCACTCATCATGCATCGCTGCCTTGCGCCGGTGCTTCGAGCTTTCCTCTTCGATGAAGGAAAGGTCCTGGTCGAAAACGATGCGGTCCTCGCCCGCGAGCGCCACGAAGCGCTTGCCACGTGCGCGGCCGATCAAGGTCAGATTGGCCTTGCGCGCCAGTTCCACGCCCCAGGCGGTAAAGCCTGAGCGCGAAATGAGAATCGGAATGCCCATGCGCACCGTCTTGATCACCATCTCCGAGGTGAGCCGGCCGGTGGTGTAGAAGATCTTGTCGTCGGCCGACACCTTTTCCTTGAACATCCAGCCGGCGATCTTGTCGACCGCGTTGTGGCGGCCGACATCTTCCATGTAGACCAGCGGCTGGTCTTCGCGCGCCAGCACGCAGCCGTGGATCGCGCCGGCCTCGAGATAGAGCGACGGCGTAGTGTTGATCTCCTGCGTCAGCTTATAGAGCCACGACGTGCGCAAGGTCGCCTTCGGCAGCGATACATTCTCCAGCGCTTCCATCAGGTCGCCGAATACGGTGCCCTGCGCGCAGCCGGAGGTCTGCACCTTCTTCTTCAGCTTCTTCTCGTAATTTGTCTTGCGCTTGGTGCGCACCACCACGACTGATAATTCGTCGTCGTAGTCGACGCCGGTCACGACGTCGTCCGGCAGCAGCATGTTCTGATTGAGCAGATAGCCGATCGCCAGATATTCGGGATAGTCGCTGATGGTCATCGCCGTGACGATCTCCTGCGAATTGAGGAAGATCGTCAGCGCCCGCTCGACCGTGACCGAAGTCTCGATCGTGGCGCCGGTCTGGTCGATGCCGGTGACGCGCTCGGTCAGGCGCGGATCGGAGGGGTCCGGGCGGATGATGTAGGAGTCGTTTGTCATGGTCAGAATGTATAGCATCAAGAGTGAATTTTCAGGGGGGCCTCTCCTCTGTCATGGCCGGCCTTGTGCCGGCCATCCCGCTTAGGCGAGCACTGTGCTAGCCTTATCGAGATCGCCGGGACAAGCCCGGCGATGCAATCGAGAGGCTTTACCCAGGCAGGAACGCCACCGCGCCGGTCTCCGGGTCCACCAGCCGTTCCACCGGGGCGCGATAGAGCGCCTCGAGCCGCTCGCGATCGAGCACGTCGCGGACCGGCCCCTCGGCGATACGCGTGCCTTCGCGCAGTAGGTATGCGCGGTCGGCGGCGCGTAGCGCGTGGTTGGGATCATGCGTGGTGAACAGCACGCCGTGGCCGGATTTCGCCAGCGCGCGGATTTCCGCCATTACCTTGCCCTGGTTGCCGAAGTCGAGGCTCGCGGTCGGCTCGTCCAGCACCACGAACTGCGGCTCCTGCGCCAGCGCCCGCGCCAGCAGCACGAGCTGTCGCTCGCCGCCCGAAATCATGGTGTAAGGCCGCTCGCTCAGGCGGCCGATGCCAAAGCGCTCGAGCGCGCCATGCGCCACGTCGCGGTCATGCGCGCTCGGGCGGCTGAACAAATTTCCGTGCGCCGTGCGGCCCATCAGCACTACGGTCTCGACCGTGTAGGCGAATGTGCCGACATGCACCTGCGGCACATAGGCCACCACGCGCGCACGCTCGGGGATCGAATAGTTGTCGAACGGCTTGCCGCCGAGCGTGATTTCGCCGGCTTTGCGCTTGAGCAGACCAAGCAGCGTCTTCAACAGCGTGGTCTTGCCGCCGCCGTTCGGCCCGAGCAGCGCCAGCACTTCGCCGGTGTGCAACGCGACATCGAGCCCGCTCCCGACCGTGTGGTCGGGATAGCCGATGGTGAGGTTGCGAGCTTCGAGTTTCATGACGGTGTCGTCCCCGCGAAGACGGGGACCCATAACCCCGGTCTGTCCGTATCACGAGGGCAGGGGTTATGGGTCCCGGCTCGCGCTCGCGTTGCTCGCTTGGCCGGGACGACAAAAAGAGGGCTCACGACCAGTTCCTCTGCATGCTCGCGAGCAGCCAGATGAAAAACGGCGTGCCGACGACCGCTGTCAGAATGCCGAGCGGGATTTCTACTTCGGCCGCGGTGCGCGCGACCGTATCGATCAGCAGCAGATAGCCGCCACCGAGGATCGCTGCCGCCGGCAACAATCGCGCGAAGTCCGGCCCGACCAGCGAGCGCGCAAGATGCGGCACGACAAGCCCGACCCATCCGATGATGCCGGCGGTGGCGACGCTCGCCGATGTCGTCAGCGTCGCCGCGGCGACGATGGCGATGCGCAAGGGGCCAGTGGCGACACCGAGCGAGCGCGCTTCTTCCTCGGGCAGCGACATCACGTTCATGCGCCAGCGCAATGCCAGAAGCACCGCGGTGCCGATCGCGACCGGGCCGAACAGCGGTAGCAGATCGGGCACGCCGGTTGCGGACAGGCTGCCGAGTAGCCAGAAGGTCATGGCGGGAAGCTGGTTATACGGATCGGCGAGATACTTCACGAGGCCGACGCCGGCGCCCAGCAGCGCGCCGACCACGACGCCAGTGAGCACCAGCACCAATATCGGATCGCGCGCGCGCACCGATGAGCCGATCATGTAGACCGCTCCGACAGCGATGAGGCCGCCGATAAAGGCGAAGAGTTGAATCGCGAAAATGCCGAACGAGAAGAAGATGCCGAGCACGGCGCCGAGCGCCGCCCCGGACGACGCACCAAGAATGTCCGGAGACACAAGAGGATTACGAAACAGACCTTGGAACGCGGTGCCCGCGACTGCCAGCGCGGCGCCGACCATCACCGCCGCGAGCACGCGCGGTCCGCGCACCTGCAAGATGACGCTCTCGACCGCCGGCGACACGTGCGCCTGCTGGCCGGTGAGCTTCGCTGCGAGCACGCTGAACAGATCGCCGAGCGACACCGGATAGCGACCGACCGTGAAGGCCAGCAGCAGCCCGGCAATGAGCACCGCGACGGCAATGGCGAAGCCGGGGAGAGCGGAGCGTTTCATCTTCTCCCTCTCCCCGCGTGCGGGGAGAGGGTCGGGGTGAGGGGCAGTTTCCGCGTGCCTGAGCCTTGGTGATGCCCCCTCACCCGGCTATCGCGCGCGAAGCGCGCAGTAACCGACCTCTCCCCACACGCGGGGAGAGGTAAGCGGCGCACGTCTCGCAAACCCATCACCCCCTCCCCGCCAGCACCTGCGTGATCTGCTCATCGCTGGGCGTGCGGTGATAGAACATCGTATAGAAATCGCGCGTGAGCGTGGGCAGGTCTTCGGCGAAGCGGTCGGGATACAAAATCTTCGCCAGCCACCACAGACCGATCAGACGGTTCACCGACGGCGGGAAATCCACCCAGCCGAACGGCATCTTCGGCGACAGATGCACGCGGTCGTTCCTCACCGCGGAGATCGCGCTCCAGGCCGGATCGCTCCGCACGCTGGCGGCGAAGTCCTGATCGATGGTGACGATCACCTGCGGATTCCACACCAGCACCTGCTCCATCGACACATTGGCGAGTCCACCGTGATTGCCGCCGGCGACGTTCTGCGCAAGGAGTTCGATGGTCTCCACATTAATCGAGCCGCCGAGCCCGGTCGTCAGCCCGCGCGGGCCGCGCGCATAATAAACGCGCGGCCGCTCGCCAGGCGCGACGTTGGCGATGCGCGCTTGAATGGTCTTGAGCGTATCCTCGGCATAATGCGCGAGCTTCTCGGCGTCGGCTTGGCGGCCGACCAGCGCGCCGAGATTGCGATAGGTCGCCGCGATGGCATCGAAGCGCCCGTCAAGCAGTGCATAGGGAATGCCGCTCTGTTCCTGCGTGCGCTCGGCCAGCGACACATAGGTCGCGTTTGTCGAGCCGACATCGAGGATGAGATCGGGCTTGAGCGCGATCACGGACTCAAGATTGGCGGTGTTGCCGCGGCCGGTGATGCGGCCGACTTCAGGCCGCGTGCAGATATCCGGCAGCATATAGGCGCATTCCTCCGGCCGGTTGGCGCGCGGCCAGCCAAGCAGCAGATCGGGCGCCAGCGTGTAGAGCAGAATGGCGGCCGGCGGTCCGGCCGGAAACACACGCTCGACCTTGGCCGGCACTTGCAGCGCGCGGCCGGTGGCGTCGGTCACAGTGGCCGCGCGAGAGAGGCGCGGCGCGAGGAGGGCGGCAGAGGCGGTAAAGAGGAGTGTGCGGCGGCTTAGCTTCATGAACGTGGGGGCCTCTCAACTGTCGTCCCCGCGAAGGCGGGGACGACAGCCATATTATGCCGCCGCAGTTGCGTTAATCCACCCCCACCATCACGCTGCTCGCTTTGATGATGGCATAGGCGTCCTTGCCCTTTTCCAATTTCAGCTCATCCGCCGACTCGTTGGTGATCGCAGCGGTGATGACCTGGCCGCCGACCTCAATGCGGATGTGCGATGTGGTGGCGCCCTTCTTCACTTCGACGATCTTGCCTTTGAGCTGATTGCGCGCGCTGAACTTCATGGCATGCTCCTGTTCACAATCTGTTATGCCCGCGGAAGCAGGCATCCAGTACTCGCGGACCTTTGCGACTTGCCCACGGCGTCCCGCTAAACCGTGGCTATTGGAACCGCATTGGTAGCGGACGATAGCAGACGTGTTTCACTTTCCGCGTGCAAAGCCATACCTCTCAAGAATCATCTGTCCCGGCGCCGACATGATGTAGTCGGCAAAACTTTTCGCCGCCGGCGCGGTTCCATTCATTACCGTAAGCCCATAGTCGGCGCCGACGCTCAAATTGTCAGGCAACGCCACCATGTGCTGCCCCGGGTTTTCCTTCCGCGCGGCAAGAGCATTGGTGCAGTAGGTGAGGAAGATGTCGGCGTGGCCATCCGAGAGCAGCCAACTATAGAGTGTGCGGCCCGCCGGCGGCTGGGCGGTAGCCGGACCGCCGGTCAACAACAAAGCCTTCGCTTCGAGCGCGGCGCGCGCGCCCGGCTTGATCGCCTCGGCCTTCTTGAAGATCTCAAACGCATAATCGCCCGACGGATCCGCCTTCGGCGTCGAACTGCCGAGCTTCACGCTCGGGTCGAGCATGCGCGTGAGCAGGTTGGCGGTGTCGACCGCGAGGCCGGGCCGCACCAGCGCGCACATTGTGTTGCGCGCGAACAGCAGCACCGGTCCGCTTTTGCCGGCGTCATGCAGCGCCTGCGGATGCTGCATGTTGGCAGACGTGAATACGTCGGCCTTGGCGCCGCCGGCAATCTCGTCCTTGAGCAGGCCGGACGCGCCCCATTTCGTTTCGACTTTGTTGCCGCTCTTGGCCTCATAGGCCTTGGCCACATCGGTCAACGCCGCTTTCAGGCTGCCGGCGGAATAGAGATGGATCGTGTCGGCGCGGGCGGGAACTGCGGTCATAGCGGCACCGAGAATGGAGAGAACCACAATCGCGCATTTAATGCCGCGCGCAAGCGGATCATTGTGTGACCTTGAACAAGTTGTTTCAGCACGGAAGTCCATATTGAGAGCACCGGATTGAGTGAGCCGCCCCCGGGGATCCCGTGCTCGGTAGAAGCCAATGCCGAGCACAGACGATTCGATTATGGTGAGTAGCGCAGGTCACGCGCCTGGGTCATTGGCGTTCGGATAGAATAGCTGCTGGCCATCGATCTTGTAGTTGGCGATGTCCTTCTGCCCTTCCGGCGAGACCAGATAATCGATGAATTGCTGGCCAAGATCCTTCTTCACGTTCGGATGCTTCTCTGGGTTCACCAGCATGACCCCGTACTGGTTGAACATACGTTTGTCGCCTTCGATCAGTATATCCAGATCGCCCTTGTTCTTGAAATTGATCCAGGTCCCGCGGTCGGAGAGCACATAAGCATTGCCGGCGCCCGCGGTGTTGAGCGCCGCGCCCATGCCTTGGCCGATCGACTTGTACCAGGCGCCTTTGTCTTTCTCGATGTCGACGCCGGTCTCCTTCCAGAGATTAAGCTCGGCGATATGTGTGCCGGACTTGTCGCCGCGCGAGATGAACGAAGCCTGCTTGTCCTTGATGGTGGTGAGGGCCTTGCCGACGTCTTTCATGCCCTTGATGCCGGCGGGATCGCTCTTCGGTCCGATGAGGACGAAGTCGTTGTACATCACCGGATAGCGCTTCGTGCTTTCACCTTCGCTGAGGAATTTCTGTTCCGCCGATTTGGCGTGCACGAACACGACGTCAGCATCGCCACGCCGGCCGGTGTCGAGCGCCTGGCCGGTGCCTTGCGCGACGACTTTCACTGTAATGCCGGTCTTCTGCTTCACGATCGGCAGCAGATAGTCGAACAAGCCGGAGTCCTGCGTCGATGTCGTCGAGGCGACCACGATCGATTTGTCTTGCGCTTGCGCCATTGGCGTAACGGCAACAACGGCGCCGAGGGCGAGCGCGGCGATGACTGTGCGACGGGTGTGCATGATAATCCTCCAACCTTTTGGGCGTTTGTTAAACCAGCAACTCGCCAACGATGAATTGTCTTGCTTTCTCGGTGCGCGGTGTCGCGAAGAACTCACTTGCCGGCGCATTCTCGATCAGTCGTCCGCGATGCAGCAGCGCGACATCGCCGGCGAGACGTTTGGCTTGGCCGAGATCGTGCGTCGACATCACCACCTTGACGCCGCGTGCGCTGATCGAGCGGATGATGTCCTCGATCGCCTTGATGGCGGCGGGATCGAGGCTTGCCGTCGGCTCGTCGAGGAACAGCAGCGCGGGATCGCGCGCGAGCGCGCGCGCCAGTGCGAGCCGTTGCTGCTCGCCTCCAGACAGGCGACGCGCCGGACGATGCGCCAGTCCCTCGAGCCCGACCAACGCCAGCAACTCCGCGGCGCGCTCCTGCCGCTTGCTGCGCGGCACGCCCGCGGCGGCAAGCGCGTAGCGCACATTGCCCGCGGCGCTCCGCCTCAGCATCGCCGGCCGCTGGAACATGATGGCGCGCCGCTCCGGCGGCGCGGCTTCACGGCCGCCCCAGGTGATGCTGCCGTGCGTCAGCGGGATCAGCCCCATGGCCGCTCGCAGCAGCGTTGTTTTCCCCGAGCCGTTCGGTCCAATGAGGACCGATGGAGCGCCAGCCGAAAAAGTGATCGTCAGCCGGTCGAGGATGGTCACATCGCCGGCGAGAATCGAGGCGTCGACGAGCATCAGGGGGAGGTCTGTCGCGGGCGCGCGCATGGTCATCCCGCCGTGCGTTCGGCGGAGCGGCGCACGCCCCAGGCCAGCGCGTTAATGGCGACGACGATGACGATGAGCACCATCCCGAGCCCGACCGCCAGCGGCAGGTCGCCCTTGGAGGTCTCCAGCGCGATCGCCGTGGTCATGGTGCGGGTGAAGCCGTCGATATTGCCACCGACGATGATGATTGCGCCGACCTCCGCCGCGGCCCGGCCGAAGCCCGCGAGCAGCGCCGTCACCAGCGAGAAGCGCGCGTCCCAAATCAGCGTCGCGACCCGCCGCGCCGCGCCGACATTCATGGCGGCAAGCTCCTCGCGGTACTCGGTCCACAGGTCTTCGATGGTTTGCCGCGACAGGGCCGCGATGATCGGCGCGACCAGCACGGTCTGCGCGATCACCATGGCCTGCGGGGTGAACAGCAGGCCCCAGGAACCCAGCGGGCCCGAGCGCGACAGGCCGAGGAAAACCGCCAGGCCGACGACCACAGGCGGCAGGCCCATCATGGCGTTGAGCAC
>DATDMA010000165.1:0-6708 GCA_036519015.1 Pseudolabrys sp. | reverse complement strand
GGCGCTCGACAGCGCCGTGGAGCAGCGGCGGGGCCGCCTCACCCAGGATTTCCGCCTGCACGCCGCCGACGGCCACTACGTGTGGCTATCGCTCAAGGCGCGGCCGGTCGTCGGCTCCGACGGCGAGGTCGTGCGCCTCGTCGGCACGCTGTCCGACGTGACCGACTTCAAAAAGTCCGAGGAACGGCTGCTGTTCGATGCGGTGCACGACAACCTCACCGGCCTGCCGAACCGCGAGCTGTTCATCGACCGCATGGAAGCGGCCTTCGGCTTTGCGCGCATCGATGCGCAATTGCGGCCGTCGATCATCGTGATCGATCTTGACCGCTTCAAGCAGGTGAACGACTCGGTCGGCATCGCCGTCGGCGATTCCATCCTGCTCACCATCGCGCGCAGACTATCGCGCCTGCTCAAGCCGCAAGACACGCTGGCGCGGCTGTCGGGCGACCAGTTCTCGCTGATCCTGCTGTCGGAGCACGAGCCGGCGCGCATCGTCGCCTTCGCTGAAACGATGCGCCGTACCTTGCGCGCGCCGATCGCTTTCAACGACCGCGAGATATTCCTCACCGCCTCGATCGGGCTCGCGTTGAGCGAGAACCAGCAGCACCGGCCCGAGGAAATCCTCAAGGATGCCGAACTCGCGATGTATCACGCCAAGCGCATCGGCGGCGACCGCATCGAGATCTTCAAGCCGGCCATGCGCTCGCGCAAGACCGACAGGCTCACCATCGAGTCCGAACTGCGCCGCGCCATCGAGCGCGAGGAGATCAAGGTCCTGTACCAGCCGATCGTGCGGCTGGAGGATCGCGCCATCGCCGGTTTCGAGGCGCTGGCGCGCTGGGATCATCCCAAGCTCGGCCGCATGTCGCCGTCGGAATTCATCTCCATCGCCGAGGAGATCGGCCTCATTGTCGACCTCGGCCTGTTCGTCCTCGACCGTACGGCGCGCCAGCTCGCGGCCTGGCAGGCCGCCAGCCGCTCGCGCGAACCGGTCTTCGCCAGCGTCAACGTGTCGTCACGGCAATTGCTGCGTCACGACCTGATCCAGGACCTGCGCGGCGTGCTCGGCCGCACGGCGCTGGCCCGCGGCACGCTCAAGCTGGAGATCACCGAATCGCTGGTGATGGAAAACCCCGAGCACGCGGCCCAGATGCTCACACGCATCAAGGAGCTCGGCGCCGGCCTGTCGCTCGACGATTTTGGCACCGGGCATTCATCGCTCGCCTACTTGCAGCGCTTCCCCTTCGACACGATCAAGATCGACCAGTCCTTCGTGCGCACCACCGCGCGCGGCACACGGCCGGTAATCCTGCGCTCGATCATCTCGCTGGCGCACGATCTCGGCATGGAAGTCGTGGCCGAAGGCGCCGAGACCGACTCCGATGCGGTCGAGCTCTACCAGCTCGGCTGCGAATACGCGCAAGGCTTCGCCTTCGGCGAGCCGATGACCGCGGAAGCCGCGCGCGATCTGCTGGTCGACCAGCCGCCGCGCCCGCGCGTCCTCAAGGCGATTGCATCTGAGTGATTCTTATCGTCCGGATCGGCGCTTCGCGTCGTCCGGAATGACAGACTAAGCGTGCCCGGCTTCGCTCGACAGCATGCCGAGATCGATGCCGATCTTGCGCAGCGCCTTTTCGTATTTACCGCCGACGTCGCTGCCGAAGATCAATTCGGGATCGGCGTCGCAGTGCAGCCAGCCGTTCTGCTGGATCTCTTCCTCGAGCTGGCCCGGCGCCCAACCGGCATAACCGAGTGCGAGGATGGCGTTGACCGGCCCGTTGCCGCGCGCGATCGCCTTGAGGATGTCGAGCGTAGCGGTGAGGCAGACGCCCTCGTCGATCGGCAGCGTCGAGTTTTCGATGAAGAAGTCGGCCGAGTGCAGCACGAAGCCGCGCCCGGTCTCGACCGGTCCGCCCTTGAGCACTTTGACGTCCTCGGCTTGGATCGGAAGCTGGATGCGCTCGGTCGCCGGGATCACCTCGAGCTGCACCAACAGGTCGGGGAATTTGATGTTTTGCGCCGGCTGGTTGACGATGATGCCCATGGCGCCTTCGGTCGAGTGCGCACAAACATAGATCACCGTGCGCGCGAATCGCTCGTCGCTCATCGCGGGCATGGCGATCAGCATCTGGCCGTCCAAATACCCGCGGGCGGGAGCAGGATCGTCCATATTCGGCGTGATTTTCATGGCGAAAGGTTACCCGATCAGCGTGTCTTTGCAAACGACGCGTGTGGCGTAAAGTTCATTCGACCAGTGTCGCATTCGAGCCAAAAATTGTGGCGAAATGGCTGCGCTGACTAAAATTGGCTCACCCTCTGGTCACAGGGAATTCAGTGGCAGGGCATTTCAGTACCGAATAGAGCGATAGTCATGAATGACATTGCCAAGACCTTGTGCATCGCCCTTGTCGCGGGAACGCTCGCCCTCTCACACGCAAGCGCCGTGCGCGCTGCCGATGCGTCCGCCTGGAGCGACGATACCCGCTCGGCCATCCGCCTGATCGCCGGCAGCAATACAAGCGGCGAACCCTTGCGTGCGGGGATCGAGATCAAGATGCAGCCGGGCTGGCACACCTATTGGCGCTATCCCGGCGATTCGGGCGTACCCCCGCGCTTTGACTTCTCCGGCTCGGAGAATCTTAAGTCCGCCAAGGTACTTTATCCGGCCCCGGCTCTGCACAGCGACGAGAGCGGACAATCGCTCGGCTACGAAGGCAGCGTCATCCTCCCCGTGCTGGTGACCGCGAAGGATCCGGGCAAGCCGGTGCAAGTTCGCCTCAAGATCGAATACGCCGTCTGTGAAAAATTATGCGTACCGGCGGAAGGCAGCGCTGAATTTCCGCTCGGCGCCAGCATCAGCAACCAGGACTCAGCGCTCAAGGCTGCCGAAGCGCAGGTGCCGAAACCCGTACCGGCCGCCGACGTTGGACTGACCGCACGCCGCGTCAACGGCGGAGCCAAACCGCTGGTGATGGTCGATCTCACGCCGCCCGCGGGCAAGCCGGTGCAATTGTTCGTCGAAGGACCGACGCCGGAATGGGCGCTGCCCGTCCCCAAGCCGGCGCAAGGCGCGCCAGACGGACATCAGCATTTCGCCTTCGAGCTCGACGGCCTGCCGCCTGGCGTCGATCCGAAGGCGCAGTTTGAATTGACCTTCACTATCGTCGGAAGCGACCGCCCACTCGAGGTCAAGACCCGCCTCGACTAAGGGCGCGTAAGGGCGTAATTACCGCTTCCGGGAAACGCAACCGGCACAGCAACGAGGAGCCTCATGCCAATTAAAGTCGGAGACAAGCTGCCCAACGCGACCTTCCGGGTCATGACGTCCGAAGGCCCGAAGCCCAAAACCACCGATGACGTGTTCAAGGGCCGCAAGGTTGCGCTGTTCGCGGTGCCGGGTGCATTCACGCCGACCTGTACCAACCTGCACATGCCGAGCTTCCTCAACAATATCGATGGCTTCAAGGCCAAGGGCGTGCAGAGCGTTGCCGTGACTGCCGTCAACGACGTGTTCGTCATGAAGGAGTGGGCGAAGCAGACTGGTGGCGAAGGGAAAATCGACTTTCTCGCCGACGGCAATGCCGAGTTTGCGAAAGCAATCGATCTCGCCTTCGACGCCGCCGCCGGCGGTCTGGGCGTGCGGTCAAGACGCTATTCAATGCTGGTCGACGACGGCGTAGTGAAGGCGATCAACGTCGAAGAAGCGCCGGGCAAGTGCGAAGTCTCCGGCGGCCAGGCGCTGCTGGCGCAGCTCTAAGAATTTTCTCGATCAACATGCGAATGGCCGGGCTTGTCCCGGCCATTTTCTTTTCGCCTGCTACTTTGTCTTCATCGCACCGACCGCGCCGGCGCGCGCGGCCACAACACCGTCACGAGCCAATTGATCGGCACGCTCGTTCATGGCGTGGCCGGCGTGCCCCTTCACCCAGTGCCAATGCACGGTGTGCTGGGCGAGCGCCGCATCGAGGCGCTTCCACAGATCGACATTCTTCACCGGACTCTTGTCGGCGGTGCGCCAGCCATTGCGCTTCCAGTTATTGATCCAGCTCATGATGCCGTTGCGGACATACTGGCTGTCGGTGTGAAGATCGACCACGCAGGCGCGTTTGAGCGCTTCCAGCGCCGCGATCGCCGCCATCAGTTCCATGCGATTGTTGGTGGTGTGCGGCTCGCCGCCCATGAGCTCTTTCTCATGGTCGCCGAAGGAGAGGATCGCGCCCCATCCGCCCGGCCCCGGATTGCCGGAACAGGCACCGTCGGTATGAACGATGACGCGCTGCTCGCTCATGGATCAAATCCGTAGTCGTGTGCGCTCTTCACCGACTGATGGAAGCGCAGCTTGCGGAAATATTCCAGCGGGTCTTTCGGTTTCACCAGTGCGCCGTTCGGCACCGCCAGCCAATCGACCAGCCGCGTGAGCAGGAAGCGCATGGCGGCGCCGCGCGCCAGCACCGGCAGCGCCGCGTATTCGGCAACCGACAGACCGCGCACGGCCGCGTAAGCCTTCAGCAGCGCGCGGCCTTTGGTCATGTTGTAGGAATGATCCTGCTCGAAGCACCAGGCATTCAGGCAGATCACGACGTCATAGGCGAGCGTATCGGTGCAGGCGAAATAGAAATCAATCAGCCCGGACAGCTTGTCGCCGAGAAAGAAGACGTTGTCGGGAAAAAGGTCCGCGTGGATGACGCCCTGCGGCAGCTCGCGCGGCCACAGCTTTTCCAGCGCGTCGAGTTCCTTGACGATCTCGTCGCACAGACCCGGCCGCACACTATCGCCGCGAGCACCGGCGTGTTCAAAGAGCGGCCGCCAGCTATCGACCGACAACGCATTGGCGCGCTTCATCGTGAAATCCGCGGCGGCGAGATGCAGGCGGGCGAGCGCCTCGCCGAGGGCAACGCAGTGGCCGGCGGTGGGGCGACGGATCCAGACGCCATCGAGGAAGGTGACGATCGCCGCCGGCTTGCCGGCGATGCGGCCGAGCATGCCGCCCTGCTTGTTCTTCACCGGCTGCGGGCAATTGATGCCGCGCGCGGCGAGATGCTCCATAAGCGCGACGAAGAACGGCAGGTCATTTTCGGCGACGCGCTTTTCGTAGAGCGTGAGACTGAAATTGCCGGCGCCGGTGTGCACCAGGAAGTTCGAATTCTCCACGCCCTCGGCGATGCCTTTGTACGACAGCAGTTCACCGATGTCGTAGCCGGCGAGAAAGCGGGTGAGATCGTCCGCCGTGACGTCGGTATAGACGGCCATGAAGCAACTACTCCGCCGCCTGGGTCTCCCGCAGGGGGCGGGGCAGCGGGAAGAACACCCCCTCCTCGGCGGCGGAGATGGTCTCGACGTTCATGACGTAACGCGCGGCGAACGCATCGAGGATCTCTTCGACCAGGACCTCCGGCGCCGAGGCGCCGGCGGTGACGCCGAGGCGGGTAATGCCGTCAAAGAATGACCAATCGATATCGGCGGCGCGCTGCACCAGCACCGCGCGCGGGCAACCGGCGCGTTCGGCCACTTCCTTGAGGCGTTGCGAATTGGAGGAATTCGGCGCACCGACCACGACCATGGCGTCGACGATGGGCGCAACGCGCAGCACGGCCTCCTGCCGGTTGGTGGTGGCGTAGCAGATGTCTTCCTTGTGCGGGCCGATGACCTCCGGGAACCGCGCCTTGAGCCGCTCGACGATGGCGGCGGTATCCTGCACCGACAGCGTCGTCTGCGTCACGAAGGCGAGATTTGTCCGGTCTTTCGGGACAAAATTGTCGACGTCGTTGATGTCCTGGACCAGCGAGACGCTGCCGGGGGGCAGTTGCCCGATGGTGCCGACGACCTCCGGGTGGCCGGCATGGCCGATCAGCACGATCTCGCGGCCTTTGCGGTAATGGATCTCGGCCTCGCGGTGCACTTTGGTCACCAGCGGACAGGTCGCGTCCAGGGTCAGCAGGTTCCGCCGGCCCGCCTCGGCCGGGACCGAGCGCGGCACGCCATGGGCGGAGAAAATGACCGGCTGGCCGTCGTCGGGAACCTCGTCGAGTTCCTCGACGAAAATGGCGCCCTTTTTCCGCAGGCCATCCACCACATAACGATTGTGGACAATCTCATGCCGGACATAAACCGGAGCCCCATACAGGGCGAGCGCCCGCTCCACCGATTCGATGGCCCGCACCACCCCCGCGCAGAAGCCGCGCGGCGAGCACAGCAGCACCTGCAAGGTAGGCTTATCCGGGCTGACGTCCATGGGACCCTCGAACGCGCGCTTTTCGCACGCATCTCATCTGCCCCGACATGGGGCGCGTCACCCCGCCCTGTCAAGCCGGAACGGTTGCATGCCTTTGGCCTAGCCCCTATATTCGCGCCACCTTTCCCGATCATCATCGATGATCTGAGTTGCTTCGCCCCAGGGGCGGGCGAAGCTAAGAGGAGATTTTTGCCATGGCCACCGCAGCACCGCTGATGCCGAAGGCCACCGCCGTCTGGCTTCTCGACAATACCGCGCTCTCGTTCGACCAGATCGCCGAATTCTGCAAACTGCACCCCCTCGAGGTGAAGGCCATCGCCGACGGCGACGCCGCTCAGGGCATCAAGGGCCTGGACCCGATCCAGACCGGGCAGCTCTCGCGCGAGCAGATCGCCGAGGCCGAGGCCCATCCCGACATGCGCCTGACGCTGACCGCGCCGAAGGTGGTGATGCCGAGCTCCGACCGCGGCAAGAAG
>DATDMA010000164.1:0-13495 GCA_036519015.1 Pseudolabrys sp. | reverse complement strand
TCCGCCGGCACGCGCGCGAGAATCTCGAGAAGCCCGCACAGGCGCGGCGCGATCAATTTCGGCCGTTCGGCCAACAGCCAGTCCGGGCAAAAGATACGGATGCGGTTTAGTTTGCGATCGATCGCCACCACGTGGTCTTTTGCAGCCGCGTTCCGGAATGCCGTGACGATGACGGCCGACATCGGCCGGCGGCTAGCGCACTTCCACGCACAATATTGCCTGCACAATCCCGGCAGCGTGAAGACGTGACTTCTGGCCAGGAGGCGTTTCCGATAGTCCAGTCCAACCGCTTCGGGCACCGTCAACATGGAGACATGATCCCCGCTTCTTGCTCCGCATTGCCGCGGGCAATGACAGTGGTGAACACGCAAGTCGCCCCCACCATACCGATCGCCCTCCCGCTTTCAAGAAGCGAAGAGCCCCCTGTTTGCCGCCAGCCGACAGGAAATGTCCGTCAGACATCGAGCGTGTGCAAAAGACCTGCGAGACACACGCCGGCATGGAACTGCGGCCGCGATTTTACGTCCGGTTATTCGGTGGCGGCAGACAAACGGCCGCTTTTGGCCCTTGCGGATAGGCCGTCTACTCGGACGCACATTTCCTTATGAACTAAAAGCTGACCTGACGCAGAGGTCTAATCGTGATCGCAACTCCGGTTTGATTCAGAAAGGTGCGCGGTGGAACTGCGTGGAGAGAACACACGTGAATTCAACGAGATATTTTTGAGTTAGAGGTTCGCCTGGGTTTCCTGTCTCCCCTCTAAATCAATAGCTTACAGAAAAGTGGGACTCGATCGAGTCCCATTAATCCTCACGAAGTTTTCGGCGCATCATCGGTATGTCGCCGATCCGGCCACATCGGTGCAAGAACATCGGATCGATTTGATCGACCTCTGAGATTGGACGATTCCGACAGCTTAGGCTACTTCATCACGTCATCAACTCAGACTAGGTTTTCGATACACACATGGGCCTGTCCGATGAACGATCCGGTGAAACAAGCCCGCCGGGCCTTTGCTACTCCGACCTGATGTCGTTAGCGATTGCTTCGCGGGACTGCGCGCCTGATTTGAACCGAACCGGACGTCCGATCTTCTTCAGCGCATGGATTGCCACATCTGCGGATTTGATGGCATGGCCTACAGACGACAATTTGTCCGCCTACCGATCGACCCGACCGGGTATCTGCAAGAATCCGAACAGCACGTGATAGAAGCGCCGGAAGTTCAATCCGAACTGTGCGATGTGCGCTGACCCAGGCAGCACCGTGAACTGCTTGTCGGGATTGGGAACCTTCTCGTAGAACGCCAAAATATCGGGAATGGTCGCGATTCCATCGTGTTCGCCCCGGATGATCTGGACCGGGCAGGCCATCTTCTCTGGGTCGACAAGCGGGAGATGGGCGCACATATCGAGATATGTGCCTGTCGGCATCGTGTTTCCGAGTTTCAACTCTTCGGCGGCGACAGCATCAGCCACGATCATCTCCGACGTGCCGGGCTTGTCGCGCGTGAAGATGCTGTGCATGAACGACTCGTCGATTGCGCGCACGTGGCTCGACCGCCATTTGTCGAGCTGCTCGCGGCGCTTGATCAAGGTCGGCGAACCTTCGCCGGTCCAGACGAAGGCATCGAGAATAAGCTTGTCGACGTGGCTCGGTCGCATCTGCGCGTAGAGCGCCGCCCGTAGCGCGCCGCCGGACTGACCGTAGACATGCGCCTTATCGCGGCCGGTGTCTCGCGCGATGATTTCCATCGCCTTGTCGAGGTCGTCGACCGCCATGGCGACGTCCGAATTCCGGTTAGAGCGAGACGAGCGGCCGTAGCCTTCATGATCCATGGTCCACACGTCGAAGCCCGCGTGGGCGCAGTGGTCCATCATTGAATAATCGGAGCCGCGGCCGGGCACCTGGATGTCATAGCCGGGTCGTGCGCTCAACGACGATCCATGCACCAGGAACAGGATCGGCTTGCCCTCCGGCGAACCTTCGTACTTGCGATAGATATAGAGATTGATATCGCCTTTTTTGGCCCAATATTCCTTGGCGGTCGCTTGCGAGAGCATCAATCGGATCTCCGATGAGAAAAGGAATAGTCGAAGGTCCGGTCAGGGGATCAATCCTGCCGGCAGCGAGTAGCAGTAGTCGGCCAGCTCATTTCCGCGCGTGAACCAGACGCGATCGATGAGCTTGTGGTTCATGATATGGCGGAAGGCCTCCCGCAGCGCGCGGATGCGATGGGGCTGACCGCAGATGTAGGGATGGAGCGACAGGCAATAGACCAGCGGGCGCTCCTCCGAGCGCTCGACCATTTCATCGAATTGATCGGTGATCATGTCCGCAAATTCGCGACCGCTGTGTTGTCGGAAGATGAGCGCGCCGGCATCGTTCAGTTCAGCCGGGTAGGGGATGGAAAGGATTTTGCCGGAGCGTGTGCCGAGCCAGATCGGCTGATCGTCGCACGGCCAGTCGAGCACGTAGGTGTATCCAGCCTCCTTCAGCAGGTCCAACGTCGTCGCGTTCTCGGATGCAGCGGCTCCAAGCCAGCCTTTTGGAGCGACGCCCTCGTGCCGGCGGATCGCCTCGGTCGAGTCCTCGATCAGCCGCTTCTCGTCCAGCTCCCACAATCCCTTCTGACGCTCAGCATTGGTGCGGCCATGCCCAATGATGTCGTCGCCGCGGCCGCGAATGCGCTCAAACAGCTGCGGATGGAAGTCGTACAGAAGGCTGTTCACGACGTGGGAGGCCGGGAGTTCGAACTCGTCATACAAATCCATCAGATTCCAGAAGCCAACCCGGTTGCCGTAGTCACGCCAGGCAAAATTGCGTTGGTTCTGCGGCTCTCCCAGTTTGGCCGGATCATTGCCAATGCCAGCGCCAAAAGCATACAGCTCGACATTGGTGCCGATCCAGAATGCCAGCCGTTTGCCATCTGGCCAGGAGTAATCGGGCCGTTCGGGGATCGGCGAATAGCCGTAGCGTTGCTGTTGCGGGATCATTGATCGGTCCTAATTGAGGATTTGCAGCGGCGCCCGCGCACCTGATCGCGAGACGATGTGAGCATGAGGGAGGAAGGTCGCCAGAGGAGCAGGCCGCGCCCTACGATCGGCGGCGAACTCGGACGTTGCAGAGGGAACGGCTGATCGTTGATGTCGGCTGTGATGTCAGTTGCAGACAAACGTGGTCTCTCGATGTCGTTACCAATGCTGTTACATCAGAACTGGTGCAAAGGCGCCAGAGGGCAGAGCAGCGCTCATTACCCCGACTTTCCGATGATCTGCACGGTCTTCATCATCCGTGCACTGTCCTGGCCGATGTAGGCCGCGAATTCCGGTGCATCCAAATAGGCGGGTGGCGTGCCCGCTTTCGTATAGATCGCGATGATCTCGGGATCCGCCATGACCTGGCGCATAGCATCGCGCAGACGCTTCATGGTAGATTCCGGAACGTCCTTTGGCACGAAGAGGCCGACCCAGGCATAGAAGATGACGTCGTTGTAACCGAGTTCTTTGAATGTCGGCGCGTCGGGAAAGGCCGGATGACGGTCGGCGCCAAAGGTCGCCAGGACACGCAATTGGCCGCCATCCGAATAGGCCTTTAGCGGCCCAGCGCCAAGCGCGGTGACGGCAACGTCACCCGTCATCAGTCCGGTGAGCGCCGGCGCGCCTCCGCGATACGGCACGTGCATAAGCTTGACGCCTGCCCCTTCGGCAAACATCTCCATGCAGATGTGCACGCCGCCAAGCACGCCGCTGCTCGCATACGAGATCTGGTTCGGCCGTTTCTTGGCGTCCTCAACAAGGTCCTTGACTGACTTGTAGGGCGAGTGAGCCGGGACCGCCAAGAGATTGGGATCCGCGAGCACGCGGGCAACCGGAGCAAAGTCTGACATCTCGTAGAGCGGTTTGCGCCCCGCTATGCGCTCTGCTTCCGGCAGCACCACGGCCGCGGAGAGCGCCATAAGCATGTTGTAGCCGTCGGGTTTGTTCCGCAAGACGTAGGCCGCTCCGATGGCGCCCCCGGCGCCGGTGCGGTTCTCCACGATGACGGTTTGTCCCAGCACTTTCTGCAATGCCAAAGCGGCTGGCCGGGCCGCGATATCGGCCTGACCGCCCGGCGCGACCCCGACAACCATCGTGATGGCTTGAGACGGCCACACAGTGTCGGCGAGGGCGCCTTCGATCCCCAGAGAGGCCAGCGGCATGCCCGCCGCGAGATGCAAGAATGTTCGGCGATCCATCAAACTCTTCCTCGAAGGCTCGGGCATCGGACCCGTTCACACCGGCGGGCTAACTCTAGGTGGTGCGAGGGGCAGTGTCAGCGTGAATTTCTTGCGACTTTTTTGGATAAATTTAAGCTTCACGTCGCCCAAATCGGCCGCAGAAAGGCATTCTCTCTCGCGATCCGTGGGCATCGTCAGCACGGCGGGGGAGGTGCGTCGACCAGCTTAGGATCGATTGCCTTGAGCCCATCGGTCCAGGTCAGGGCCTTGAAATCAATCGGCGCGGGGACAGTGTTGTCCTTCTGGCCCCAGCGGCTCAGGCTGCAGAAGTCGTCATAGTAGATCTTGTCGATCGCTAAAGGCCGGAGATTCGTCTCCCATTGCTCCCTCGTCGCCTTCTCGCTGAGGCTGAGCTTGTCCTTGGCGTACGCGGCAACTGACGCAAAATCCTTCTCCGCCACGCCGCGCCCCTTCATCGTTGCGCGCAGCCATCGGGTCGCTATTTCTTTCCCTTGAGGCGTCGCCAGCCATTCGGGCCGCGCTCCGGCGACGAGATACCCCTGAATGTAGCCGGTCGCGTCACTCAGATAGTGGGCCTTGTCGGGGCAGATTTCGAGCGCGCGCGAGCCGACTGGCTGCCAGATGAAGAAGGCTGCGATTTCGCCGCCGCATAGTGCCGTCGGCAGGATCTGGGTGTCGAGATTCTTCACAGTCACAGTCTTCGGATCGATCCCGTTCTTGGTGAGATACTCGGAAATGAACCATGATCCGCTCGATCCCACGCGGGTGGCGACCGTCTTTCCGACGAGGTCTTTCGGCGTCTTGATGTCTTTGCCGGCGACTGCAACGTAGCCTTTTGAGTCCCGTTCGAAGGCCGCGATTGTGCGGTAATCACCCTTGACGCGGAAAAAATACTGCAAGCTGGGAAGATCGCCGGTCAAGACAATGTCACCTTGGCCGGTCTGGAACGCCTGGAATGCGGTTGTTCCGGACGGGAAGAGGCGATAGGTGATGTCCAGGCCTTCCTCCTTGTAGAAGCCCTTTTCCATCGCCATCCAAACCGAGTCATTGTTGACCGAGGGTTGTCCGAACAACGTCAGCTTCAGCGCCGCCTGTTGCGCCTGAGCGGTCGTGAGTCCGAGCATGACCGCGCCCGTGGCCACGGCGCCTGCGAGCACTCTGAAAATGTAATTCATGAATCCTCTCTGATGGTTCAAGTGAGGGATACGTAAGCCATGTAACGCGTAAGCACCTTGTCGACGAACAATCGGAACAGGCGATCGACGAGAAACCCGAGTAGGCAAATCGTGAGCAGCGCAACGAAGATGCGGTCGGTCTGTAGCAGCATCGACGATTTTTGTAGCAGGTAGCCGATGCCGGAGTCGGCCGCGAGAATCTCGGCCGGAATGATGCTCATGAACGACGACGCCATCGCCACGCGCATGCCGGTCACGATGTAGGGAACGGCAGATGGAATGGCGACCAGCACGAAGATCTGCAACTTACTGGCGCCGAGACATTCGGCGGCGCGCTGCCTGGCGATCGGGGCGCGCCAAACGCCGGCGGTGGTGTTGACGACGACGATGAAGAACGTGCCCCAGAAGATGAGAAAATATTTCGACATTTCGCCGATGCCGAACCAGATCACGGCGATCGGTATCATCGCGGTCGGCGAGAGGTAGCGCAGAAGTTCGAGCACCGGGTCGAGCAACTCATGCAGCAGGCGTACCCGGCCGAGCAGCACGCCGATGATGATTCCGGCGAACGATCCGGAGACGAATCCGACCAGCACACGGACCATGCTGATGGCCGCGTCGGCAGGGATCTCGCCGCTCAGCACCATTGGAATGGCGGTGCGGATGACCTGAACTGGGGGAGGAACGAGGAACGGGTTGAAGGCGAAGGTCGAGAGGAATTGCCAGATCACGAAGACGATCAGCAAGGAAGCTACGCCGAGCAGCAGCGGACGCACGGCCGGTTGTGACAGCCAATGCGACGACCTGCGCGCCGGCATCGCGGGTGTCCTCGACATAGCCGCTTTGCCTTCACTCGTTTTCATCATCGGCTTGAAATCCCGGAGCTTAGCAGTCGACATTTACTGCGCTTACATGGCGTCCAAGCGATGCAAATCGGGTGCCAAAAGGGCCTCGATATCGTTGAAAAGTTCTGCAACCTTGGGATTTGTGAGATCGCGCGGGCGCGGCAAGTCGATGTCGATGAGCTTGGTGATCGCCGAGCGCGGTCCGACCGACATCACGGCAATGCGGTCGGCAAGCGATATGGCCTCCGCGATGTCATGTGTGACAAATACGATGGTCTTGCGCGTTCGCTGCCAGATGTCGAGAAGCACTTTGTGCATGTGCCGACGCGTCAGCGCGTCCAGTGCGGCGAAGGGCTCGTCCATGAGCAGAACCTTCGGTTCGACCGCCAGCGCGCGCGCGATCTGAAGGCGCTGCCGCATGCCGCCGGAAAGTTCGGACGGAAACTTTGCGCGATGGTTGTCGAGATTGACCATGCGCAGAAACTTGTCGATTGCTTCCGGCCACTCGGATTTCGGAATCTTGCGCACGCGGAGCGCGAAGCGCAGATTTTCTTCGACCGTAAGCCATGGCAGCAATGCCGAACCGGCATCCTGGAAGAGCATGACGCGGTCGCGGCCGGCCCCTGTCACAGGCGTATCGTCTGCGAATACGGCACCCGAGGTTGCCGGCTCGAAACCCGCAAGAATATTGAGCAAAGTCGATTTGCCGCAACCGGATGGACCAAGCAGGCAGACGAATTCGCCGCCTTCTATTGTGAGAGAGGCTCCGTCCAGCGCGATGTAAGTTCCCCGCGCCGAGTCGAATACTTTGCGGACGTTGCTGACGCGTAACAAATTCAACTCCTAGAGCAAGGCGTCGACGCGCATCAGATGCTGGCGCGGACAGATCCGCCGCGTGAAGGTCCCGAGCGGCCCTATCTTCAGCACTATTGAAAAGAATTCAAGTCGATTGAATTTCGGGTACTGGACAGCAATGGCGCCGTTTGCAATGGTCGCCGCCGCGAAACTTCTCAACCAGCGCCAAAGAGCTTGTATGAGTTCGGTGGCAGCAACGTCTCGCTGCCGAGGCAGAGCGCGCTTGCGCTTTCTCATTTCATTAGAGCATCGGGGAGGTTGTGCATGTCCGAGGTGAAGCCCATTGCGCCGGTTCGTATAGGGCAAACAGACATCGTCTACGCGCAGGGCATGCGTGCGGGTTCTTGGCTCTTCTTCACCGGACATGAAGCGACCGACTTCGAGAACGGGATCGCCGCGCCGGTCGCCGGCAAGCCGGGTCTCCCGCTCGGCGGCGAGCCGCGCTATCGCCGCGAGGGCGACTTCCTTTTCGGCCGTTTCGCGAAGCTGATTGCCGCGGAGGGTGGCGATCTGCGCCACATCGTGCGGGTCGACCAATACTATCCACGGGCCGAATGCGTGAACCCGTATCAGCGCGCGCGCAAGGCGCTGCTGAAAGACTATGTGCCGCCGAGCACCTCGGTTCTGATGGAGGAACTGCTGGTGGACGGCGCAAACATGGATGTGTCCTTGCTTGCCGTGCTGCCGGGCGATGGGCGCGAGCCGAAGCCGGCCCGGGCCGAGGGCGTGCCGGTCCCGCAGCATTCGGGATTCATCGCATCATTGGAGTGTGGCGATTACGTCTTCGTCGCCGGACAGATGCCCAATAACGAAGCTATGACGGGGTTGGATCCCGCGGCCTATCGCCCACCCAATGCCGTGTGGAACGGCACCGACATCCGGCTGCAGGCCGAGTTTCTCATCACGTCACGTCTGAAACCGGGGCTGGAGGCCGGCGGCAGTTCACTCGGGAACGCCATCAAGGCGCAGGTCTATCTGACCAACATCGACGATCTGCCGGAATTCATTGACGTCTGGAACAGCCACTTCGGCGACAATCCGTGCGCGTTGACGGTCGTGGCGACCAAAGGACTGGCGCTGCTCGAATCGAAAATCGAAATCAACATCTTCGGTATCAAGGACAAGGGCAAGATCAAGAAGGAGATCATCGACCACAAGCCATCTACGGCGATGCGGCTGGGACCGGCGGCCGTGCGCGCGGGCGATCTGTTGTGCCTGTCGGCGCTTTATGCCGCCGACGAGGATGGCGCCATCCCGCCGGTGCGCGCCAGCAGCGGTCTTCATTATCTTGGCGCTCCTGCCCAGCACCAGATGCGCGCCATTCTCGTCGCGGCCGAAGAGATCTGTTGTGCGGGCGGCACGTCGCTCGCGAACGTGCTGCGCGCACATCATTTCGTCAGTGACCTCAACGTGGTCTACCCCGCCTTGCAGATGTGGCGGGAGAAGCTGGGTACATCGCCGATCCCCTTCGGCGCGGTACGCACGAAGCTGCCGATCCCAGGCTGCAGTATCGTCATGGACATGTGGGCTTATTATTCCGGACGGTAGCGATCACACTGTAATTTAGCGAACGGTCGCCGCACCTCACGAGCTCGCCCGCTTACTTTTTTGGCCGAGCGCGCCGCCTAGCCGCATCGAGGGAAATACTCCGGCCCGCGTCCTCTTGGACAAAGGGCGCCGATTTCGTTTGCCGAGACGAGTGTACCGACTGGGACCCCACCGGTCTCCGCCCGACATCGGCGGCACGTCTCAAACTCGCCATTCTCGGCTCTCTGGCTCAATAGGGTCTCCGCAACAAGAGGCAGCCTGTCGACAAACAACCGCTCGGCGCCGACGGGGTATATTCTTTGCGCACCGCTACGTCAGCATTCAGCGGCTACATGACTCTGGAAACGATCGCGCCCTTGAGCGATGATCCCACCGTCAGCCTGCCGGCATTGGCAGAATGACCGATCCGACCCACGCCAGCCATCTCGATGACACGTCGCCTGCCCGGGAATACGACGATCAATCCGAGGGAATCAAAAGGTTAGTGCATGCGCAATCCAGATGCGTCCGAAGTATTGACTCTGATTACACCCGAAGCAACAAAGCAAATCCTCCTAGACATGATCGATATTCGTAGTCCGACCGGCCATGAATCCGGTATGGCGGATTACGTTATTCAGCGATTTAAGCGCGCCGGCATTGACGCACATGCTCAGCAAGTCCAGCCGGGCAGGCCGAACGCCATTGCGCATATGCCCGGGAGCGGCAGCGGCACGAATCTTCTTTTCACCGGCCACATGGATACATCCTACAGTGGCGATGAGGATTATCTTGTCGGCGAGGGCTTCAGGCCGAAAGGCACCTATCGCGACGGTTGGGTTTGGGGACTGGGGGCCAACAACATGAAGAGCGGCTTGGCCGGTCTTCTGGTGGCTATGGAGGCTATCGCCAAGGTAGGAGTTTCCTTGCGCGGCGACCTCACCTTTGGGGGCGTCGTGGGCGAAATCGAGAAGGCTCCTGTCGAGGAGTTTCAGGGGGCCGACTACTCTGGCTACGGGGTGGGTACAAAGCACATGGTCGGGCACGGCGTCACGGCCGATTACGCGCTTCTTGCTGAGCCGACCGGACTGCGCATATGCACGGCAAACATGGGGTGCATTTGGGCCAAGATCACGCTTCACGGCACCGTCGCCCACTCGGCCCTGACGAACAAGCCTGGGACCGTAAATGCAATCGACCTTGCCCGCTCTCTTTGCGACGATATTGATCAATGGGCAGGGAGCTTCCGGGCGGCTAACACGAATATGGGCGAGCAGGCCAACGTCACGCTCGCTTGCATCAAGGGCGGCGCCCCTTGGCGTCTTTCCAGAAATCCGCACGAGTGCAGTATCTATCTCGATATACGCACCGTGCCCGGTCAGTTTGCAGATGACGTGAAGCGGCAGCTTAGAGCCGTATTGAGACGCTTCGCCGACCGACACCAGACCAATGAGCCTTCCTTGAACTTCCTCGTGACAGATCCGCCGCTCGTGATCGATGAGGGATTTCCGGTCGTTGACGCTTTGCGTGGAGCCCAGGAGACAATCATGGGGCAGGCCAGCAAGCCTTTCTTGCGCAGGCCGGGCTCCGATGCCGTTCACCTCAGCCGCTACGATGTGCCCTGCGTGCAATTCGGTCCCGGTGGGAGGCTGCATCCCGAGGCGAAGGGGCGTTCGATGCACGAGGTCGGCGATCACGTGCTGCTGGATGATGTCGTATCCGCTGCCCGTATTTATGCTGAGACGGCGCTGGACTTATGCAATCGCCCTTCTGCCCGTCAGTACTAGCAACAAGCGTGCCCAGGCTGCATCACTCCATTCCATATTATTGGAGCTCAACCGATGAAACCGCTCTTTTCGGCCACACTAGCCGTTTGCGTTGCCTTGGCGCTGCCCGTGCATGCGCAAGACTTTCCGACGCGACCGGTGACACTTATCGTTTCGTTCTCGCCTGGTGGACTCACAGATATACCAGCGCGCATTCTCGCTCCCGAGATGCAGCAGCGGCTCCGGCAGTCCGTTATCGTTGAGAACAAAGCTGGTGCTTCAGGAATCACAGGCGGGTCTTACGTGGTCCGGTCTGAACCGGACGGGTACACCATGCTCGTCAGCGCGCTTTCTGAAGTTCAGAACTTCTATTATTTGAAAGTTCCGTATGACGCACTGACGGATCTGGCACCTGTTGGCAAGGTGGTCGACGGGCCGCCGCTCGTGCTCATCGTGAAAGAGGCCTCGGCATATAAGTCGGTATCCGACCTTGTAACTTACGCTAAGGCAAATCCAACAAAGGTGAACTTCTCAACTTCGGGGGCCGCGACCACACCCGCGATAGCGGTAGACCAGCTAAACTCGCTCGCCGGAACGACATTTGTTCAAGTTCCTTACAAAGGCACTGGCCCTGCTGCAGCCGCTGTCGCGAGCGGCGATGTGGATGCGTCTTTTGTATTTTACCCGAGCGCGAAGGGGCTGATCGATGGCGGGCAACTGCGGGTGCTCGCTGTCACGAGTGCAAAGCGCTTGAGCATACTGCCCGACACGCCGAGCATGATCGAGCTCGGTTTTGCGGGTTTTCAGCATACCGCGTTTGTCGGTCTTTCAGCGCCGAAAGGCACTCCAAAGAACGTCATTGCCAAGCTCAACAAAGCCCTGAACGAGTCTATCGAATCCGCCGCGTTCCGCAGTCGCGTGGAACCCCTTGGTATGACGATCCCTGAAAAGCCAAACACGCCGGAAGCCTACGGTCAGTACATGGCCAAGGAAGCAGCGCATCAGGCTGAGCTGGCAAAGCTTTCGGGGCATGCAGCCAAATAGCATTCAAAGAAAGTGAAGATGCGGCGAGCGATCGGGGTTGTGACTTATCTCGTCAAAGTCCGTCACTTCAATCCGCAGCAGACCGGCGTCGTGGCGTCCCTCCCGTTCGTGATGATGTTCTTGGGCGAAGTGTTGGCGGCGTTGCTATCGGACGGCGCTAACATTCTCAGGTCGATGGCCATGCTGCCTCTGGCCAGGAAATACTAATACCGGGGCGCGACCAACCTTTCGATAGCGCCCGCGATTGCCAGCAGGCGCGCGTCGTCAGCGTGCTGGCCGATCAGCATGAGTCCGACTGGCGCGTCGCCCTGCCGGTGGCAGGGAATCGAAATCGAGCAGCCGTCGAGGAAGTTTGCCAGTGTCGGGTTGCGCAGCATGAGCAGATTGATACGGCTAAAGGCCTCGTCGGATTCGAGGTCGCGCAGGCGCGGCGCCACGATTGGCACTGTCGGCATCAGCAGGGCGTCATAGGGTTCCGTGATGGCGCGTACGCGGCGGCTGAAATCTTTGCGCGCGCTGACGAGGTTGATGTAGTCCGCCGCGTCCTGCTCGGCGCCGCGCTGGATGCGACTGAGCACGCGGGGGTCATAAAGGTCGCGCTTGGCGGCGATTATCGGCCGATGAAATGCGTAGGATTCGGCGGCCCCGAATCCGCCCTTGCTGGTGATCCGCGCCAGCTCTGAAAGCTCGCGCAGCGGGATGTCGGATATCCGCGCGCCTGCGCCGCTCAATTTGCTCTGCGCGGCCGTGAAGGCGCGGCCAACTTCAGAATCGATACCGTCGCAGACCATTGTCTGCGGCACCGCGAGCCGCAATCCATCGAGCGGGACGGCGGAAAGTTTGTGAGCATTGTTTCCGGTGAGCACAGCATCGAGCGCTGCGCAGCACGCGACGCTCGTAGCGATCGGTCCGATCGAATCGAGCGAGAAGGAGAGCGGCACCGTGCCGTCGAGCGGCACGCGCGCCGCGGTCGGCTTGAAGCCCACCAAGCCGCACAGCGCAGCCGGAATGCGGCACGAGCCGCCGGTGTCGGTGCCGAGGGCGGCGAAAGCCATGCCGTCGGTCACTGAAACTGCGGCGCCGGACGATGACCCGCCGGGGATGCGGAGACCTGTCCTTCGGTCATGAATGTTGAGGGGTGTGCCGTAATGTGGGTTGATGCCTAACCCGGAGAAGGCGAACTCGGTCATGTTGGTGCGCCCGATCGGCACGAAGCCGGCGGCTTTCAGGCGGGCGACGGCAATGGCGTCGCGTGTCGCCGGCGGCGCGTCGCGCAAGGCGATCGAGCCTGCCGTGGTGACGTCGCCCGCGATGTCGAACAGATCCTTGATCGAGACCGGGATGCCGGCAAACCGCGAGGCCGCGGCGCCATTCCGCCGTGAGCGATCGTGAAAGTCGGCCGTCGCGCGCGCCTGTTCGGCATGCACCTTGATAAAGGCGCGGCTCCCTTCGCCGTCCGGATCGGCGATCCTGGCCAGACATTCTTCCGTCAGATCGCGGCTGGTGCGGCCGCCGGCGAGAGCATCGGCGAGATCGGCGAGGGTCGGCATTCACTTATCTCCTATGGCCCTTTTCGAGCTTGGAGCTTGTGAAATATCACAATCAAATGAATAAAAATGCTGTAAGAACAGCATATTGACACTGTTAAAAAGTTGTGAAATATCAGTAAAACGAGGCTTGTCTCGCCCCTTGGGGCTTGTTCCCGCCGAAGCATCGCGTCCGGAGCTCCCAAATGTCGCGCCGTCAATTGCCCCTGGTCTTACTGAATGGGTCTGACGCGCAAGAGCAAAAGGTGGGCGTTGCCATGGCGGTCGTCGCCGGGTGGACCGGGCGCGATCCTGCTGCGGTCGAGAAGCACATTGTCGAACTCGAAGCGCTCGGGGTTCAACGGCCGGCATCGACGCCGATCTTTTATCGGGTCGCCGCCGCCAGGCTCACCACCGATGGCGCGATTGAGGCGTCCGGTACGCAATCGGGCGGCGAGGTCGAGTATCTCCTGTTGCGGCATGGCGGACGGACTTGGGTTGGCGTCGGATCGGATCA
>DATDMA010000163.1:0-7164 GCA_036519015.1 Pseudolabrys sp. | reverse complement strand
CTATGTCGCGAGCCGGAGCTTGATGGAAGACTAAAATGCGAACGGCGGGCCCCCACCCGCCGCTCGCGTCCCACGAACTGTCGAACGTCTATTCGGCGCTCGCCTTGGCGTCGCCGCCGGCCGCGCGCTTGCGGAATAGCCGGATGCTCATGCGGTCGGGGCCGAGAATCGTCACCTCCGCCTCAGCCCTGATGACGCGCTGCTTTTCGTCGCCGCGCTTGACGAGCTTGGTGCTCTTGCCCGTGTCGCGCGCCTCGGCCGCCGTCGGCGTCTGACGGCTCGCGGCTTCCGCCGACTTTTCGCGAATCGCGGCTTCCGCCGCGGGGGCATCCTCGACGTAATGCCGGCGCTCGATGATGCGCGGCGGATCGTCGACCACGCGCCTCGTCTCGATCACGACCGGCTTGTCGTGCACGATCTTCTTGGTCTCGATCACGCCGCGCTTGGCCGCGTGGCGCTGGCGCAATTCCTCGATCACCGCGCGATCGTTTCGCGTACGCACACGCGCGAACGGCGTGACGCTGGCCTTGTGGCGCAGGGCATTCGCGCCGCGCACATAGGGATAATTACGCGCCAAGGCCGGGCGCTTGATTACGTAAGTGTTGGGCGCGACCTCGACCGCGTAAGGCTGGTCGGCCTGGACAGCGTAAGGATAAAACGGCGTCGGCGCGGCGAAGGCCGCCCCATAGGACTGGGCCTTCGCCAGGGGCGCCGTGAAGACGGCTCCGACGAGGGCAACAGCAGCGAGCGCGGACGAAGAACGGTTCATTTAAGCGGCGGCTCCACTAACGGCGCGGCCTCGCCATCGGAGGTGGGCCTGCGCCCACGCGGCGGTTCGGGCGGGATGGCCGACGAGGTCGACCAAGTGCGGTAAAAGGTCGCCGCGGGCCTGTAGTGGCGCGTCGCAGCGATTCGTTCCAGGCGCCCGACGCGCGGCCGCTTGCCGGTCGCCGGGAAATAGTGGCGGTGGCGCCAGGGCGCGAGCCAATAAGGGCGCATGGCGACGCCGGGCTGGTCGTCGAAGATCCAAAGGGGCTCGGCGCGCTGTCCGAAAACGGCGTAGCCGTAGCTGTCGCCGCCCGCGCGCTCCACCGGCAGCTCCGCGGCGCCCGCAACCGCGAAACCCGTGAGCCAGCACGCAAGGCCAGCTATTGCAACAAAAGCGCGCAAGACCGCATCTCCAATCCACCAAACGAATTGTGATGCACTTTATACGAAGGCTTTACTCTGCCGCCGGTAATCGCGGGGTAATATTAATTGCGTCGCGAGGCAGGGTTGCACGCGCAACACTTGTAGCCTCGCCGCGTTGAATCCACAAAGTCCCAGAAACGTCGACGTTAAAGTTAACCCGTATATGCCCACCCGCAAGCTGCCCACGTCCCCCACAAAACCAGCCCAAGCCGCGCGCGGAACATTCCGCCAGCGCTACGACGAACTAGAAACGCGCCGCACCGAGCTGGTCGACCGCCTGCGCACCCTCGGCGAGAACGCGAAGAAGCACCCGGGCTATAACCGCGCGCTGAAGCTGCTCAACGACACCTTCCGCAAGTCGAAGCTGGCGCAGCGCCTGGCCGTGCTGCAGGCCGCCGCCTGGCTGATCGATATCCTGGAAAAGCTCACCAGCACCAGCTTTTGAACGATGCCCGCGGCGGAGCATTTTATGCGTCCGCCCGTCGCGCCGCATTTCCCTTTTGAGTCAGCGCTCTAACGAGAAGCCCCGGCTCTACCTGGGGCTTGATCGACTTTAGACGTAAGACCCATTGCTCACAGACGAGGCATGCGCCGCGGGCGTATCTGTGTTGCGGGGCCGGATTCATCATTTAGACATAAAAAACAGAACGAAGGCCGCCCCAAAAGAAAACGTGCAACCTGGGGAAGCGCCTATGACAACAACGACAGTCACCGGCTTTACGTCGCGTGGAATGACCTCCGAGGAACGGCTGGTCATCTTCGCGTCTTCACTCGGCACAGTGTTCGAGTGGTACGACTTTTACATCTACGGCACGCTCGGCGTGTTTCTGGCGAAATACTTCTTCGCCAATGTGCCGGCCAATGTCGGCTTCATTTTCGCGCTGCTCGCCTTTGCCGCCGGCTTCGCGGTGCGTCCCTTCGGCGCGCTGATCTTCGGCCGGCTCGGCGACATGATCGGCCGCAAATACACCTTCCTCGTCACCATGAGCCTGATGGGCGTCGGCACCTTCTTCATCGGTGTCCTGCCCGGCTATGCCACCTGGGGCATCCTGGCGCCGGTCCTGCTGATCGCATTCCGCCTCGTCCAAGGCCTCGCGCTCGGCGGCGAATACGGCGGTGCCGCGATCTACGTCGCGGAGCACGCGCCTGCGGGCAAGCGCGGCTACTACACCTCCTGGATCCAGACCACCGCGACGCTCGGCCTGTTCATGGCGCTGCTGCTTGTGCTCGGCGTGCGCTCAGCGATGGGCGAGGAAGCTTTCGGCGACTGGGGATGGCGCATTCCGTTCCTGCTCTCGGCCGTGCTGCTGGTGGTGTCGATCTGGATCCGACTCAAGCTCAACGAGTCGCCGCTGTTCCAGCGCATGAAAGCAGAGGGCAAGGTATCCAAACGCCCGCTGTCGGAAGCCTTCGGCGAGTGGGCGAATGCGAAGATCGCGATCCTCGCGCTGCTCGGCGCCACCGCCGGCGAAGCGGTCGTCTGGTATGGCGGCCAGTTCTACGCGCTGTTCTTCATGACGCAGACGATCAAAGTGCCGGCCGTGACCGCGCAGATCATGGTCGCGCTCGGACTGCTGATCGGGACCCCGTGCTTCGTTTTGTTCGGCTGGCTTTCGGACAAGATCGGCCGCAAGCCGATCGTCCTGGCGGGCTTCGCGCTCGCGGTCGTCACCTACTTCCCGATCTTTCAGGGCATCACCCACTTCGCCAATCCGAAGCTGGAGCGTGCCTTGGCGACAGCGCCGGTGACGGTGACGTCCGATCCGGCGGAGTGCTCTTTCCAGTTCAAGGCGACGGGCACTGAGAAGTTCACCACCGGCTGCGACATCATCAAGTCGTCGCTGGTGAATCTGTCGGTGAACTACGACAACATCACAGCGCCTGCCGGCACTAAGGCCAGCGTCAAAGTCGGCGATCAGGTGATCGCTGCCGACACGCCGAACCTCGCCGCCACCATCGCGGCCGCAGTGAAGGCCCACGGCTATCCCGCCAGCGCCGATCCGAACGACATCAACTCCCCGATGACGGTGCTGCTGCTCGCGATCCTGGTCGTCTACGTGACCATGGTCTACGCACCGATCGCCGCCTGGCTGGTGGAACTCTTCCCCACCCGCATCCGCTACAGCGGGTTGTCCCTGCCCTATCACATCGGCAACGGCTGGTTCGGCGGCTTCCTGCCCGCAACCGTGTTCGCGATCGTGGCGGCAACCGGCAACATCTACTCAGGGCTCTGGTATCCGATCGGCATCGCGGCGATGAGCTTCGTTGTCGGGCTGCTCTTCCTGCCCGAGACGAAGGATCGCGATATCACCAAGATCTAAGCCGACCGACAAGGCAGGCGGATTCGTGCCTGCGAGCGAAGCGCCCCGCACCACAATGCGGGGCGCTTTTCGTTTTGAAAGGCGCCAGTGGCCTTCCGCCGCTTGTGGCGGACAGGCGACGCTGATAGCTGTCAGGGCAAGCCGGGTTAGCTCAGCGGTAGAGCAGCGGTTTTGTAAACCGAAGGTCGGGGGTTCAATCCCCTCACCCGGCACCACCGTCGCAACGGTTTCCGCGCGACTAAAAAAATCCTAAAAAGTCGCGGGTCCGAGAGGACGAAGGACCTTGTTCGCCGGTTATTGCCTGTGCCACACTGACACGTTGGCAATACTCGGAGATCTAGCATGCCTCAGGGCACCGTAAAGTGGTTCAATCCGACGAAGGGCTACGGCTTCATCCAGCCCCAAGAAGGCGGGAAGGATGTGTTCGTACACATCTCGGCGGTCGAACGCGCCGGACTTAGCACTCTGAACGAAGGACAAACCGTTCAGTACGAACTCGTCGAGAACCGCGGAAAGACATCTGCGGAGAACCTCAAAGTCAAGTGACGCTTAGACCTCTGAGCTGATTTCGGCTTCGCTGTCTGAATTCGTCACCTCCGCCTTGCAGGCAGGCAAGGTGGTCAATGCGCGCTTTGTCCGCGCCTATGCGCCGGTGCATGATTGCTCCGGCGCGTGAGAGTCAATGTTGTTGGCGCGCTTTATGTCGCGGCGCAACGTGGCGCTTTTGTGTTCGCGCGCAACACCTAACGCCGGTTTGCTGACATTAGTTCAGCGCTTGTTGCCGACACCGGTTTCCCCGCACTGCTTTCAAATCTTAACGCACGCACCGTTGCCTGCGCGCGCTAGCGCGTGAGCTTTTCCAGCTCTGGAAACGGCGCGTAGCTGACGTCCTTGCACAATTCGCGCACCTCCCGCGGCGGCGTATCGACGAACTGATCGAGCTTGCCCGACACGAACATCGCGGCGCCTTCCTTCTGGCCCGTATATTTCCCATCCATGTCGCGCGCGGTGTAGCGCACGCAGGCGATGTAACGCTGGCCCTCACCAACCGGCTTGAGCTGCGGCATCGACACCGCCGCGCTGCGCACATTGGTGGGATCGTTGAGGTAGGTACGCAGGAACGCGATCAGGTCGCTCTTGTAGTTTTGCGGGGATATGTTCTGCGCCTCCCAGCGCGCCTTTAATTCGGCCGCGCTGGGCCCGACATCATCGCTGGCGCAGCCGCCGAACGCCAGCGTCGCCAGCAGCGGCGCGACGAGCCTCAATCCTCGCATCCCCATGTCTCCGAATCCCCCGGCCGACGGCGCGATCATAACGTCCCGCACTGGAACGGCCAGCAAGGCGCGCCTCTCGCCGTGGTTGTATGTTAGGATCAAATAAAAAATAACTCAGGGAGAGGACCTCATGGAAATCACGCGACGCACGCTCGTGCCCGGCGCGATGGCCGCGCCATGGATCGCCGGCACCAAGCGTTACGCACAGAGCAAGGCGGATTAGACCTGCAGCCTAGATCAGAAATAATACCGCCGGCGCGGTGTTGTACGACTCCAGCGGGGCAAGGCACCACATTCGACGACACGAGAGATCATGTCCGCATTCACTCGCCGCTCATTCCTCGCCGCCTCCACCCTCGCCGGCTGCGCCACGCTCACGCCCCTGGCGCGCGCGACTGCGCCGCTCGCCGCCGCGCAAGGTCCTGGCGTCTACCGATATAAGCTCGGCGACATTCAGCTCACCGCCATCTACGACGGAACCTGGTATCTGCCGATCGACGACAAGTTCATGCGCAACGCCTCAGGCGCGGAGGTGAACGCCGCGCTTGCGGCCGCCTTCCTGCCGCCAAGCGTGCTGCCGATCACGTTCACGGCGCTGCTGGTGAATACCGGCAGCAAGCTCATTTTGATCGACACCGGCACCGCCGGGCAGATCACGGATACCGCCGGCACGATGCTCGCCAATCTGGCGGTCGCCGGCGTCAGCCCAAACGCGATCGACACGATCCTGATTTCGCATTTCCACACCGACCACATCGACGGCATCAAGACCAAGGACGGTGACAAGGTCTTCCGCAACGCCGAGATCCTGGTGCCGGAGCCGGAATGGACCTTCTGGATGGACGACGGCAACGAGAGCCGCGCGACCGGCTCGGTGCTTGCCTATTTCCGCAATGCGCGGCGCATCTTTCGCGACATCGCCAAGGAGGTGCGGCAGTTCAAACCAGGCACGGAAGTCGCGCCCGGCATCGTGTCGATCCCCGCCTACGGCCACACGCCTGGACACACCGCCTTCGCCATCCATTCAGGGGCACAGTCGCTGCTGGTGATGAGCGACACAGTGCGCAATCCCTATCTCTTCGCGCGCCATCCGGATTGGCAGCCGATCTTCGACATGGATGGGCCGCAGGCGGTCGCGGCGCGCCGGCGCATGCTCGATCAGGCGGCCAGCGACCGCATGTTGGTCGAGGCCTATCACTTCCCCTTCCCGGCCTGCGGCCACATCGTCAGGACCGCGACCGGCTATGAGCTGGTGCCAGTGGAGTGGCAGCCGCTGTAGCGCGAGGACGCGGCCGGCGCGAACACCGGCCGCGCTGTCCGTTAGAACGTGGCGCCTGCCCGCACCATGAATGTGCGGCCCGCCTGCGGATAAGCCGAGTACGCGCCGATGGTTGGCGGCACGGCAGGAAAAGCGCCGGCAGGAATGCCGCCGCTGGCAATCGCGTAGTCGTAATAGTCGACATTGAAGAGGTTCTCGACCGCGACCGACCAGAGGAAGCGCTCATAGGCGCCGCCGAGCCTGACATCGACCGTGCCATTCGCCGGGATCTGCGGCTGCACGTTCGCCTGATCGTTGTCCATGCGCCGTGCACTCCAGAAACGTCCCGTCACGTCGAACACGAGCAGCTTGTCGATGATGTTCCATGACAGGTTCACATTACCGCTCCAAGGCGAGACCAGCGGTATCTCATTCCCCGCAAACTCTCCCTCGCGGAATGTTGCCTTCGTGTAGGCGAGGCCGCCGCGCAGGCGAACGTCGTTGATCACCTGATAGGTGGCGCTTGTCTCCCAGCCAATGCGGCGTGTCGGAGCGAGATTGGTGTCGATCCCAAGACCCGGGATAAAGTGGATTTCACTATTCAGATTCATCAGATAGACGCTCGACTCGAGGCCGAAGCGCCCCGCGTTGACGCGAAAGCCCTGCTCGACGTCGTAGGAGGTTTGAGTCGCCAGAGCGAAATTCGCCGGCGCTAGCCCGAACGGACTGCCGACTCCGACCCGCTCGTCGGCATTGGGCAGGCGGAATGCTCTCGCCACACGGCCGAACAGTGCGAAGACAGGGTTGACGCGGTAGTCGTATCCAAGATGCGCCGCCCATTGCCATTCGCTGGTATCGAGCGTGGGCGCTTGCGGACTGACATTATAGAATAAAAAGTTCGGATCGGCGCTGGAGTTGTACGTATCCTGCGCGGCGACCATGTTGTTCTGAACCCGAGCGCCAAACGAAACGTCCAGGTTCGACAGGACCGAAGCAGTATTCATCGCGTAGAGAGCGAGCGTCGTCTGACGGATGTTGTAATGGTGGATCGCCTGGTCGCCCGGCGCCTCGTAGCGGTCGGAATCGTATTGCGTGTTGTAGAAATCGAACCCGGTCAGCA
>DATDMA010000162.1:0-7371 GCA_036519015.1 Pseudolabrys sp. | reverse complement strand
GGCCCTTGTGCAGGCGCTTGACCTCGTCGAAGGGCACATAGGTGCCGGTCGGGTTGTTCGGGTTGGCCAGGAACACGACCTTGGTCTTCGGCGTCACGGCCATGAGGATTCCATCGACATCGGCGGTGTGCTTCGTCTCCGGCGCGACGACGGCCTTGGCGCCGGTGCCGAGCGTCGCGATCGGATAGACCAGGAAGCCATGCGTCGTGTGGATCGCCTCGTCGCCGTCGGTGAGGTAAGCGCGCGCGATCAGGTTGAGCAGGTCGTCGGATCCCGCGCCGCAGACGATGCGCGCGGGGTCGAGCCCGAATGCGGCGCCGATCGCCTCGCGCAGCTCGGATGCCGCGCCGTCCGGGTAGTCCTCGAGGTGCTCGCCCGCGGCCTGGAAGGCGGCGATGGCCTTCTCGCTCGCACCCAGCGGCGTCTCGTTGGACGAGAGCTTGAACACCTTGGCGACGCCCGGCGCGGTGCTCTTGCCCGGCACGTAGGGGGCAATGTCGAGCACGCCGGGGCGCGGTTGCGGACAGTTCGCGGTCATTTCGTTTCCTCAAAGCCTGGCGTGCCCGCGCGAGCGGGGTACTCGGTTCTGCCGGCGATCGAAGGGTTACTTCTCGGCGGCAACCGTATAGCGGGTTGCGTGGCTCCCGACGAGGGCCGCCGAGCGCACCGTGGCGCCAGCCTTAACCAACGCCTCGTTGACCTTGTCCAGACTCGCGTCGGTGGGCAGGGTGATCAGCAGGGCGGCGCCGTCGAAGGCGCGGTCGGGAACGGCGATGAAATCCGCCAGTGTCGTTAGCGCCTGCGCCGCGTGGGCGCCCCAGCCGGAGACGCGCACGCTCCACATCGCAGCCCCGGTCGCCATGGCGTCGGCGGCGACCCGCGACAGCACGAAGACGGGCAGGGCGGCCGGATGGTCGGCGCGCTCGACGAAGGGCAGGCGGGCGATGATCTTCGGCGCGGCGTCGAACTCGAGTGCGCTCCACCAGGCGCCGGCGCCGGGCACGGCAATCGCCGGTACGAGACCCAGATCGCCCTTGGATTCAGACACCGCGGCGACGACGCCCGAGGCGCCCATGTGCGCGATGAACGGCACCGTGAAACCGAAATGGAATCGTGCGGAATCGCGCATCAGCGCATCGCCCGCTGACAGATCGGCATGCACCGAGAAGGGCGCCTGGACATAGGTGAACGTCGCGATGATGACGCGCCAGATGCTCTCGACGGTATCGAGCGGCAGGATGCCTCTGTGGCGTTGCACAAGGCGGCGCATCATCTCGGCCTCGCGCGCGGGCCGGAACGCCGAGCCGCCGGTCTCCTGGCTCTTCTTGGTCGCGATCAGGCGGTTGATGATCTCGCTGCGCTCGATCAGGAGGCCGTGCATGGCCTCATCGATCCGGTCGATCTCCTTGCGCAACTCGCCCAGCGAGGGCGTTTCCGGTGCTTTGGCCATGGCCCACACTCACAACCATTAAGTGCCGGGCAAAATGCGATGAGGTCCCGGCCGTCCACGTCTTACTTGTGGGAAGGTTTTAAAGACATAACTCTGCGAGACAAGCCTTCGGCCAGCGGGGCGGGGCCCAACCTGGCGAATGTCGAATACCGGTGTGAGGGGCTTGAAATCCAAGTAAACATTGACAGTCTGTCCCCCGCTACCTTAAGGCCGCGGTTCCGGACGGCCTGCCAAGGCCCGCGAGGGCGCGCCGGGAGCGCGAAGAGCGAGATGGTCGAAGCCAATCTGAGCAGCCCGCGAGATGTGTTGGATGCGCCGCGCGAAGCGGACGATCCGCACGATTCATCTGTTGCGCGCTTCGGCGCCGACAAGCCGCTCAAGCTCGACGCCGGCGTCGAACTGTCGCCGTTCCAGATCGCCTACAAGACCTATGGCACGCTCAACGCCGCACGCAGCAACGCGGTGCTTGTCTGCCACGCGCTCACCGGCGACCACCACGTGGCGAGCGTGCATCCGGTGACGCGCAAGTCCGGCTGGTGGGAAACACTGGTCGGCCCCGGCAAGCCGATCGACACGTCGCGGTATTTTGTCATCTCCTCCAACGTGGTCGGCAGTTGCATGGGCACAACCGGCCCGTCCTCGACCAACCCCGCCACCGGCACCCCCTGGGGCCTCGAGTTCCCCGTCATCACCATCCGCGACATGGTGCGCGCGCAGGCGATGCTGATCGATCATCTCGGCATCGACACGCTGTTCGCCGTGGTCGGCGGCTCGATGGGCGGCATGCAGGTGCTGCAATGGGCGGAGAGCTTTCCCGACCGTGTGTTCGCGGCGCTGCCGATCGCCTGCGCGACGCGTCATTCGGCACAGAACATCGCCTTCCACGAGGTCGGCCGCCAGGCGATCATGGCCGATCCGGAATGGCGCGGCGGCCGTTACCATCTCGAAGGCAGCAATCCGCGCCGCGGCCTTGCGGTCGCGCGTATGGGCGCGCACATCACGTATCTTTCGGACGCAGCCTTGCATCGCAAGTTCGGCCGCAAGTTCCAAGACCGCGAGAATCCGACGTTCTCGTTCGACGCCGATTTCGAGGTCGAATCCTATCTGCGCCACCAGGGCAGTTCCTTCGTCGAGCGCTTCGACGCCAATGCCTATCTCTATCTCACGCGCGCGATGGACTACTTCGATCTCGCCGCCGACCATAACGGCGTGCTGGCCAACGCGTTCAAAGGCACGCCGACGCGCTTCTGCGTGATCTCCTTCACCAGCGACTGGCTGTTCCCGACGTCTGAATCGCGCGCCATCGTGCATGCGCTCAACGCGGCCAGCGCACGCGTCTCGTTCGCCGAGATCGTCACCGACAAGGGCCATGACGCCTTCCTGCTCGACGAACCGGAAATGTTCGGCATCGTGCGCGGCTTCCTCGACGGTGCCTGCAAGGCGCGCGGTCTTTTGCCGTCCGAGGCGAAGTGATGGCCATGCTGTCGCGCACCGACCCCAAGCTCAATGTAGCCAATATCGCCCGCACGCCGGGCGGCAACCGCGTCGACTTGGTGCTCGTCTCGCAGATGGTGGAGCGCGGGGCCAAGGTGCTCGACGTCGGCTGCGGAGACGGCGAGTTGTTGCAAATCTTGAGCGAGACACGCGCCGTCGACGGCCGCGGCATCGAGCTCTCGCGCGAGGGTGTGAATCAATGCGTGGCCAAAGGCCTCGCGGTGATCCAGGGCGACGCCGACACCGATCTCGCCGACTATCCGGACGACGCCTTCGACTATGTGATCCTGTCGCAGACGTTGCAGGCGACGCGGCATCCGCGTGTCGTGCTCGAGCACATGCTGCGCATCGGCCGTCATGCGGTGGTGTCGTTTCCGAATTTCGGCCACTGGACGGTGCGGCTGCAGCTCTTGTTCGCCGGCCACATGCCGCAGACCGACATGCTGCCGTATAGCTGGTACGACACTCCGAACATCCACCACTGCACCATCAAGGATTTCGTGCAGCTCTGCACCGGGATCGGCGTGAAGATGGAGAAGGCGGTGGCGCTCAACGCCTGGGGCACGCCTTTGCGGTTCAATGCGCCCTGGTGGTTCTGGAATATGTTCGGCGAACAGGCCGTCTTTCTGCTCAGCCGCAAAAGCTAGCGCGCAATCAGGTAGCGGCCCCGGTTTCTCCAAAAAATAGACAGTCGATATATTGTAATCGAGTACAGATTCAATCTTCACGCGCTCATGTCAGTAGTCTTTCCGACATTGATGCTGTTTTTAAAGTACTGACGGAACGATTTCCTTACTTAATACTTTCATCACTCGGCTCGAATTGGCCGAGTGCCGCGTTCGTCGCGGCTCTTCTTCCCGTCTGATGTCTCCGGTTCGCACTGAGTCCGCTTGAACTGCGTGGCAATTCATCAAGAAAATAGTTCCGCGTCTTCTGAGCGTATAGTTGCCATGCGTTTGCGTAAAACGTGGGTGTTTAGATGTTAAATGACGTGTAGTTCGGCGGAATTGCCGAATTACACGTAGATGTAACGTTCCTTTACGAGACCAGGATCACGAAATAGCCACGGTTTTACGGCGGGAAGGTATCGGCTCTTCGTTCGACTGCGGTTGGACAGACGCTATTGCTTTGATGAGAAGAGGATCGATCTCATGAGACTGACAAACAGCCGGGCGGCATTTGTCCTATGTTCGGTCGCGATGGCCGCGCTGACAACAGCGGCCGAGGCTCGGCCCGCTCACAAGGCGGCCTACCGTCAAGCGCATAATTCCCACCATCATTATCGCCATTCGGCCACTCGCATCGCCGTCGCGCCCGTTTCGACGCCCGCTCTGTTCGGGGGCGCGGACAATGACTCTCGTTATTCGAGCTTCTTCGGTGCGCAGCCGGAGACCGCCGCGACACCGGCGCGCCGCGGCCGCAGCCGTTATCGCGCCGTGGCGCAGCAGAGTACGGCCGCCATGAGCAGCTACGCGTCGGGCGGTTCCTCATCAAGTTCGCTGGTCTCCGAGGCACGCCGTTATCTCGGCACCAATCCGACCGGACGCCGTAGCCTCTGGTGCGGCGCCTTCATGGACATGGTGCTGCGTGAGACCGGCCATCCGGGCGGCGGCAATCTTGCGTTGGCCTATGCCCGTTACGGCAGGCGCGTGTCGGGACCGCAGGTCGGCGCCATCGCGGTGATGGGCCGCCGTGGCGGCGGTCACGTCGGTGTCGTCTCCGGTGTCGATCCGAACGGCAATCCGATCATCGTGTCGGGCAATCACAATCGTACGGTCGCAGAGTCCGTCTATCCGCGTGGCCGCATCACGGCCTATGTGATGCCGGGCAGCTGATTTAGCGCAGTTTTTTCAATGAACGCGCCTCGCTCGCAATCGAGCGGGGCGCGTTCTTTTTTACAGCCGATCGTTTCGCGCACGAGCTCGACGATTAAGGTTTACGGGCGCGCGTAAACCATTTCATCCTTAATTCAATCTGAAAAATTTGCCGAAAATTGTCGTGCTACGTCCCCCTGTTAGCCGGCGCAAAGCCATGCCGGCAAAAGAATACTGGGTAAGGGGGACCGTCGTTCATGCGTTTCAGGTCACACGCGTTACTCGCCGCCGGCTGCGTCAGCTTTCTCGCGCTCGGCAGTCCCGTGTTCGGCCGACCCTTGCCGCGCGATGCTGAACCCAAGCGGCAACAGAGCGTTCGGCTGCCCGCGCCTAAACCCGCGAACATGCCCACGACCAAGCTTGCACATCGTCCGACTCTGAAGCCGAAGCAGGTCGCGCAGCGGCCCGCGCCTGCGCTCGCACCGGCAACGGCCGAGCGCGCGCCGGTCGAGCGCATCTCGCTCAGCGCGCGCATGAAGCCGCCCTTCGGCTGGCCGGCGCTGGTGACCGAAGCGCGCAAGTACATGGGCACCAATCCAACCGACCGGCAGCGCCTCTGGTGCGCGACCTTCATGAACTTCGTGCTCGCCAAAGTCGGCTATACCGGCACCAATTCCGATGCGGCCAAGTCCTTCGCCTATTACGGCCGGCGCGTTTCCGAGCCCCAGGTCGGCGCCATCGCCGTGCTGACGCGCGGCCGCCGCGGCGGCCATGTCGGTGTCGTGTCGGGCATCGATCCGACGGGCAATCCGATCATCATCTCCGGCAATCACAACAAGCGCGTCGGCGAATCCGTCTATCCGCGCTCGCGCGTCATTGCTTACGTGATGCCGAGCGACCGCCGCGTCGTGCCGACCGTGGTAGCCGCGCGCGGGCCGGCGAGCCAGCCCTCATCCGAGGCGGGGCTTGAATCGCCGATCACCGAACTGCTCGCCGCCATCGAAGCCGAGCAGGCGCGCGCCGAGAAGCCACGGCCGGCGCGGCCGCAAGTGCAGCCTCAAGCGCAGCGTCCGCAGCAGGAGACGCAGTCGCCGCAGCCGGTGGTGCCGCATCGCCTGGTGCAGCAGACGGCCGATCCCGCGCCGCAGCCGCGCGCCGGATCGCGTCGTGGTGGTAGCGATCCGTTCTCGGAACTGTTTGATCGGATTGAGCGCGCGCCGACGCAGTTGGCGCGTCAGCCGCAGGCGCAGCCGCGCCATTCCCGCCGCGTCGCCGCTGCCGAGACCGGCCGCGGCAGCGTTCGCTGACGTCAGTTTGTTGCGGTGAGGGTGTCGCCGACGACGATGTCACCGCCGCTGACGACTTCGGCATAGACGCCGCAGTCCATGTGATCGAAGTTCTGCATGAGCGTCTGCGGGATGGTTAGGTCGCGGATGCCGGTCTGCGGATCGACGTTGGTGGCCGCGCAACGCACGATGCGCTTGACCACCTTGAGCCGCGTGCCGCCCACGCTCAGCGTGCGGCCGAGCAGGTCGAACTCGTGCCAGGCCGGCCACCCGGCGACGTAGACGTTCCCGCGGAAGCGCAAAGGATCGACGGGCGCGCCGATGACGGTCTCCAGTGCGGCGACCGAGGCGAGGTTGATGATCGACACGACTTTTTTGGCCACGTCCGAGAAGCTGTGGCCTTCGCCATAGAGCACCTTCGGCGGCCCGCGCAGTTCGTCGGAGCAGTAGGTAGCGAAAAACCGTTCGACCGCCGCGCGGCCTTCCGCCGTGCGCAGGTCGCCGCGCGCGGCGTCCTTCCCGCCGGAGTGGACGACGAGGGTATGGCTGACCTCGTCGTAGTCGCTGCGCAGCGCGGCCAGCCGCTCATTCTTCATCAACATCAAAAAGCGCTGTTTGGGGAAATAGGCTGGCTTCGCCGGGTCGAACCCGATCGGCCCGTTCTCGATGGCGTAGAGCCGGTCCGCCGGCACTGTCTGTCCGACCGACAAGGTCGTCCCCGGCAAAGCCTGCGGCGAGAGGCCCTTAACCGGATAGCGGTAAAGAGATTTTACACTAGCGGGCTGGTCGGACTGGTTGGTCATCGGGCCTGTGGCGGCTCCTGTTAACGGGGGCCCGGCGCGCCCCTAAAGCTGACCTATATCAAGCGCGAGGGCTCTTCAAACTGGAATAAAGGCACCCACATAAAGGTCCGAGGCGGGCCGCCGATCAAGGGACCCGCCATCATCCGGTGCCATCTTGGGCCGAGGGAGTAGGCAATGAACTTCGAGAAATACACCGACCGTGCGCGCGGTTTCGTGCAGTCCGCGCAGTCCATGGCCCTGCGCGAGGGCCACCAGCAATTCGCCCCCGAACATCTGCTGAAAGTCCTGCTCGATGATCCGGAAGGATTGGCGGCGGGACTGATCGACCGCTCCGGCGGCAACTCACGCCAGGCCTTGCAGGCCGTCGAGGCTTTGCTTGCCAAGCGGCCGAAGATCAGCGGCGGCGGGGCCGGCCAAGTCTATCTCGACCCCGCTTTGGCGCGGGTCTTCGACACCGCCGAGAAGGCAGGCGAGAAGGCCGGCGACAGCTTCGTGACGGTCGAGCGGCTATTGCTCGCGCTGGC
>DATDMA010000161.1:0-2391 GCA_036519015.1 Pseudolabrys sp. | reverse complement strand
GGCGCCGCCGGTCCAGGCCTCGATGCCGGCACTCTCCGGCACGCCGGCGAACCACGTCGATGCGCCGATCAGCAGGAAGCCGAGCGGCACGAAGGCGTAGCCTGCACGCATTGCCAGAGCGAGCGGATCGGCGAGCGTGCGATCGCCGGCCCAGCGCGCGATCCGCACGGCCTGCAAGACACCCGCGACGGCCATCAACACGCCGGTCAAAGGCTGCATGGGCGCCGCGATCCAGGCGATCAGCGCCAGCACCGTGACGGCAAGCGCCACCCTCTCGATGCGGCCCCCAAGGAGCGCGGCCATCAGCATCACCGCGCTTAGCGCGATGCGGATGCCGTAATCGGCGGCGCCATACATCAGCACTTCCGCGTGGAAGACGACATTGCCCACAACGAGGACGCCCAGCAACGCGAGCACGCGCAGGTTGCGCCAGTCCTTGCCGGCAATGATCTCGCGCGCAGCGACGGCGGCGAGCGTAAGCAGGAAGCCGACATCAATGGTGGCGGCGGCAATGCCGCCGATCTTGCCCGAGGCGAGAATGGCGACACGCCCGGCGAACCACAGCAGCGCCAGAATGCCGAGCGGCCAGCCGCTCAACGGCAGCCGGCCGGTCCAGTTCGGGATCGCGGTGAGCAAGAACCCGGCCATCGCCGCAGCGACATACCCGTAGAGCATCTCATGGATGTGCCAGTCGAGCGGACTGAACACGCTGTCGACCGTAAGTTGGCCCGTGGTGAGCGGCAGCCAGAACAGGACCGTGAGCGCACCCCAGATGCCGGCGGCAAGGAAGAAGGGGCGGAAGCCGTAGGCGAGCAGCGCGGGGCCGGCGTAATCGCGGCGTCGTTGCAGGGCGGCGGTCATCGGCATGGGCGGAACTCTCCGGGGCATCAGATGCACGGCGTTCCCTCCCAGCGATGGCGTCTGCTCCCTGTCTCGTTTATGGCGCGCGTGGGCGCGCTGGTTGGTTGATATAGGTCATGTCCGGCGGCTAAACCCAGCCAGCGCGCGACATACCGCTCATGCAACGTGGGGATGCCATTGCACCCCCCTATCCGCGCGGCTACCCCCGCAAGAGGTAGTTGCCATCGATTGCGATCACATGCTTCGGTTTGCACCGTCCGTGAATGATGAGTGGGCGGAGTGAACAATGCTCATCAACAGGATCTGCGTTGCGGTCGCCGCCATCTCTTTTCTTTACGTGGCGTCAGCGGCCGCCGATCCATACTGCTCGCCCGGCAGCAACAGCGCCAGGATACTCACCAAGCCTGCTCCAAACGCGCTTCATCCCGACTGGCGAGGAGATAACTTCGTCGGGACCGGCTGGACCCTCATCCCGAAGAAGATCGTTAGCAACATCACCGGGCGCTATGCCTATGGGGATTTGCGCGGGTCGCGCGGAGGCGTCGTCAATCGCAACATCTACGTCCTGCTCTCGGAGTGGGATTGCACAGGGGTGCCCGGCAGCGCATCCGATACTACGACGGCCACGGCCGCCGCCCCGGCAAATCTTGCGGGCTTCGAGGGCACATAGGAGCGCCTCGGCACGCAGTGCGAAGCGTCGCATACACATGCGAAGGGGCAGTATTTCACGATAGCCGGCTCAACCTTTGCTCCCGGCGACGGCGCCCGGTGCGAGAGCATCTCGCTCACACGATATGGCAAAGACATTGTTGACGTCAGCGGCACCTGCCGCACAGCAGAACAAGGGCCGCCGAGCGCGATCAACCATCGGTACAAGCTCCGAAATGGCTTGATCGACCAGATTGCCGGAGCGGCCGTGCTGGCCCGCTATGAAAAGTGTGACGTCGCCGCGTCCGATGAAAGCCCACCGGCACTGCCGTGCGAGGCCGGCGCATATGCACGCGCCGACATCACATCCATTATGCTCTACCGGCCACGGCTCGAGATCAGACATGATAACGTGGAAGCGCTCGCGCGGTCGTCCGAAAACGCGTCCTGGAACATGGTCAAATGCGATGACGCGCACCGCGTCGCGAGCATTCAGAAAGTCGTCTTTGGGAAACCGACGACCACGACCACGCTGGAATACGTCGACAACAGCTCATTCGTGAAGAAGCTGGTTGTCACCTCCGCGGACGCGGCGGTGTTGACCACCGCGTTCGTCACACGAGACGGCGACAACCGCGTGGTCAAGGTCGAGTCCAAGGGCGCGAACAGCCAGTCCGCAAACGCCGTGACGTTCACCTACGACGGTGAAAAGCAGATCGGGCAGGCTCTCGATGGGTCAACCGGCCTGGTCACAGCGCGTTGGGAGCGCTGGTTCTATCCTAACGGAGCAGTGCGAATCTGGAAGGTGCTCTACCCCGCGTACTGGTACGAATACCAATACGAATCCAGCACCGGGACCATGCTGGTCAGGTACAAAGGAGA
>DATDMA010000160.1:0-17410 GCA_036519015.1 Pseudolabrys sp. | reverse complement strand
TCGACGTATTTCACCAGCAGCGGGCACGGCCGGTATTTGGAATCGGCCAGCCCCTCGTGCAGCACCTGCATCACCGACAGGCACGTATCGAGGCCGATGAAGTCGGCGAGTTCTAGCGGCCCCATCGGATGATGCGCGCCGAGGCGCATCGCCGTGTCGATGGCTTCGACATTACCGACGCCTTCATAGAGCGTGTAGATCGCCTCGTTGATCATCGGCAGCAGAATGCGGTTGACGATAAAGGCCGGAAAATCCTCCGACACCGCGATCGTCTTGCCGAGCTTGGACACGAAGGCCTTGCTCGCCTCGAATGTCGGGTCGTCGGTGGCGATGCCGCGGATCACCTCTACCAGCTCCATGCGCGGCACCGGATTCATGAAATGAATGCCGATGAAGTGCTCGGGCCGGTCGGTCGATGACGCAAGCCGCGTGATCGAGATCGACGAGGTGTTGGTGGCGACGATGGCGTCGGATTTGAGCGAGGCACACAGATCAGCGAAGATCTTGCGCTTGACGTCTTCCTTCTCGGTCGCCGTTTCGATCACCAGATCGCACACCGACAGATCGTCGTATTTCTCTGCGGGCTTGATGCGTGCGAGCGCGGCTTTGCGCGCTTCCTCGGTAATGGCTTCCTTGGAGACCTGGCGCGTCATGTTGCCGTTGATAGTCGCCATGCCGGCTTTGATGCGGTCGGGGCTCACGTCGTTGAGCATCACCGAAAACCCCGCGAGCGCGCAGACATGGGCGATACCACTGCCCATCTGCCCGGCGCCGATCACCCCGACGTTCTGAATAGTCACCGCCATATTCTTGATCCGATCGATTGCGAAGTCCCGGCTCTCGCCTTCGATTTCGGCTTTAGGCCCGGCCGTCATGTTTTATTTGTACGACGAACCGCCGAATGACACCACCGGCGGCCCAGCATATTCCCAGTACGGTCAGCGTTTGACCTTGTCGAGTTCCGCCGCGAGCTCCGGCAGCGCCTGGTACAGGTCGGCCACAAGACCGTAGTCGGCGACCTGAAAGATCGGCGCTTCTTCGTCCTTGTTGATCGCGACGATCACCTTCGAATCCTTCATGCCAGCGAGATGCTGGATCGCACCGGAAATGCCGACCGCGATGTAGAGCTCCGGCGCAACCACCTTGCCGGTCTGCCCGACCTGCCAGTCGTTCGGCGCGTAGCCGGCATCGACCGCCGCGCGCGAGGCGCCGACCGCGGCCCCGAGTTTATCCGCCACCGGCTCGATGTATTTGGTGAAATTGTCACGGCTTTGCATGGCGCGGCCGCCGGAGATGATGATGCGCGCCGAGGTCAGCTCGGGGCGGTCGGACTTCGAGAGCTCCTCGCCGACGAACGACGAGAGGCCGGGATCGTTTGCAGCCGCAGCGTTTTCCACACTCGCCGAGCCGCCCTCCCCGGTCGCCTGGAAGGTCGAGGTGCGGACCGTGATCACCTTCTTGGCGTCGGACGATTTCACCGTTTGGATGGCGTTGCCGGCATAGATCGGCCGCTCGAAGGTGTCGGGCGCGACGACCTTGATGACGTCTGAAATCTGCATGACGTCGAGCAGCGCGGCGACGCGCGGCATCACGTTCTTGCCGCTCGTGGTGGCCGGCGCGACGATGGCGTCATACGGCCCCGCGAGCGAGACGATCAGCGCGGCGAGCGGTTCGGCAAGATGATGCTCGTAAGCGGCCGCGTCGGCGATAAGCACCTTGGCGACGCCGTCGAGCTTTGCGGCGGCATCAGCGACCGCCTTGCTGTCTTTGCCGGCGACCAGGACATGCACATCGCCGCCGAGCGCCTTGGCCGCGGTGAGCGCCTTGTTGGTCGAATCCTTGAGCGACTTGTTGTCGTGCTCGGCGAGCAGAAGCGTGGTCATCGTCAGAGTATCCCCGCTTCGTCTTTGAGCTTGCTGACCAGTTCGGCCACCGAGCCGACCTTGGCGCCGGACTTGCGGCCCGGCGGTTCGGTCGTCTTGAGCACTTGCAGCCGCGGCGTGATGTCGACGCCATAAGCGTCGGGCGCCTTCTCATCGATCGGCTTCTTCTTCGCCTTCATGATGTTCGGCAGTGACGCGTAGCGCGGCTCGTTCAGACGCAGATCAGTGGTGATGATCGCCGGCGCTTTCAGCGTGACCGTCTGCAAGCCCCCGTCGACCTCGCGCGTTACGGTGACACTGTCACCATCGAGCGTAAGCTTGGATGCGAATGTCCCCTGCGACCAGCCGAGCAGCGCCGCCAGCATCTGGCCGGTCTGATTGCTGTCGTCGTCGATCGCCTGTTTGCCGAGAATGACGAGACCGGGCTTCTCCGCCTCGACGATGGCTTTGAGGATCTTCGCCACCGCCAGCGGTTCGACGGGGCCGTCCGTCTTCACCAGGATGCCGCGATCGGCGCCCATGGCAAGCGCGGTGCGAATCGTTTCCGACGCCTGCGCCGGTCCGATCGACACCGCCACGATCTCGGTCGCCTTGCCGGCTTCCTTCAAACGGATCGCCTCTTCGATGGCGATCTCGTCGAACGGATTCATCGACATCTTGATGTTCGCGAGCTCGACGCCGGAGCCGTCCGGTTTGACGCGGATTTTGACGTTGAAATCGACGACCCGTTTCACGGGCACTAGAATCTTCATGATCCCCCATCCCAAAGGGATTGACGAAAGCGGGCGGAAGCTAAAGGCCGCGCCATTGGCATGTCAACGCCAATGCTGCGCTGCACGCTGGACAAACGCGCTTCCGAGAGGTTTTTTTGGACCACTCAACGGTTCTGCCCCGGGGCCCAGAGGACATCCTTGGCGCCCCTGTCGTTGGCGTAACGGCCAGCAACGAAGAGATAATCCGACAGCCGGTTGACGTATTTGAGCGAGGGGTCCGACACCCCGTCGGCGTCCCGGTCCTTGAGTTCGACCATGATCCGCTCGGCACGCCGGCAGACAGTGCGGGCGAGGTGCATATAGGCGGAGGCCGGGCTGCCGCCGGGCAGGATAAACGACCGCAGCGGCTCGAGATCGGCATTGAGGCGGTCGATTTCGCTCTCGAGCCAGGCGACCTGGGCGTCGGTGACGGTCAGGCGAGCCCCGCCGGGCCCCTTTTCCGCCAGGCACAGGTCGGCCTCGACATCGAACAAATCGTTCTGGATGCGGCCGAGGGCGGCATCCAGGGCCGCATCACCGGCGATATGGAGGCGGACCAGCCCGAGCACGGCATTGACCTCGTCGAGGGTGCCATAGGCCTCGACCCGAAGGTCGTACTTCTTGCGCCGCGCCCCGGTGCCGAGCGACGTCGTGCCGTCGTCGCCGGTGCGAGTGTAGATGCGGTTGAGCACGACCATGGGGACCTCGGTAACCTTCGCGGCTTCGCGCTAGCCTCTATTAGCCGGTTTCCGGGGGTCAGCGGCCCATGGCCCAGATCGTCGCCATGATGACGATGATGGCGACGAACTGGAGCAGCACGCGCAGCCGCATGAGCTTCTGCGAGGTGTTCGGCGAGCCGCCGCGCATCATGTTGAACAGGCCGAGAACGAGCACGATCGCCACGGCAATAATGGCGGCCGGCACGAGGTAATGTGACATGAAACCGGACATGGCGGACTTCTAGCACCGCCGGCCGGACTCGGCCACCCGGCGCCGCCAACGAAATGGGCACTCCATTACACTTTGAAGTAGCGTCAAGGTTGCAATTACGGCATATATATACTCGCAACCGGGCAGTTTGGTGGGGCAATGGGGTCGGGAATTCGGACCGGCGCGGCCGTCGCCCGCCCGCGTCGTTCGGCTGACGCTGTCGGCTCCACGAGAGTGGCCGGCGTCCCGGCTTTCAACGCGCTGCCCGGCGCCTCAGCCGGCGTCAATACCGCCAGAGCCGGCTATTTCCCGGAAGTCGAATGCGTGCGGTCCCTACTCCCCGCCGACGTGCTCGAGGCCGCGCAGGAGCGCGCGGCGATGCTTGGGGTCGGCGCCGACCGTGTGCTGATCGCCAGGGGCACGTTGAGCGAAGAAGTCTATTTGCGCGCTCTGGCGCAGTCCCTCGGGGTGCAATTCGAGCCGCTCGATAATTTGTGTCGAACGTTGTGCCCGATTTCGGACGAGCGCCTGATCGAGGCCGCAGCCGCCGGCCTGCTGCCGGTGACGGAGGGGGACGATCTGCGCCTCGTCGTCGCCCCGCGCGGCGTGGCGGCGCGCCGCATGGTGCAGTTGATCAGGGAAAGCCCGGATTGGGCGCGCCGCGTGCACTTCACCAGCGCCGAGCGCCTCAACCGCTTCATCTTGCGTTACGCCGGCAAGGCACTCGCCGACCGGGCATCGAATGCACTCAAATATAAATGGCCGGAGCTTGCCGCCGGCCCGCCGCGCCGGCGCGGCCGTGTCGTCATAGCAGCAAGCGTTGGGCTCATCGCGCTCGGCGTTGGCGCACTTGCGCCGGACACGACGCTGCTCGCAATCGAAGTGTGGCTCGCCGCACTCTTCGTGCCGTGGCTCGCCTTGCGGCTCGCCGGCGCCTTCGTCGCCGCGCCGGTGCTCCAGCCACGGCCGCACGCATCGGCGGAAACATTGCCGGTCTATAGCGTCATCGCGGCACTTTATCGCGAGGCGGCATCTGTCGACGGACTGCTGCGGGCGATCGAACGCCTCGACTATCCGCCCGAAAAGCTCGATGTAATCCTCGCCGTCGAAGCCGACGATCGCGAGACGCATGCAGCCATCGCGGCGCGCGCGAACCGTATGCCCATCACGGTAATCGCGGCTCCGGCCGGCGGACCGCGCACCAAGCCGAAGGCGCTGAACGCGGCGCTGCCTTTCGCGCGCGGCAGCTTCACGGTGATCTATGACGCCGAAGACCGGCCCGATCCGGACCAGTTGCGCCACGCGCTGGAGACATTCCGCACCGGCGGAGAGCATCTTGCCTGCGTGCAGGCGCGGCTGTGCATCGATAATACAGCCGACAGCGTGCTGACGCGGCTCTTCACCGCCGAGTATGCCGGACAGTTCGACGTGTTTCTCGGCGGTCTCGCCGCGCTTGATTTGCCGTTGCCGCTCGGCGGCTCGTCCAATCATTTCCGCACCGCGATCCTGCGCGAGATCGGGGCCTGGGATGCCTACAACGTCACGGAAGACGCCGATCTCGGTATGCGGCTCGCGCGCTTCGGCTATCGTACCGAGATGATCGCATCCACCACCTACGAGGAGGCGCCCTCCGCGCTGGGCGCCTGGCTGCGTCAACGCACGCGGTGGCTCAAAGGCTGGATGCAGACATGGGCCGTTCACATGCGCCAACCGCTGCGGCTCAAACGTGAACTCGGTCTTCCCGGCTTTCTAAGCCTGCAGCTTATCGTCGGCGGAAATGTGCTGGCAGCACTCGTGCACCCGCCGTTTGTGGTCGCGTTTGCCATCGCGGCCGTGCAGGGCACATCGACCTGGCTCGCCGCCTTCTATGGCGGCAGCGTTTTATGTGGCTATATCGCATCGGCCGCCCTGGGCTGGCTCGGCCTCGCCCGCCGCGGCCTCCTGGCAAATGCCTGGGTGCTGCTGCTGACGCCGCTGCACTGGCTGCTGCTGTCGCTTGCGGCCTGGCGCGCGCTTTATCAGCTCATCGTCTCCCCATACGCCTGGGAAAAGACCACGCACGGCCTAGCGAAGAGCTCACGACGCGCCAATGAAACGACGCGCGTGCTGCTTGGACTCGAACGCGATCTGCGGACGCTCGCGGAGTCCGGCAATTTGCCGTCGCTTATCGACGAAACGGCGGTAAAACGACCTATTCATGCTTACGTCATGAACAAACGTGCGTTGTAACCAAGACAATTCTCATGGGGTTAAGCTAGATCGCATTATCCGTTCGATGTTTCAGGAGCCATGAATACTCTTGTTCCAGCATTGCCGACGAAACGACATCTCGTAAGAGGACGAGTTCACCGAGGTTCTGGATGACGACATCAAATACCAAATTGCCGAGCAACGACTCGACGACGCCAGATCCGGCTGAGGGCCTGCGGCTGATGAAAGCGTTTCTGAACATCACTGCGCGCGACGCGCGCACTTCGGTTATCGAGCTTGCCGAGCGTTTGGCCGGTCAGCGAGGATCGAAGAGCAATTAGCGTGCGTGCCGCTCAAAGATAGCGCCGCAGCTCGGCGGCCGCCTCCTCCGGCTTGCCGTTGAGCTTGAACGGCGCGACGAAGCGGCCCTGCTTGTCCATCAGATAGATCAGCGCGGTGTGGTCCATGCTGTAGTCGCCTTTGTCGGTCGGCACCTTTTTGGCATAGACGCGATAGCCCTTTTCCACCGCATCGATCGACTTCTGGTCGCCGGTGGCGCCGCGCAGATGCGGATCGAAGCTCGATAGGTAATCCTTCATCGCCGCCGCCGTGTCGCGCTCCGGATCGACGGTGACAAACAGCGCGTTGACGCGGCTGGCATCCGGCCCGAGCGCGCGCATAAGCTCCGACATGTCGAACAGCGTCGTCGGGCAGACGTCCGGGCAATGCGTGTAGCCGAAGAACACCAAAGAGGGCCGGCCCTTCATGTCCTCGTCGGTGATGGCCTTGCCGTTCTGGTCAATCAGCGCAAACGGACCGCCGATCGCCGAAGGCCCCGGCGCGCCGCCGCCCATCTGGCCGGTGGCGTAGAGAAAGACACCAAGGAAGATCGCAAGGCCCGCGAGGAAAGCGGACAGAACAAGTGCGATATGTGAGCTGCGTGCCGTCATCTGAGGACCTTCACTTCGCTGCCGTCAAAAGCACGCGGCCCAGCCGGCCCGCACCATCTCAAAGAACATTGCGGTGCCGTACCACGCCCACAGCGCCAGGGTCGCCAACACCGCCATACCAGCCAAAAGGCCGGCCAGCACAAGTGGGCGCGACACGATAGCCGTGGATACCTCCGCCGGCATTCCAAAACCTCCAGAGCCCCTCAAACAGGAGATAAAACCGATTAGGCGCCCAGGCAATGCGTCCGGCGTGCGGCGGCGTGCCGCCATGCGCGTTTACCATGTTGCCAACCAGTTCAACGGGATACCGGTCGTTTTGGGACGTTCGTTGACTCAAAAGGTTAAAGTCGCGATGAATATGAGAACCGTACGCCTTAGAGGCACTTAAGCGGGGGATGGAGAACCTTATGCGTATCGTTTTGGCGACAGCCGTTGCGGTCGCGGTGTGGGCTTCGGGTGCGACGGCCTGGGCACAGAATACCCAAGCGCCGGGCGCTGCCCCGGCTGCCACTCAGGCCAAATGCGACAACCCGAATGCGCTGGGCGTCGCGCGCGTGGTCGAGATCGACACCACGGGCGGCCCGGGCTTCGGCTTCGAGCATTTCAAGGCCTACGACTTCCTGCGCGACCACGAAGTGGTCCTGACATTCGATGACGGCCCGTGGCCGGGCCATACGCCGGCCGTGCTCAAGGCCCTGGCCGAGCAGTGCACAAAGGCGCTGTTCTTCCCCATCGGCAAGCATGCCGGCTGGCACCCCGAGATTCTCAAGCAGGTGGTGGCCGCCGGCCATACCGTCGGCTCGCACACCTGGTCGCATAAGGACCTGTCGCGCCTGAACGAACAGGAAGCCAAGGACGAGATCGAGAAAGGCATCGCGGCCGTGAGCATCGGCCTCGGCAACCAACCGATCGCGCCGTTCTTCCGCTTCCCGGCGCTGCGCCACCCGCCCGAGATGGTGAAGTATCTCGGCGAACGCAACATCGGCATCTTCTCCACCGACCTCGACTCGTTCGACTTCAAGATGCGCAAGCCCGAGCAGGTCATCGCCTCGGTGATGAAGAAGCTCGAGAAGAACGGCAAAGGCATCGTGCTGATGCACGACTTCCAGCAGGCGACCGCGGCTGCGGCGCCCGAGCTTCTCAAGAGGCTCAAGGACGGCGGCTACAAGGTCGTGCAGGTCGTCGGCAAGACGCCGACCGAACCGAAGAAGGAATATGTCGACATGGTCATGAAGGAGATCGGTGGCGGGCTCGATACCGCGCGCCCGATGTCGAGCGTGATCAAGACGATCGACGGCAACTAAAGTCTTTAGGACGATCAGCAAACCGGCCGCGCAACACCTGCGCGGCCGGTTTTTCTTTTCAGCGTGCGAAAGTGCATGATCCGATGCGTACTGGACGCGCGTGGCGTAGCAACGTAAACGACAACACGTTGGCTACCGAATGGTCCGCATCGTGGGACATGACACCTAATCATGGGGCTCCCAACGATTGGTATAGTGGGGGTGCCTGGAACCGTTGATCGATCCATCGGTTGTTCCTGGGCCGGGTCAGTGGAGAATGCAGTGTTTAACATTATGAGTCAGTGGCTCGAAGCCGCGCGTTTCGGTGCGGATGTGCAGCGCGTGATCTCTCTCCGGCTGATGCGCCTTGCGTCCGGCGATGCTCGCGCGGCCACTGAGGTTCAACACATGATCCTGGAAAAAGCCGCTGCTGTCGGCGAAGCACAACTTGCCGCGATGACGGCGTTGGCCAAAGGCGCAACCATGCATACGGCAGCGGTACGGGCTTATGCGCCTATTCGCAGACGTGTGCGCGCCAATCGCCGCCGGCTCGGGGATTGATTAGCGCTACGGCTTCACCGTGGTCGATGGATCGACCGGGACATCCGGGGTAGACGCCGCCTCGAATTGAACGGCCTCGATTACCAGCGTGCCGATGATGGTGGGCATCATAATGCGGACCGGCGCCATGATCTGGACGCCGCCGAGCGGCGCGAACCACAGCTCCATGTCCTTGCGGCCGGCCACGTATTTGATCAGCAGGCTCTTGGCGCGATAGCCGGCGATCGGCTGCAGTGTGAGCCGGCACACCAGCACCGGCCCGACATAGCCGCGCTTCACCGTGAGGCGATCGCGCCGCAGATAAGTCAGCACCAGGTCGTAGCGGCGCTGGCCATCGAAGATCGCCAGTACGCGATTGCAGCTCTGAGGCGCCAGCACGTCCACGCCGGGTGGCGCCGGGATCAGCATCGCGCTCAACGGATCGCTGACGCCGTGACGGTCGGCCTCGCGCGCTGGCGTAAGATCGTCCGGCGGTGGCGGCGCGGCAACGCGCAGCGCGTTCACTGTGCCGTGGTCGAATGACATCCCGACGGTGGCAAGCCCGTCGTCATCCGTGATGCTCGAGGTGTAGGCTTCCGGCATCGGATGGCCATGGTCCATGGCGCCTTGGGCGACCACCGAGCCCTCGCCTTTCACCAGGACGCTGAGCGGGCCGCTGGCCTTGCCGCGGGCCGACGCGCGATAGGCGCGTTCGCCAATGTCGACGCTCCACACGATCTGGCCGAACGGCACATCGATCATCGAGATGCTGTAGTGGGCAGCGAGCGTCGTCCCGCCTTGCGCCGCACCGCTGGCGCCGCAGACGAGCACGGCGAACACCCGGAAGAGCAGCGGCGGTATCCCGCGGTGCCCGCGCCCCACCTGCATGATCATTCTGGCCTCTCGCCCCGCGGCAAATCGCGCCATACCGCCATTAGCTGCAAATCGCCCCATGCCGCAATGATAAGGTCTCAACCGCCAACCGCCGATGGCGGGGAACACACGCGGCGATTGGAACTGCGGCGGCGGCAAGGCGGTACGCCGCAATTGTTCCGCAAGTCTTTCAAAAAACCGACTAGATAGAAGACGACAGGTTGCAGCGAGCCAAGGGGACTTCTCCTTAGATATGCCTATTGTCGCCGCCAAGCGTGGCGCACGGGGGTTTTGTGGATGCGGCAACTGTTCGTTCCCGCCTGCCTGTGCCTGATGACGTGGTCGAGCTCGACCGCTCCCGATCCGAACTTTGCATTCGATCACGCCGGCGCCAAGCGCGCGGACAAACCGGCGCAAACAGCGCCTGCGCAGCCGCAGGCACGCGACGACAGCCAAAGCCGCGATGCCGGCCAGGTCCAGACAGCCGCGGTGTCCGACTCGCCTGTGGACATTCCACGGCAATTCGATGCGGACGCGCTCCTGATGCCGCGCGAATTACCGATTCCACCGCCTCCACTCCCGAAGGTGCCGAAGCCGGTGGTGCATCGGTCGGCCCAGGAGATCTGCGACACCCTCGCCGAGGCGGCGCATTCGAACGACCTGCCGGCGCCGTTTTTCATCCGCCTCATCTTCCAGGAGAGCCGCTTCAAGCCGGAGATCGTGAGCAGCGCCGGCGCCGAAGGCATCGCGCAATTCATGCCGGAGACGTCGGCAGACATGGGCGTCGCCAATCCCTTCGATCCGCTGCAGGCAATCCCGGCGTCGGCACGCCTATTGCGCAACCTGTTCCAGCAGTTCGGTAATCTCGGCCTTGCCGCGGCGGCTTACAATGCGGGGCCGAAGCGCATCCAGGACTGGCTGGCCAAGAAAGGCCCGCTGCCGCAGGAGACGCAGGGCTATGTGAAGACGATCACCGGACGGCCGGCGGAAAACTGGGTCGTCGCCGAGGCGGGCAGCCCGGAATTGCGTCTGCCGCGCCATGCGCCGTGCCAGGAAAAGGCGGGCCTGCTCGCCTGGGATGGACCGGAGCAGATCCCGATGCCGCCGACCAGGCTGCCCGAGCAGGCCGAGCCGGTCTCAGCGGCCGCCAAGGTGGCGGTCAAGATGCGCCGGGCGCACAAGGCAACAACCATCGCCGCAGTCACGGACTCCGTCCGGACACACACGGCGGAGGGCAAGCCCGCCCGCCGGCACGAGGCGCTGCAATTCGCAGCGCGCAGGCACAAGCACCTTCGGGTGTCGGAGCGCTAGCGCTTAGGCTCAAGCCTGCACGACCGTGACCTGCGTACCGACCGGCACGCGGTCGAACAGATCGATGATGTCGTGATTGAACAGGCGGATGCAGCCGCTGGAGACCGCATGGCCGATGCTTTCCGGCTCGGTGGTGCCGTGCAGGCGGAAATACGTGTCGCGGCCGTCGCGATAGAGGTAGAGTGCGCGGGCGCCGAGCGGATTGTCGATGCCGCCGGCCAAGCCGCCGGCATAAGGGCGATAGCGCGGCTGCGCGGCGATCATGTGCGGGGTGGGCGTCCAGTGCGGCCATTTCTCCTTGCGACCGATGGTGGCGGTACCGCGAAAATTCAGCGCTTCAGCGCGGCCGACGCCGCAGGCGTAGCGCAGCGCCCGCCCCTCACCCATGACGAGGTACAGACGGCGCTCAGGCACCCGGACGACGATGTTGCCTGCACGCTGCGGACCCTCCCAGGCAACCGCCGTGCGCAGGAGGCTGTTGTCGATTGTGGTCAGATCGAGCGCGGGAATCGTGTTGCCGCCGTCCTCGATGGCGCCGTAGCGGCCGAAGCCGCCCAGACCAGGCGACCAGCCGTTGAAGCCGCCCGGGTCCATAGAACAACCGGCCGCTATGAGCGGGAGACCTGCGACGAAAGCGCGGCGGGTGATGCGGTGTGGCAAGGGCGTGTCGAACTCGTGGCGGGAGAATCCACTATAGCGATCTCCGGCTCCCGCGCACGCGAAATATCGCTGCCGACGCGTTCACGTCGTCGCATGTGGATTACGTTGAAATAGAGGCTGGATGCAACGCGCGCCCCACGGCGCATTCGCCGCAAAATCTCTTCTCATTGTAATAGAAACGATCGGCTACTTGCCCGCCGCCTTGCGCAGCGCGTCATTGATGCGGTCCTGCCAGCCCGGGCCATCCTCCTGGAAATAGTCCAGCACGTCCTTGTCGATGCGCAGCGAGACCATCTCCTTCACGCCGGGAAGCGATGGCTGCTTCGCCGGACTTTCAATCGGCTTGGCTGTCGCGGATTTGAACGCGGCCTCGGCCGCCTTGAAGGGATCGTTGCTGCGCCGGCCGCGGTCGTTGCTCATCGCCCCACTCTCTCGTTCCTGTTGCTCTCATTTCGTCATGCCGCGGCGCTCCCCGCCGGCGGACGATATATCGCGCCAGCCGACGACCTCGACCGCGATGAGTTCGTTGCTGGCGCAGTTGCGCCATCCGCCCTCGCTCCATTGGCAAGGGTAAGGGAGCAAATAAGTGCCGTTGTGGTCTTCGCAGAGCACTTGCAGTGGCTGGTCTGCCGGCGGCGGGGTGGTGTTGAAGTCGCTCAAGCGACGCTGTCGCGTTGTCATCGTGATGATGTGAGCCTTCGCGCGCCATTGTCAATTCGCGCGGCATGCCCCGAGCGATGACATGACTGTGCACGAATCACCGAGGCGGCACACCACTGACTCGCGTTTTATAACGATCAATCCCCTCAGTTGTGTGGATCGTCTGTATACTTACAATTCAAAGTTGAAAAATGCGCGATAAATAAGGCAAAACTGCGTTGAGCCCGGGTTCCAAATGGTGCGTGCCGACGAATCGGCGTTAGGATACCGCATGCTCGACCGACTGTTTGAATCGCTGGCACCCAAGCTCGACAGCGTAACGCATTTCGAGGAAGGCAGCAGTCTGCTGCTTTCGGCGGCGGAGAAATACGGGCTCAAGCACGTCGCCTATCTCGGCATCAATATTCCGCGCATCGGCAGAACGGCGCCGTTCTATTCGGCGACCTATACGTCCGATTGGTGCAAGCACTACGAACACTCCGCCTATGTCGATATCGATCCGGTGGTGAGGCTCGGCCTAACCGGTTTGCTGCCTATCGATTGGCGTAGTTTCGATTATTCGCAACCGCAGATCCGGCGCGTCTTCGGCGAAGCCACGGAATTCGGACTCGGCCGGCAAGGTTTAACCATTCCGGTCCGTGGGCGAGGCCCGGAAGTGGCGCTGTTCTCGGTGAACAGCGATCTGAGCGACAAGGAATGGGCCAACCTGAAGAAAGAGTCGATGCGTGACTTACAGTTACTAGCGCATTACTTCCATCAAATGGTTATTCGCGTCGAAGGCGGCCAAGTCCCGCATTATGAAGCGCTGCTGTCGCCGCGCGAGAAAGAATGCCTGCAATGGGCTGCGAGCGGCAAAACGATCTGGGAAACCTCGCAAATCCTCAAAGTCAGCGAGCGTGCGGTGCGACTCTATCTGGATGTCGCGCGGCATAAGCTCGAGTGCCTGAACAAGACGCAGGCCGTGGCAAAAGCCGTCGCGCTGGGAATCATTGAAAGCTGCTGACGGCATCCAAACCGGGCAGGAAAAAGGCCAGAAGCGCGCGCTGTCAATTTTGACATATTGAGTCTTCGCAGGCGCGGCAAAACAGTGAAACACGCCCTCAGAGGAGTGTTCACATGATCCGCCTTGTTTCAGGCTCGCACCGCGCAGATTTTCCACGCGAAATCGCGCAGATGCATGAAATCAGAAAACGCACGTTTTTCGATAGGCTGCACTGGCAGGTGAAGACCTTGCGCAGTTGGGAGATCGACGAATTCGACGCGTTGAATCCGCTCTATCTTTTGTCGATCGACGACAACGGCAATGTGCGCGGCTCGCTGCGTCTATTGCCGACAACTGGACCGAATATGCTGGCCGATGTCTTTCCCGAACTACTTCCGGGCGACATGCGCATAGAGAGTGCAACCATTTGGGAGTCGTCGCGCTTCTCGGTCGACCAGGAGGCGGCATCGGAGCGATCGGACAATCTGTTGAACCACACGACCGGTGAGCTGCTGATCGGCATCGTCGAAGTTGGACTGCTCGCCGGCCTGACCGAAGTCGTCTCCGTCTACGACGCGATGTTCGCGCGCATCCTCAAGCGCGCCAACTGCGCTGCCGAACTGATCGGCAAGCCCGCGCGTCTCGGCGACATCATGGGCTACGCCGCCCTGTTCGAGATCAGCGACCGCATGCTGACCAATCTGCGCAAGGCAGCCGGCGTCACCGGGTCCGTGCTGGAAGAAAAGAGCGTCAAGCAATTGGCCATGGCATGAGCGACCTTTGGGACCACGCTCCGGTTTTCGGCACGGATGACGCAGCGAAGCTTCGCCACGGCACACGCGACTATCTCGAAAAGATGAGCCACGAACTGTCCGACATCGCATTCAAGAACGGATGGGATTCGCTGGCGGTAATTTTCGAGATGGCACGGCAAGAAGCGGAGCGTATGCGGCGCGCATCGGACGAGCATCTCATCCGTTCGTGAGGCGTCTGCTTAGGGCGCCGCCCGGTGCGAGAAGGCTGCGATGACCGATGAGGGCGTGGTGGCGTGCTCGTTGACAATACGGGCCGCCACCACGAATAGCGATCCAGCAAGCGCGAGCGGGCGGGCGGACCGCGCAGGCGATCCAAGCACAATTCGGTGGAACGGTCATCGGAACAAGGCGTTAAGTACCGCGAAGCGATGCCTTAACGCAGCCATGCCGTGTCATACTGCGCCGGCAAGCCCGTAGAACGCGCCAAATCACTACCTATGTCTAGCTGACGCTTTCTCGATTGCCATTCGGAAGTGGAAGCCACGCCGTGCCGGACATCGTTACAGTCACGATCAATCCCGCAATCGACATCTTCGTGAATGTCGATCGCGTCGAGCCGACGCGAAAGCTGCGTTGTTCGCCGCCCAAACGCAACCCCGGCGGCGGCGGCATCAACGTGGCGCGCGCCGCGCACAGGCTCGGCGGCGACGTGACCGCGATCTATCCGACCGGCGGCGCCATCGGAAAATTGCTGCACAAGTTGGTCGACCGCGAAGGCATCAAAAGTCTGGTCACGCCATCGCATGTTGAGACGCGGGAGAACTTCACCGCCTACCAAGAGACGACCGGCGAGCAATATCGCTTCGTCCTGCCGGGCACCACGCTGCACCGCGCCGAGTGGGAGGCTTGCCTCGACGTGCTCACGTCGCTGCCGGAGAAGCCGCGTTATGTGGTCGCCAGCGGCAGCGTGCCGCCGGGCGTGCCCGACGATTTCTTCGCGCAGGTGGCGCGACGTGCCAAGGCGCTGGGCGCAAAATGCGTGATCGACACATCGGGAGCTGCGCTCGAAGCCGCGCTCGATGAAGGCGTGACCCTGGTCAAGTTGAATCTGATCGAACTGATCGAGCTTTCGGCCGCAGCGCTGGAGAGCGATGGCGAGCGCGTCGCCGCCTGCCGCGCGCTCATCGCCGACAAGCGCGCCGAGATCGTCGCACTCACGCTCGGCGAGGACGGTGCGCTGCTGGTGACCGGCGATCGTGCTTGGCGTGCTGAGCCGATGGCGATCGAGGTGGTGAGCACGGTCGGCGCCGGCGACAGCTTCCTCGGCGGGCTCGTTGCGGCGCTGGCGGCGGGCAAGCCGCTCGAGCAGGCGTTCCGCATGGCCGTCGCTGCCGGTTCGGCGGCCGTGCTCAGTGCTGGCACTGAGCTGTGCTATGAGGACGATGTGATGCGGATGCTGAAAGATGTGCGGACCAGCGAAGTAGCGAAGGCGGCTGCGTAATGCCGCCCGCGCAAGCGGATGAAGCAAAGGCGGTCAGCGTCTCGCCTTGACTCTGACCGGCACGCGCCTGTCCTCGTGCACGGCTCCGAACAGTCCCATCCAGATGATCATCGGCAAATAAAAGAACAATGGCATTGTGTTGCCTCCCGTTATCGGTTCGGCCAAGCAACGTTTGTGTGTCCGCCAGAGTTCCAACGATCACGTGGGTGTGTGCGCAGGCCCGCCAATGCAACCAGTGCAATCAGTGCGCACCGCGATGCAGAGGCGATTTTGCGCTGAGTTGCTGTGAACCGCAGTAGCGGCTCGCATAGATCTCCGCCATGCGCTGCATCTCCCGGCCATAGGTGTTCTTGTTGGTGCCGGTCCATTGCCGCGCCAGATCGGCAAAAGTCACCAGCCGATGCAACCGGCGCATGATCTGCTGCACGTCGTCCTGCACCTGGCGCGTGCGCTTGGCGACCGGCTCGGGGACGCGCGTCGTCGAATACATCAAGACATGCTGGAGATGGGCGAGCACCCCGGTCGGCACATCCTTGAAATGCTCGCCCGGCTTGCCGACCACGGTGGCGCCGACGCCGGCAAAGTTGTTGTCGCTCGCCGGCACGCCACCGGGAACGCCGTCGGGCCGGCGGAAGGTGAGATAGTTGGTCTCGATCAGCATCTGGAAGAAGGCGTAATCCCAGCGCACGCCGACACATTTCTCCGGCTCGCGCGCGACGCAGGCGCCGACCTGCTGATAGAGACTGGCGAGATCCGCAAAGCGTGGATCGAAGCGGCGCGGCGGATTGTGCGTGGCATTACGGTCGGCCACGAATTGCATCAGGTCGGCGGGCTTGACGCAGTCCGGCACCGCATTGTCCGCGCTGGCGATGATCGCGGGCAAGCCGCCGGCGGCGGCAGCGCCGACCGGCAACAACAGACCAAGCAACAGGACAAACCGACCGACCATCAACGCCCGCTCGCGGAGAAGTCCGTGGCTTAGCGCAATCTGGTTAATATTCGTTAACGCCGCGGGCGAGGCGGCGCGACCCTGACCCAACGGGCGTCGTCCTCAGGCGCGCTTGCGTATCGTCTCCGGCGTCGCACCTTCGGGACTGCGATATTCCCCCTCCTGCATGTATGTGTAGGGACATTCCTGCGCGCCGCCCTTCACGGCGAGCGCGCCTCCGCTGGCATTGAAGCCTCTCGATTGGCTGTATCTAAAAAGATAACGCAATTTATAGTTCTGGGGCAGTTCTCGTTACCGCGTTTTGAAGCGGGTTTGATTGAGAGGCCCGTTCATTGAGTATCGAGCCCTGATCGAGAAGCGCGCCTGAGCGGCGCGCGCGTTCACTTTCACTGCTCGGAGGTACGCGAGAAGGATTGATGATGGCGGATCACTTCCCGGATGACGAACGTCAGGTACTTCTCCGCAAACTCCGGATCGAGTTGAGCCGCTTCCGCGAGCCGGCGCAGCCGCGCAATCTGATAAGCCTCGCGCGCGGGATCAGCTGGCGGTAGATTATGGCCAGCTTTGAGAGCGCCAACCCGCTGCGTACATCGGAAGCGCTCGGCAAGCATGTGAATGATGGCTGCGTCGATGTTGTCGATGCTGTTCCTCAGGTCAATCAAATCCGCCAACGAGTCCGTTTCGTCCGCCATCGTCCATCCTTCCTTGGTGCCGTCCGGGGAGTGGCGCTTTGCCCTCGCTCGTCCGAAAACGTGTTGTGTCGACGGGAACTTAACAGCGAGACTTAGGGCAGTCTTGACCACGGTTTCGTCTCGGAAAGCGTCTAACGGAACGTCCAACAATGCGCTCAATTGATTCCAGCTACGCCAAAACTAGGGGCGCATTAATTGGTTGATTTCGCAGCGGAATCCCCAAGGAGCGCAATGAGTGGTCTTGGCGGCTTAAGAAGGCGCCCGATGGCATCGAGCTTCGCTTGCTACCTGTCGCTGTCCAATAGGAATTCTTGGTAATTTCATATGATGCGCCTTGGGGTTAAGGCGCGTCGTGCCAGTCCGCGTTGGGAAGACTGGAGCGGGCGAAGGGAATCGAACCCTCGTATGCAGCTTGGGAAGCTGCCGTTCTACCATTGAACTACGCCCGCGCGCCGCGACCATAGCCAATGCCCGGCCGCCGGGGCAAGGTTCGTCATCG
>DATDMA010000159.1:0-9184 GCA_036519015.1 Pseudolabrys sp. | reverse complement strand
GCGGGCCCCAATTACATCACCGGCGTCTTGATGCGGGCGGTGAGCCTCGTACTCGCTGGACGCACGGACGAGTCTGAAAAAGCGTTGGCGCGCCTGCGTGAACTCGATCCCGATTTACGGGCGTCGAAGTTCAGCGAATTGTGGCCTTTGCGCCGGCCGGAAGACCGCGCACGCTTTGAAGAGGGCATGCGCAGGCTCGGCCTGCCTGCATAAGCACGGCCCGAACTACCCCGCCACCCGTCCCTTCACCGCATTGGCCCATGCGCCACAGGTGATGCGGCCGGTCGTATCCGCCGGCACGCGCATGCGCACGCGCGCCTTGAGTTGTTCGACGTCAGCGGGCGCCATTCCGGCGACCGTCGCGGCAATGTTGGAGCCGAGGAGATTGGTCGTCCAGAAATCGTCGAAGCCGGCGAAGGTGCGCTCGACGGCGATCTGCCGTGTTTCGATCGCCTCGAGGCCGGCATCAGTCCACAATGCGCGAAGGGCGTCCATCTTTGCGGCATCCACGCTTGGCGGCAGCAAAGGTGTCAGACCCATCGCGCGCATCTCGGCCATGAGCGGCTCCGCCGGAAAGCCGCCGCCGAGAATATCCCACGCATAAGCAGCAACCATGCCGCCCGGACGCACCACACGCGCCATCTCGGCGACGCCTTTCGCCGGCTCGGGCACGAAGAAGATCACCAGCGCCATCACGGCGGCATCGAAGCTGTTGTCGGCGAAGGGAAGCGCCATGGCGTCGCCCTGGCGGAATTGCGCGAGGCGCGCCGCCTGACGCGTGCGCGCGAAGGCAAGCTGCCCTTCGGAAGGATCGACGCCTTCAACCTCGACCGGAGCGCAGCGCTCGACGATGCATTCGGTGAAGGCGCCGTTGCCGCAGCCGACGTCGATCCAGCGCAAGCCCGGCGCAGGCGCCAGCCAGTCAAGGAAGATGTCGCCGGCAAACCGGCTCCACGTTCCCATCATACGCTCGTACGACGCGCCGTCGTCGAAGCGGATTTGATGGTTGGTCATGGCCGCATCTCCGTGATTGCCGTCTTTACCTCTCACCCTCTCCCCGTAAAACGGGGAGAGGGAAGAAAGATTACTCCCTCACCCGCACGATGAACTTGGCGAAGGCGGCAAGCTGCTGCTTGATGATGTCCTTGGTCGGCTGATCGGTGAGTTCGAGGCTTTCCTTGTCAAACTTGTTCTGCGCCAAGCCGACGAAGATTTCCGGTGTGCCGAACACGAAGGCGTTCATGTAAGTGAGCGCCATGCGCAGATGATACTGCATGCGTGCGCCGCCGACCGGGCCCTGGCTCGCCGACTGGATCGCCACCGGCTTCTCCTTGAACGGCTGGTTCGGCATGCGCGAGACCCAATCGAGCGCGTTCTTGAGCGCGCCGGGAATGGTCCAGTTGTATTCAGGCGTGACGATGATCACGCCGTCCGCTGACCGCACCGCGCTGGCCAGATCCTCGACCGCGGGCGGAAAGCCGGAGGCCTCCTGGATGTCGTGGTTGTAGAGCGGAATCGTGTCATAGGGCGGCGCATCGATGAGTTTGATCTCCGGCGGCGCCAGCAGCGGAAGGGCGCGCGCCAGCGCCGCATTGTAGGATCGCTTGCGCAGCGAGCCGCAGATCACGAGCACGTTCAACTGATCAGCCATATCACCCTCTTTCAATAATCCCGACCAACCACCTGAAGGTCAGTTTGGTTCAAGCCCCGCTGTGTCGCGCACGGTTTTCCATTTCGCGACCTCGTCCGCAAGGTGCCGGCCAAATTCGGCCGGTCCCAACACGTGGACCGCGGCGCCGGCCCGCGCAAGCTGGTCGCGAACCTCCGGCCGCGCCAGCACGTCCTTCAATGCGGCATTGGTTTTGTCGACGATCGCCTGCGGCGTGCCGGCCGGGTAGAGCCAGCCATACCAGCCGACCACCGCATAACCGGGCACGCCGGATTCCGCGATCGTCGGCACATCGGGGATGGTGGGCCAGCGCGCGGGCGTGCCGACGGCGAGGAGCTTCAGCTCCCCGGCCTGCACCTGCCCCTGCACGGCGTGCGCAAGCTCGACCGCGTAATCGACCTCTCCCGCACGCAACGCAGTGACCACCCCCGGGGTGTTGCGATAGGGAATATGCTTCACGTCGATGCCGGTGGACTGACGCAGCAACTCGCCGGCAAAATGTTGGGTCGAGCCCTGGCCCACGCTGGCGAAATTCAATTTTCCCGGCGAGGCTTTCGCCAGCGCCACCAGCCCGTTGATGTCGCTGGCGGGGAAATCCTTGCGCGCGACGACGACGAATGCGGAGTCGGCGACCATCGCCACGGCCGCGAAGTCTTTGACCGCGTCATAGCGCAGGGACTTCAGCATCACCGCCGAAACGGTATGACCGGTGCTGATCATGGTGGCCGTGTAGCCATCCTTTGCCGCGCGCGCCGCTTCTTCCGACGCGATCGAGCCGCCGGCGCCCGGCTTGTTCTCGACCACCACCGACTGGTGCAGCAGCTCTGATAACGGCTGGGCGATGATGCGGGCGACGATATCGGTGCCACCGCCCGGCCCGAAGCCGACCAGCACGCGGATCGGCCGGTCGGCGGGCCATTCCGCCGATGCTCGCGCTGTCACGGATAAGCACACGCCGGCGGCCACGGCCGCGGCGATCACCGCACGTTTCATGATGCTCCTCCCTCTGGAACGGCGCGCTTGGTTGCGCGCTCATTGTTCCTTCAGGGAACGAGGGCGGACGAGCGGAGTCAAGGAGCGTATCGCCCCTCCCCCCGCGCGCGCTTGCGCGTGGTGGGGAGGGGTCAGGGGTGCGGGTAGTTTTAAGCCTTCTCGTCTTCGATCGGGTTGCGCAGCGCGCCGATGCCTTCGACCTCGACCTCGGCGACGTCGCCGGCCTTCATCCAGACCGGATCGGGCTTGCGCGCGTGGCCGACGCCCGAGGGCGTGCCGGTGAACAGGATGTCGCCAGGCTCCAGCGTGATACCCTCGGTGAGATAGACGAGCGACTCGGCGACCGGGAACATGAACAGATCGGTGTTGGACGACTGCATCGTCTTGCCGTTCAACCGGGTCTCGATTTTGAGGCCCTTGCCGCCGCGCGGCAACTCGTCAGCGCTGACCATCCACGGACCGACGCTGCCGGTGCGGTCGAAATTCTTGCCCATGCCCCACTGCGTCGTGTGGCGCTGATACTCGCGGATCGATCCTTCGTTGCCGACAGTATAGCCGGCGACACAGTCGGTCGCGTTCTCCAAGGTAAGATGCTTGGCGCGCTTGCCGATGATCACGACCAATTCGCCTTCATAGTCGAACTGGATCGACTTCTGCGGCCGTATCAGAGGCTGGAGGTGCGGCGTGAGCGAGCTCAGCATGCGGAAAAAGATCGACTGAAACTTCGGGATGTTGTCCTTCTGCGGACCTTCCTTGACGTGGTCGAGGTAGTTGAGGCCAAGGCAGATAATCTTACCGGGCTTGGCTACCGGCAGCGCGAATTTCAGGCTGGCGAGTGGGCGGCGGGCAGATGCCGGCGCCTTCTTGGCGAGATCAGCCAGCGGCTTGAGGTCGCCGTCGCTCGAGCGCAGCCAGGTGCCGAGATCGTTCGGTACGGTCGGATCGACCGCCTGCAAATCGACAACGCTGTCGCCATCGACAACGCCCAGCCGCACGCCTTCACTTGTCTCAAAACCGACGATCTTCATTGCGTCCCTGCCTTGCTGCACTTCCTGGCGCCCGGTCGTCGCCGGGCGCGGAAGGCTTAGAGCAATTTCGCCTCGACGGGAAGCAGGGGCAACAAGCGTGAAATCAGCCCGCCGGGCGCGGCGTTGGGGTCTCTTCTCCAAGCGTGAAGGCCTGAATCGAGAAATATTTGTTCGCGTCGGTCCACACGCCCGCCGGCAGCCAGCCGACGCCGCGCGCGAGCGCTGACAAAGATTCCACGCTGTACTTGTAGCTGTTCTCGGTGTGGATGGTTTCGCCGGCGCGGAATTCTATTGTTTCGCCGGCCACCTTCACCTTCTGCCGCTTGAGGCTGGCAAGGTGCATCTCGATGCGGTTGCGCTCGCGATTGTAGAAGGCGTGATGTTCGAAGGTTTCGCGCTTGAAGGTGCCGCCGAGCTCGCGATTCATGCGCGTGAGCAGATTGAGGTTGAACGCCGCGGTGACGCCGGCGGCGTCATTGTAGGCCACGTTGAGCACCTCGGACTGCTTGATGAGATCGACGCCGATGATGAGCTTGGCGCCCGGGCCCAAGATGCGCGCCGCGTTACGCAGGAACGATGCCGCCTCGTGCGGCTCGAAATTGCCGATGGTCGAACCCGGGAAGAAGCCGATGCGCACCGGCGCGGCCTTGGCTTCGCTCGGCAGTTCAAACGGAAAGCAGAAATCGGCCGTGACGGGCAGCACCTTGAGCTGCGGGAAATCGGCGCGCAACTCGGCTGCTTCCTGCTCGACCATCTCGCCGCAGATGTCCACCGGCACATAGGCCGCAAGCCGCGGCGCGGCGGCCAACAACAGCCGCGCCTTCTTGTTCGAGCCGCTGCCGAACTCGACCACGGCCGCACCGGCCGGGATGAGCTTGTCGATTTCCGCGGCCTTGTCGCGCAGGACCTCCATCTCGCAGCGCGTCGGATAATATTCCGGCTGCTCCGTGATGCGTACGAACAGCTCCGAGCCGGCGGCGTCGTAGAAATATTTCGCCGGCACATGTTTGGGCGTGGAGCGTAAGCCTTCCAGCACGTCGGCCTCGAAGGCGGAGGTGTCGGTACATTGCGGCTGCGGAACGCTGCGACGTGCAAGAGCGACCATTACTGCCTCTTGTGTGAACTCAGACAAACTCTGCCAGACGCAAGCTGGTGAACTGCCAGCGCGCCGGTGGATAAAAGAAATTCCGGTAGCTTACGCGCTCATGGCCCTGGGGCGTTGCGAGCGATGAGCCCCGCAACACCATCTGGCTGACCATGAACTTGCCGTTGTATTCCCCCAGAGCCCCCTCGGCTGCGCGGTAGCCTGGATACGGTAGATAAGCGCTCCTGGTCCATTGCCAAGCCGTGCCGAAGGCGTCGGCGAGGAGGCCGGCGCGAGCCGAGACCTCCCATTCCGCCTCGCTCGGGAGATGTTTCCCCACAAAGCGGGCAAAGGCCTCGGCCTCGTAGTAGCTGACATGCAGGACCGGGGCTTCCGGGGCGACGGGCTTGAGGCCGCCTAGCGTCATGACATGCCAGGCGCCGTCCTGCTCGCGCCAATAGCCCGGCGCCTGCCAGCCCTCCGTTTGCACGGCGCTCCAGCCATCCGAGAGCCAGAGCGACGGCGTCGTGTAGCCGCCGGCTTCGATGAAGGCGAGCCACTCCGCGTTCGTCACCATGTGCCGCGCGATGCGCACGCGCGGAATCAGTTCATCATGACGCGGCGTCTCGTTGTCGAAGCAATAGCCTTGGCCGTCGTGACCGATTGTCTGAATACCCGCAGGCACATCGACGAAGCCGCGCGGCCCGGGCGCCGGACGCGGCGGCTGCCAGCTTGCATCGTAAATGGGATCGGTCGGGTTCTGCGCGAAAGCGTGCAGGATGTCGGTGATCAGAAGCTCCTGATGCTGCTGCTCATGATGCAGACCGATCTCCAAGACAGAGAAGACCTGTTGCGCATCTTTCTCCGGCACGCTCTCGATCAGGTGTTCAACTGCGGCATCGACATGCGCGCGATAGGCGGTGACATCGTCACCATTCGGCCGCGTGATCAATCCGCGCTGCGGACGCGCATAACGCGGGCCGGCGGCGACATAATAAGAATTGAAGAGAAACGGAAACCGTTCGTCAAAGATGGTGTAGCCCGGGTCGTTCGGCACGAGCAAAAATTGCTCGAAGAACCAGGTGACGTGCGCGCGATGCCACTTGGTCGGGCTGGCATCGGCCATCGACTGCACGATCTGATCTTCGACAGAGAGATGCGATGCGCGGCGCTCGGTCTCCGCGCGCACGGTACGGAAAGCATCGCGCCAAAACCCGCGCGATCTATCCACAGACTGCGATGCGGTGACCTTCGCTCGGCCGGCATTGCGTTGCGCGAGCGTAGTTGCGCTAGCCGACATTGATTGCCTCCGCGATCGAATTCACAGGCATGCGGCAGTCAATTTACGTACAGATACGAATAATAGCCAGAATTGTTCCATCGTCGATGCGGTAGGGCAACCGGGATTCGCGTGATGTCGCAAGCTGATGCTCATGTGATGGGTGGACGCAACGGCATAACGCAGATCGGCACGATGTGTTCATTCAAATTTTTGATGCCCCACAGCTTGCCCCACGCGTTGGCAGCAGCCCGCGACCGCCAGCCCTTCTCATAGCACCTTATAAAGCTACGCGCACTCCGCGCGCAGCACGCGACGCGTGCATGTCACCGCAGCCTGCTTTGCGATGCCGACGTCGCGATCGCCGGCGCGCGCTTCTGCAACGCTACTTCAAATAGCCCGCCTGTCGAAACCAGCGGATGGCGTCGGTGATCGCCTCCGCATAAGGGCGCGCCTTGTAGCCGAGCTCGCGCTCGGCCTTTGCAGCGGTAAAGAACATCCGGTTCTTCGACATGCGCAGCCCATCGAGCGTGATCAGCGGCTCGCGGCCGTTGCGCCGCGCCATCATCTCGGCAACGAGGGCAATCGGCACCACGGAGGCGCGCGGGATCCGGATGCGCGGCGGGCGGCGGCCCACCTCGCGCGCGACGGCGGCAAGGATTTCCGACAGCGTCGCGTTCTGCCCGCCCAGGATATAGCGCTCGCCGATCCGCCCCCGCTCGAAGGCGGCGAGGTGCCCGTCCGCCACGTCGTCCACATGCACCATGTTCAGGCCGGTATCGACGAAGACCGGCACGCGGCCGGTGGCGGCGTCGATGATGATACGGCCGGTCGGCGTCGGCCGGACATCGGAGGGGCCGATCGGGGTCGACGGATTGACGATGACCGCCGGCAGGCCCTTGGCGACCATCGACTCGACCAGACGCTCGGCCGCGACCTTGCTGCGTTTGTAGGCGCCAATGGCCTTGGCCTCGTCCAGCGGCATGGTCTCGTCGGACGGAGCCCCCACCGGGCGGCATACCAGGGTTGCAACGCTGCTTGTGTAGACCACCCGCTCGACCCCAGCCCGCATCGCCTCCTGCATCACGTGGGTGGTGCTGAGCATATTGTTGCGCACGATCTCCTGCGGATCGGGCGCCCATAGACGGTAATCGGCCGCCACATGGAACACGCCGCCCATGCCAGCCATGGCCTGCCGGACCGAATCAGGGTCGCGCAGGTCACCCCGGACAAACTCCACGTCCAGGCCCGATAAATGGGCCACCGGGCTCGCCGGGCGCACCAAGGCGCGCACGGAAAAGCCACGATCCACAAGCTTTCGGGCCACAGCGGAGCCGACAAATCCACTGGCGCCGGTTAGCAGAACTTTTCCCGCGTCAGGCATTCGTGTACGCTCCAGCGCCGGTCACCGCCGTCGGCCAAGTCCTTGGCTCGTTGGCTTGTTTTACGCCCGTATGGCGCTGTTCGGGGTCAAAAGGTCCTATTGGTTCCAACTTAGTTGCATGTCGTCACTGGCTGCAAGACGGGGGAGCCGGTTCCAGTACAATGAAACTTCAACCACCATTCGTGGCGGTGCTCGTTGGCCTTGCCTTCGAAGCCCGCATCGCTCGCTCTGCGCCTTCGGCGCGCGTTTTCTGTGGCCGCGGCCCCGAGGTCGCGGACGCGCTCAGCGCCGCGCTCGGGCACGAGTGCAGCGGCATCATCAGCTTCGGCGTCGCCGGGGGGCTCGATCCGAGCCTGCGGCCGGGCGCGCAACTGATCGCCTCGGCGGTGGTGCGCGACGGCGTCAGCATCCCCACCGACGAAGGGTGGTCGCGCTCGCTGTTGCGCGCGCATCCTGGGGCGACCCATGCGCCGATCGCGAGCGTCGAGCAGGCCGTCACCGATCCTGCCGGCAAAAGCCGCCTGTTCGAGACGACCGGCGCGGTGGCCGTGGACATGGAGTCCCACATCGCCGCGGACCTGGCCGCCAAGCACGGCCTCCCCTTGGCGGTGCTGCGCGTGGTCGCCGATCCGGCGACGCGCCACGTGCCACGTTCGGCCATGTGCGGCATGCGCCCCGACGGACGCACCGACGGCATGGCGGTGCTGCGCTCGCTCATGCGCCGGCCGTCCGAGATCACGGACATGATCCGCATCGCGCGCGATGCCTGGACGGCGCGCGTGGCGCTGGAACGCTCGCCGCAGTACCTGGCGCGCAGCTTCGCCGTGCCGGATGTCGGGACGATGACGGAAGCGCTGGCGCTCGGCGCGGCGCTGACTACCAATCCGGAAATGCCGAGCTGACCACGCACTACGCCATGCGCGTCGGGAAATACTGGTAGAGCCACGTTTCGCTTAGCGTCGCGTCGCCGAGTCTGAGATAGCAGCGCATATTGATCATGTCGCTGCCCCCAGCTGCCACGTCGAAGAAGGCGCGCCACGTGTTGGTGCCGACGACTTTGACGACATAAGGGGTCGCAATGGTGCCGCGCGAGAGCGTGATCATCGGCTTGATGTCGTAGCGCGCCTCCATGCTGGCGAGCGGGCCGCCTTCAAAGTCGATCACGAATTTCCATTGATCCTTCGGCACCGGCTGGCCGGGCACGCCGCCGCGTCCAATGCGCGTCGCCATGACGCGCGCGAGATTGTCCGGCGGATGAGGTTCGTCGTCCTGCCAATAGAGCCGATAGTCGAGCGACCGCGCCTGGCCGCTCGTCACCGGCGCCTTCGGCGTCCAATAGGCGACGATGTTATCGTGGATCTCGTCGTCGGTCGGGATCTCGACGAGTTGTACCGCGCCCTCGCCCCAGCTTCCGATCGGCTCGACCCAGACACTCGGCCGCTTGTTATAGAAAGCGCCGTCGTCCTGATAATTGGTGAAGGCGTGGTCGCGCTGCATCAGGCCGAAGCCTTTGGGATCGACATCGAAGAACGAATTGGTCTGCACCGACGGCGGATTGATTAGCGGCCGCCAGATGCGCTCGTCCTTGCCGGTCCACAGCGCAAGCCCGTCGCTGTCGTGCACCTCGGGGCGCCAGTCGGTGGCGCTGGCGCGCGAGTTCTTGCCGTACCAATACATGCTGGTGAGCGGTGCTAAGCCCAGGCGCTCGATATCGGCGCGCGTGAACAGTTCGGCGTGCACGGTCATC
>DATDMA010000158.1:0-5641 GCA_036519015.1 Pseudolabrys sp. | reverse complement strand
TGTCCTAGGTCAGCCACTTATGCGGCCACTTCTGACCATTGGCAGCCCGCAATTCTTGTGCTTCGGCGCGCGCTTCCATCGCTCCTCACCGTACTACCGTCGATAGATGGCTATTCGAATCTGGCGGACAGAAGCAGCCACTTATCCGACTTTTACGGACATGGCCGGCAGCTATTCGAGCAATACGGACAGAGAAAACCGAGGCGTCGTAGGGCGAAATCCAGATCACGACTAGGAACGACGAGACGGCAAAGTTGACGCATATGTTGTCGGTTTTCTATTTGTTTTGATGTCGTCACGCTTATTCGGACGGTCGTTTGAACTCGTAATTATTTGGCGCAATCAACGCGCCAAGCCCGAACATAACCATGCCGCCTATCCACAGCAGCAGACACGCCGCCAGATATGCAGATGGGCCGACGCTTATGGATCCGCTAAGGCCGAGAAAATACATAACATTTAGTAGAAGGCCAAAACCTCCCCAAAGCCAAAAGCACACAGCGAGGAGCGCGCGAAGCGTTGGCTGAAGTCCATCAATCGTCGCTGCCGTAATGTATTTTTCTGTCATAGCGTTCCCCGATGGGCCCATAGTCTCGCAACAATTGCGAAAGCACAACTGACTCCGACTTTCCGAGTCTCGTACTCAGACGTACGTACACCCCTTATGCTGCTGCGACACTTAGCAGTTGTTGATGAATATCGATCAGAGATTAGTGCTGTGGTCATTACTGCCTTGGGCGCTGCACCGTGAGTGGAATCGATCAATGTGGCGGCCCGTACCGAGTTTAGCTCCATACTACCGACGACAACGTATGCACGGCGTAGCGGCTGAAAAGAGAGAGGAACATCGTCAACCTCACAAGATATGTCTAGTCAGAGAAAGCAGCGATACTCGCTGCTGTGTCGATCATCGGCTGTTGGCTCACTTTAATGAAGCCGTCGCTCGGCCTATCGAGATCAAGAATCAGGAGTATGACGACGGATACCAGCAATCCGATGATATAGACGGGCAGCCGAGTGCGCCGGGCATCGAGCCCGCTTGCGAAGCCTGTAAATCCTCCGGCAACGGTTGCGAGACCAAAAAGCGACAGCAGCACAATGTTCGGTACCCGGTTGCGAAGTGCCGCCAGACGTTTTCCTTGGCTGTCGATCATCTCATTAAGCGTCTGGATGAAAAGCCCGGTGGGCACCATGCCGCTGTCCTTCGCGGCCATTGCCTTTGCCTGCTGCCAAAGTGCCTCTTGCAGCACGTTCGAGCGATCAATCGCGGCCGTCAATTCCGCTTGAGACATCGGACGTCCGGTGAAGCCGAGCCGTATCTTTACGTATTCCCGCAGCAACTTCAGCGATTCTGATCGCTGCGGTTCGGGCAACAAGCGCGCTCGCAGCGCCGTCGTGCCTATCGCATTGGCTTCATTCAACACTGCGTCGCGCCTTCCTTCGAAACGCGCGACAGCCATGGAGAAGGTAAAGGCGATGATCAACGCCAGTAGCCCAAGCACGGCGCTTTCCAGCGTGGAAACATCACCGCCCCGAGATGCGGCCCGTATGCCAAAACGATGTCCGATCTCGCTGCCTACCAGGATCACGGCGAGGCCAACCAAAAAGACTGCCAGAAGTGAATGGTCATACAATTCTATCATGAAGAGCAACTCCAATCCTTAAATCCCCACAGCGAGCTCACTGACATCGTGCATTTCGATTCGCCTCTGGTTGGGAATTCTTTCGAGCAGCGACCATAGTCGTGGAGTGACGCGCTATCAGCCCCAACTGAGGCCATGCGGAGGCAATCGTAAATTGTTCGCTTCTCTTAAGTCCCAATCTTCGTCGTCGAGCGAAGTTCCCGAACCTAGAACTCACCCTGCATTTCATCGTGCTTGCGGTGATGGTCTACCTGATAGAATTGTGCCCAACTGTTGCTCAGCCAAAACATCAGTGGCTTGCCAGTGATTGTTACAAGTCCCGACGGAAATGCGAAATGTCGTAGGTGAAAGAAATATCGGTAATATTTCCTGCAGTCGTTGTCGGCCTCGCCAAGGACGCTGCGCGCCGCAAAGCTCCGGGCGAATGCTGCCCAGACCTAAGGCGCCGAGGACGAAATGTAGATGCGGCTGCTCCGGCGGACGGATGATATCCGGCAACAGATCCCGTGTCGCATCGATGAGGCCGGGCCAGAATCGGATAAATGCGAGATCATCCAGGAATGGAAAGTGCGTTTTGAACAGTGCAAACACGGTTGAAGCCCTTTGCGCGCGAAATCGCGCCTTTGCCAGCGGCCGTAGGCTTGCCAACTCGGGTCGAAGATCAAGGGCAAGTCTATATTCTGCTTGCACCTTCGGGCATCGGTAGCGAGCAAGCCTACGCCGAATACCAGAATCCAAGCGGCGATATAAGTCATCGGCCGTCAATCGTAGGCTATGCGAATGATCGACAGCGATGTTAGTAGCGCGCACCTTGCCGCGGCATTGCCCACGGAATGGATAGCATTTTGCATCCGGATTTCTGACGAAATCCGGATGCATAGTCTTGGCTGTACCTATTTTCCGATATTAATCAGTTGCACGCGGCGGTTTTCCGCCGCTTCAGGACTGCTGCGATTGAGCAACTGCTCCTCGCCGAGACCGATAGCCTCGATTCGCGACGGACTGATCCCAAACGGCTTGATCAGCGCCTCGCGAATTGCGTCCGCGCGCTCTTGACTGAGCTTGAGATTGTGCTCGCGGCTTCCCGTTGCGTCGGTGTGGCCTGCGATCAGGAAGCGATATCCCTGCAGGTATGGGGAATACAAGGCATCGGCCATGAGCCCAACACCCTTGAATGACTCCGGACGAATTCGCGCTGAGTTTAAGTCGAACTGTATCGCAATGGTGAGCTGCGCCTCCTTGCCAAGGGCCGCGGAGAGGGGCTCCCGGTTGACCCGATTGGTGCGAGACGGGTCTTGCATTCCTTGGGCAAGCAACTGCCGCAGGCCGGCGGCGGTAATCTGGGCGCTGGAGGCTTCGACGCCCTGCAGGCTGGCGATAATGTCGTTTGAACCTAGATTGATCTGACCCTGCGCCGGCCCCGCGGAGATGGGCGCATCCAATCCGGAGTCGGCGACCGCCTGCCGGCACTTCGCACTCATGCTTCGTTTTGCAGCGGAAAAGCATTCCATCAGATTGCCGTCACCCGGCTGAACGCCAGCGCAATATGTTCGAATATCCGCTTCGCAGACGCGCAAAACGGAATCCCGAGCCGCCGTCCGCTTCTGCAGTTGAGCGGTTACGGCGGCCATTGATGTCTTACAACCCGCGGAGACACTGGCCTGATTCTGGTTCAGACATTGCTGAACCCGTCCACCGCCAAGATTTGTTTTTTTGCAGTACTTCTCGATATCTTTGCCGCAGCTCGCCGCAAGCTGGCCGATGGCTTCGGCATAACTGGAAGTCTGGGCGTTCGTTCGGTCTATACCGACGCTCAAAAATGAAACTGCAACTAAGACGCAGATGAAGCGTGTTCTATTCATTGGTTCCCCCATGTTGACTATTGCCGCTTTTAGATCTCGAACGACGTGCTCTGATCGACGTCAGTACGATTGGCTTCAACCGGCCGCGGTCGGTTGCAATATACAGGCGATTATTGATTGTAGCTACTGTGCAGATTTGTGGTTTTGTTTACTGGCCTCATTAAGTAGGCGAGGTGCACCGTTCGACGCTTGGCCGCGTGAATTGATGTCGCCGCCCTCACGATATATTTCTTAAGGCCGCTGTCGGTAAGTAAGCAGTTCATCATCGGGCGATTCCGGCAAAGCCGGAATAAGCTATTTCAGGGCGATAATCGTCCAGCCAAGCTTCTTCAACTCGTCGTCCGCCATGGGCGTGATGGTGGCGCTGGTCGCCAGAATCGGTGATTGTTGATAGCCCAGAAGACGCAATTGCCCGGTCACGGTCGTGAAGGCCCGCGCGTAAGTCTCTGTCCAAGTTACGTCGTCGAGCGGAAACACCGCGACGATCGTGCCGTCGCGCGTGCGGTTGAGCGGAAAACCTCCAACCGACACGAACTCGACAATCCCACCGAGCTGCGCAGATTGGGTGGCCAGGAACTCGGCGCGGCGGCGCTGGAAGTATGCCACATCGCGGGTGTTGGCTTGTGCCGCGCGCGCGATGAACAATTGCGTGTTGCCGGCCTTCAGGCGTGCGAGCGCGCTGGTCATAATCAGGAGATCGGCCGGGGTATAGAGCCGGTTGTCGATGAGTCGCGCCGCGCTTGCAGCCGGGACCTTCAATCGCTGTAACGTCGCCCTGACCTGCTGCACGATCTGCGCTGACGTTTTGTCACGCAGCGTGTCCCGGACGGTGTTGGCTGTAGAACTCGATGACACGATCATTCCGCCTGGACCAGGTACGGCGGCCAGCACCACCGAGACCGACAATCCCCCCAGCGCGGACGCGCGCGCGATGTCTTCGAGCTTCTGCGCCAACGGCTGGTAATCAGTGTAGGGATCGATGCCGAGTTCGACGGCAAGCTGTCGCCGGGCGGCGGCGATCCCCAGCAGACTGTCGGCGGCGGAATCGCGGTTGGACTTCCGATTTTCGACGCTCGCTCCGATGCGGTCGAACATGTTTCCGACCCCCGAGAACGTGCGGCTGAGCGTTGCGCCTGGGTCGGTGACGAGATCGGCGCCAAACTTGATGGGGGCCAGCGCGGCCTTCCCGAGAGACCTGGTGAAGACGTCCGATTCCGACATCTGGGTGAGTCGGCGGAGGGCTTGAAGCTCGCGGAGGCGCTGCTTGGCAAGCTCGATGCCGTTAATTTGAAATCGGCCATCCGACGTATCAATCGCGAACGTACGTAGGAACCCGTCGCTGGGCACGACCGGATCAACCTTATAGCCCGGGCCCTGCACGGCCGCGCCGAGATATGCGGTAGCGGTCCCATCCTGCGGCGACTCGAAGGCCGCGGCGGACGATACGATTGCTAGTCCAATAACGGTAGCGCTGATCGCCAATCTCATCACTCAGCCCCCCTCGTGATTATCCGACCTTAGCAAGGTCCGACTGCTGCCGCCAGCGGGCCGGCTCCTCGGCACGCCAAAATTGAAGGTTTTGAAACCCTGCATTATCCGGCGTTGACGCGTCTTCACGGTTCGGCTGCGTGATCGCGCGTGCGCGACAGTGGACTGTCAACAGCGTCCCTCCGTCAAACCATGATCACCTGTTTGCTTGGATCAGCAGGGACGGCATCGAAGCTTTCGGCCTGCGCCATAGTCCAGCACGATTCATAAAACTCTCCAACGGCCCCGCCGCTAAGCAGACTACCTGGTTCCAAGAAGCGGTGAATTTGCGAGAATAGTTTCACCTCCGTCGCGCTCACCCGGCGAAAGAGATGGTGCGGCCCGAGTTCACGTGGATGCTTGACTCCGGCTGCCGCCAGCATTTCGGCGAGCGCCTTGAGAGTGTTGCGATGGAAATTATAGACCCGTTGCGCCTTGTCGGGCACAACGAGCGCACGCTGGCGAAGCTTGTCTTGCGTCGCCACCCCGGTGGGACAGCGATTGGTGTGGCAGCTTTGCGATTGGATGCAGCCGATGGCGAACATAAAGCCTCTGGCGCAGTTCACCCAATCGGCGCCAATCGCAAGCACGCTCGCCATGTCGAATGCG
>DATDMA010000157.1:0-8203 GCA_036519015.1 Pseudolabrys sp. | reverse complement strand
GGTCGGCAAGACCTACGAGCACCGCTACACCCGCACGGTGACGCAGATGGACAACATGCTGTTCTCCAACATGACGCTCAATCCGCAGCCGCTGCACATCGACCGCCATTTCTGCGAGACCGAGACGGAATGGGGCCAGCCGCTGATGAACTCGCTGTTCACGCTCGGGCTGATGATCGGCATTCAGGTTTCCGACATGACCGTCGGCACCACTATCGCCAACCTCGGCATGACCGACGTGCGCTTCCCCAACCCGCTGTTCGAGGGCGACACGGTGAACTGCTCGACCGTGGTGGTGAGCAAGCGCGAATCGAAGTCGCGGCCCGGCGCGGGCATCGTTGAATTCCACCACAAGGCGTTCAAGCAGGACGGCACGTTGGTCGCCGAATGCCACCGCAACGCCTTCATCATCATGCGTCCAAAGTGAGTCCCCACTCCGCTCATTCCCGCGCAAGCGGGAATCCAGGGCCACACAAATAGTCAGTTGTTTCCGCCTGGGTCCCCGCTTTCGCGGGGACGAACGGAGAGGCGGAACGCCAAGGAGTCTCCAAGAATGCGATCTCTTCTTTTCGTTCCCGCCGACGGCGGCTCCAAGCTCGACAAGGCGATGGCGAGCGGCGCCGACGCCGTCATCATCGACCTCGAGGATTCGATCACGCCCGAGCGCAAGGATGCGGCGCGCGCGAGCGCATTGTCTTTCTTGAAGGACGCGACAGCGCAAAAGGTGAGGCCTCGCATCCTTGTTCGCATCAACGGCCTCGACACCGGCATGACCGATGCGGACCTCGAAGCGATCATGCCCGGCAGACCGGACGCCATCGTGTTTCCCAAGGCTGAAGGCGGCGCCAGTGTCGTGCATCTCGACGCGAAGTTGACGGTGCGCGAAGCCCTGGTGGACATCCCCGAAGGCACCACGAAAATCCTGGCGCAGGCGGTGGAGTCGGCGGCGGGCATGTTCCTCGCCGGCACATTCCGCGACGCGAGCAGGCGACTCATCGGCATGACCTGGGGCCCGGAGGATTTGTCCGCCGAGCTCGGCGCGGAATCCAACCGCGAGGCCGACGGCACGCTCACCGAGCCATATCGCCTCGCGCGTTCGATGTGCCTCTACGGCGCGGCCGCGGCCAAGCTCCCGGCGATCGAGACGGTCTATGTGGATTTTCGCAACACCGAGGGCTTGCGCCGCGACACTGAAGCTGCGCGCCGCGACGGCTTCGTCGGGCGGCTCGCCATCCATCCGGCGCAGGTGCCGGTGATCAACGAGGTGTTCACCCCGACGCCCGCGCAGATCGACAAGGCAAAGGCGGTGGTCGCGGCCTTTGCCGCGCAGCCCGGCGCCGGCGCGGTCGGCATCGACGGCAAGATGTATGACCGCCCGCATCTGGTGCGCGCGCAACGACTGCTGGCGCAGACGAAGTCGTAACGCACGCCTACTTCTCGTAGACGGCTTTCGGGTCGAACGTCTTCTCGGCGTCGCGAAACTCGAGCGTCACCGCGCCCTTCTGCCCCAAGGGCACCGCGCGATAGAAGCACGAGCGCCGGCCGGTGTGACACGCGCCCGGCCCTTGCTGCTCGACCTTGAGCCAGAGCGCATCCTGATCGCAGTCCACGCGCAATTCGATGACGCGCTGGACGTGGCCGGAGCTCTCGCCCTTCTTCCAAAGCTGCTTGCGCGAGCGGCTGTAGAACCAGGCTTCCCCGCTCTCGATCGTGCGCTTGAGCGCGTCGGCGTTCATGTGCGCGACCATCAGCACATCGCCCGAGGCGATGTCGGTGATGACCGCGGTGATCAGGCCGTTGACGTCGAACTTCGGTAAGAAGGCGGTGCCTTCTTCGATGTCCGCCGTCGTGCCGCGCGTTGCGAAAAAAGAATTATCGGTCATGGCAGTCATCGTGCTGTTGTCGCACGCCATCATGGATTGCCGGGTTAAGCCCGGCAATGACCAGTGCAGAATCGAACGCCGTAGACCGTGCTGGCCGACTTACCGGTCGGTGCCGCGCAGCAGGGTCATGAAGCGCGCCATCTCTTTCGGATCGTCGCGGAACGCTCCCGTGAACTGCGTGGTGATCGTCTTCGTGCCCGGCTTGGTCACGCCGCGCACGGTCATGCACATATGCTCGGCCTCCATCAACACGGCGACGCCGCGCGGTTTGAGGACTTCCTCGATCGCGGTCGTAACCTGCGAGGTGAGATGCTCCTGCGTCTGCAGGCGCTGCGCATAGGCATCGACGAGGCGGGCAAGCTTCGAGATGCCCACGACGCGGTCCACCGGCATATAGGCGACGTGCGCCTTGCCGAAGAACGGCATCATGTGGTGCTCGCAGTGCGAATGGAAGCTGATGTCCTTCACCAGCACGAAGCTGTCGTAGCCCGCCGTCTCGCCGAAGGTGCGCTCGAGCACGTCCGCCGGGCAACTGCGATAACCGCCGAAGATTTCCTCATAGGCACCGATCACGCGCTTGGGCGTATCGAGCAGGCCTTCGCGGGCCGGGTCGTCACCGGCATAGGCGATCAGCGTGCGCACGGCCGCTTCCGCTTCTTCGCGCGAGGGGCGCGGCAGCGCCGGTTCTGGGGCCGCCCGAACGTGTTCGGACAAGCCCTGTTTCGGCCAAGTTTTGACCATTCCGCTCTTTGCGTCCATGACGGGTCTCTCCGTTCGACCGGCCCTCGCTCCTCTCGGAGCAGCGCCGGGAGTGTCACCGGGTGCCCACGTCACTCTCCCGCTCGCGGCCTCTCGGCCGGAAAACGGGATGCGGGACGCCGCATTCCCATTCAACATGCCACTTATGGTCCGTTTCGGGGCCGGAACCCCTTCGCGCCACCGTGACAGTCCCTATATATTCGTTTGGGCGGCCGAGGCAATCCGCCCCACCCGCAATTGGCAATTGATCAATGATCAACGACGTTTACAACGCCCGGATCCTGGAATTGGCCGGCAACATCCCGCGTCTGGGGCGCCTTCCCGCTCCCGACGCGAGCGCGACCGCCCATTCCAAGCTTTGCGGCTCGACCGTCACCATCGACCTCACGCTGGCCGACGGCGCGGTGTCGGACTTCGCCCATGACGTGAAGGCCTGCGCCCTTGGCCAGGCCTCCTCTTCGATCATGGCGAGTCACGTGGTCGGCGCGAAGCCGGCCGAACTGCGCGAGTTGCGCGAGACGATGCGCAAGATGCTGAAGGAGAACGGCCCCGCCCCGACCGGCCGCTGGGCTGACTTGTCGGTGCTCGAACCGGTGCGCGACTACAAGGCGCGCCACGCCTCGACCTTGCTCACCTTCGATGCCGTGGTGTCCGCCCTCGACCAGATCGAGGCGAAGCAGGCGGCGAAGGAAGCACAGGCTGCGGAGTAAGCGAACATCCAATAGTACACGCGCTCGACCCGTCATCCTGAGGTGGCCGCGAAGCGGCCCTCGAAGGATGCACAGCCCGGGTACCCGAGCTGCGGAAGCGCCTCGGCCGTTCACCCTTCGAGGCTTGCCGCTACGCGGCTCGCACCTCAGGGTGACGGGGATAGGCTGGTGGTGAGACTTACTGCGCGGCGGCCAGGCCGCCGACCTTGCGCACGGTCAGTTCGGCGCGATCGCCGGGCGCTTTGCGGCAGCTCGCCGCCAGCTGGGGCAAGCTCTGCTGCGCCCCTGTATTGCCGAGGCGGATGCCGGTGCGGATATTGCCGCTCGTCGTCTCGATCAGCAGCGAATGCGTGCCCAGCGCCGCAAAGCCGTCGATCAGCGCCGCCGGCACCGAGCCCGCCGCATAGGTGACGAGCTCGCCCGGATCGGCGTGGCGTTCCGACGACACGACCTTGAGCGCGGCCTGCTGGCCGCCCGCCAGCATGGTGACCTTGCCGAGCGCGGGCGGCAGTGGCGTGCGGTCGCCGTCGTGGCGATGTTCGAGATAGGCGATGTCGTATGCGCCGCTGCCGGCGCCGCAAGACACCATCAGGTCGAAGCTGCCGATGTCGTCGCCCTCGATGGTGAGCGGGTGACGGCGCGCCAGCGAGGCGGCGCCGCCGGTGCGGTCGACCACGGCCCAGCGCTTCTCGCTGATCTCGGTGGCGGCGACGCCGTTGGTGACCGGCGTGATCAGCTGCATCGGGGGCGCGGCCGGTGCCGTGGCAACGGCAGCGCCGGTCGGCGCCACGGAATCGTCGGTGGCGACGCGCATGGTCTGGAGCTCGTCGCGCGTCATCGCGTGCATCGGCTCCCAAGGCGGAATGCGCAGCGACAGATCGAGCATGTCGATGGAGGCGCCCATCTCGGCGGTGTAGCGGGCAAGCCGGCCGATATCGCGCTGCACGAGCACGAGGTCCTCGGCGGAATAGGTCGCCGCGGTCGGATCGTCGCGGCGGTCGCCGAGCCAGATCTGATGCACCATCACCTGCGCTTCCGGCGGCACCACGCGACGCACGCCTGCGAGCAGCACGAAGGCGCACATGGATTCGCAATTCGCGCGCGGCGAGAAGGTGGCGCGCGGAGAGCCCAGCTTGGGCGCGGCGAGATCGACCATGCGGCCGACGGTGGTGTCGAGTGCGAGCTTACGGATCTCGCGGCCGAGCGTGATGGCGCCGTGCACCGAGCCGCCGTCGGAGTCGAGCACCACGGTGGCACCAGTCAGGTTACGGCTTTGCGCGAAAGAGACGAAATCATTCGGCGTGTCGGCGGTTATGGCGCCGACAGCGGAGATATAAGCCTTGCACTTTGTGCCGCAGATGTCGGCCGGCCCTTGCAGGCGCAGGTCGAAATGCATCGGCAGCGAGCGATCGGACGCTCGCGCGGACAACGGCAATGACAAAACCGACGCCGCCATAGCGAGCGCGGCAGCAAGCGATAGGGCGCGACCCATTCTTCCCCCTTCTCGCCACCGAGCCTTTCAAGTTCTGCGTGGTGATCCACGTTCTGATAAGGCGTCGGCGGCTTAAGGAACCCCCGGCATGTCTATGTCCTTTTTTATGTGCGCCGCGGATTCGCGTCTAGTGCAAAAAAACCGCTATCAAATGTCTTTGATGCCAAATAGCTGAGCAGTTCCAAGCAGTTGGAACTTTTCATGGAACTCTTCTGTAAATTGAGATCTGTCCGTAGTTTGCGCGTTTGACTGAAAGCTCTACTAGAACTCCATGCTGTCGAAGTGCGACCATCAAGTGGCATGCAAGCGTGCGCGCGGCATAGGCCGCATGCCGCGGATGATGGGCCGTGCTCTTGTCAGGCTCTATCGTTACACACTCTCGCCACTCATTGGGCCGCGCTGCCGGCACCTGCCGAGCTGCTCCGAATACGCCGACGAGGCGATCACACGCTTCGGACTATGGGCCGGCGGATGGATGGCGCTCGCACGCATCCTGCGCTGCCACCCGTGGGGCACGCACGGACTCGACTTCGTGCCGGCCGCCGTGCCGGCCCGCGCGCATTGGTATCTGCCCTGGCGCTACGGCCGCTGGCGCGGGACGAATGAGGTGCCGCCGGTCTAGCCGGACGTTGTCAGCGATATGGCCCGGCGCGCATGACGGTTTCGCCATAACCGCACGATGAATCGGCGGCCCGGCTCTTCGATCATGCCGTAAGCGGCGGCGGCAGCAGCGATCGCCAGAAGCGACGTGCCGAGCGCGGCCAGGAGCGGGACCGACGAGAGGGCGCCGCCGAGCCAATATTTGTTCACGGCCAGCACCGTCAGCGCGGTTGGGATGTGCAGCAGATAGAGGGCGAACGAGATGCGCCCGAGGAAGACGAGGGTCGGCGCGCTCAGCGGGCCGGCCCGCATCGAGGCTCCGGCGAGGATGAGCGGTGCCCAGACGATCGCGGTCAGGCCGTTGTGCAGGATCACGTCCGGGATCGCCGATTGAAACTCGAGGATGATCGCCGCGGATAGGACCGACGCCATGACAAGCGTCGCCGGGCGGGGCAACCGCGCGCCGCCGGACCAATATGCGAAGAGCAGGATGCCGAAGATGAACTCCGGCAGGCGGCCAATCGGGAAATACATGATGAACTGCGAGAGCGGATTGGTCCTGTCGTCCTGATGGGCTGCGGCGCCGGTAAGCGCATAGCCGTGGCCGTACGCCGACCAGATCAGCGCGAACAGCAACCACGTCGTCAGCAGGAGAAGTCCTGTCGCCGCGCACCAGGTGAGTGGCCGCCGCAGGACCCGCGCAAAGATGAGCGGGAACATGGCGTAGAAGAAGAATTCCGTGGAGATGGACCAGCTCGGGCAATTCAACGCGCAGGCAGCGCCCGGCACCCAGGCATGGAGGCCGAGCGGCGTGAGAATGATGGCCGCGGCCGCCAGAAAGTTATGATGCGGCGTGGATTGCAGCACCGCCTTGATGAAGAACGGCAGACTGACCAGCAACGAGACAAGAAAGACCGGATAGATGCGCGCGATCCGCGCCAGGAGATAGTCGCCCAGGGCGTGGCCGTCGGCGAAATCGACGGACTTATAGTTATAGGCGAGGATGAATCCGGACAGCAGGAAGAAGAAGGTGACGCCGGAATAGCCGAACTGGAAAAAGCCCGGTGCGGACGCATCGCCAACGACGAATAACGTGCGGTAGTGGAACGCCACGACGTACAAAGCCGCGAAGAAGCGTAGCGATGTCAGTGCGTCGAGCCTCGCGACGCGCGGATGAGCGAAGCCCGCCGCGTTACTGGTACTCATGTGCCCCCGTCGCTCCCCGCCGATGCCCGATTCAGCGGCCTGACTGCCGCCCGCGGGAACTTAACGGCGCGGTTGCAGCCGGAGGCTATTGCAATTGAGGACTACCTCCGTACCGTTAGGCCACTGTCTCTGCGGAGGTATGCCCATGGTCACCCCAGCAGCGTTTTGATCGCCAGAACGATGAGAATGATGGCGAAGCCGGTTTTCAGGGCGTGCGTCGGGACTTTCGAGGCAACCCGCGCGCCGAGCGGAGCGGCAAGGACGCTTCCGAGGCTCAGCCCAAAGAAAGCCGGTAGGAATACGAAGCCGAGCATGGCCCCTGTGCGGACCGGCGACGGCTCAGACGCATAGATCAGCGCGCCGACGATGGAGACAGGGAGGCCAATGGTTGTCGAGGTGGCGACGGCCTTTGCCATCCGATGTCCGCGGCTGCTGAGGAACGGGACCATGAAGATCCCGCCGCCCGCTCCGACCAGACTGCCGGCCATGCCGATCAATCCTCCCGCTGCCCGGTACAACCACGGACCCGTATCGGCCGCGTGTGACGCGACAGTGCGCTTTGCAGGCAAGAGCATCTTGATCGCAATGACGACGAGGAAGGTGCAGAAGATCCATTTCAGCGCCTCGCCCGGAAGATGGCTCGCCGCCAGGCTTCCCAGCACCACACCGATGAGGCTTGCCGGCACGGTGATCCGCACGAGCTTCCAATCGACGTTGCCCAGCCGGTGATGGGAGACGATCGACGAGATCGATCCCACCGATACGATGGCCATCGAGGTGGCGAGCGCCGTGAGCGGCGCGGCATCCGGGCCAATTCCAAACCTGGGCAGGAAGACCGTCAGGAGCGGAACGGAAATGAGCGCCATCCCGACGCCGATCAGTCCCAAGAGAATCCCGCAGACGAGGCCGACCGAGAGGAAAATCGTAAGCGAAGTTGCGAGTGACATGGCTTCCATCTGGCGACCGCCCACGGCCAACCGTGCCGTTGAGCGGACCCCCTATCGTGTGTATAATGCACCAAACTAATAACACGACGGGTCGGGAACGCCAGAGGTATTGTGTGCAAAATACACGGAAGAAGGATCAACTCCACCACGCTCTGACGGATTTGGTGAGCGTTCTGACCCGGCCGCAGCCGGACGAGCGCCTCTTGCAGGAGGCGGGCGTCGGCCTTGATCGTGCCCTGTTCCCCCTGCTCGTCCGCATCGGGCTCTACGGTCCGGTCGGGGTCGTCGAACTGGCCGACATCGTCGGACGCGATCATTCCACCGTCAGCCGCCAGCTCGCCAAGCTGGAAAGCCTGGGCCTGATCACCAGGGCGGCAAAGCCCGACAACCAGCGCGTCAAAGAGGCGGTTCTGACCGAAGCGGGCGAGCAGATGAGACAGGCTATCGGAGCCGCGCGACACCGCATTTTTGATGACGTGCAACGCAATTGGAGCGCCGCCGACCGAGCGGAATTTCTGCGGCTCGTCCGAAGGCTCGCGGACGACATGGCGGCCAGGCTCGTTCAAGAAAACTAGGCTTCGAACCGGCACGCCGCGGACCGCCGCC
>DATDMA010000156.1:0-11018 GCA_036519015.1 Pseudolabrys sp. | reverse complement strand
ACCACGCGCATCGCGCGCGCCGCCGAGCCGCTCGAGAACATCACAGTCGTCGAAGTGGGACCCGGGCCGGGCGGGCTGACGCGCGCGCTGCTCGCGCTTGGCGCGCGACGCGTGATCGCCATCGAGCGCGACGAGCGGGCGCTGGCCGCGCTCGCGGAGATCGCCGCGCGTTATCCGGGGCGGCTCGATGTCGTATCTGGCGACGCGCTGCGCGTCGACATACACGAGCACCTCGGGCCGGAACGCGCGCGTGTGGTGGCCAACCTGCCCTACAACATCGCCACCGCTTTGCTGGTGAACTGGCTGACAGTCGAGCCCTGGCCGCCTTGGTACGATTCGCTGGTGCTGATGTTTCAGCGCGAGGTGGCCGAGCGCATCGTCGCGCGGCCCGGTGGCAAGACCTATGGCCGCCTCTCCGTGCTGGCGGGCTGGCGCACCGAGGCGAAGATATTGTTCGACGTGGCGCCCTCGGCTTTCGTGCCGCCGCCCAAGGTGACCTCGGCCATCGTGCGGCTGACGCCGCGCCCCGAACCGCTCGCCTGCGACGCCAAGGCCTTGCAGCGTATGACCGAGGCGGCCTTCGGCCAGCGTCGAAAAATGCTGCGGCAGAGCCTCAAGTCGCTCGGCGTCGATGCCGGCGCGCTGCTCGAGGCCGCCGGGCTCGAGCCGACTGCGCGGGCGGAGGAGATTCCGATCGAAGGGTTCGTAACGCTGGCGCGCGCGTTCGTCGCGATGGTCAAGGCGCCGGCGTGATCTTCTTTAAATCCGTCAGCAGCTGCGTGACGAAGTTTTCAAGGTCGATCATCTTTACGCGCTTGAGCCGCTCAGCAGTGAGGATCGAGCGCAGGCGCGCGAAGCTCTTGTCGAGATCGCGGTTGACCAGGATGTAATCGTATTCGCGCCAGTGCGAGATTTCCTCCAGCGCGTTGTGCAGGCGCTGGGCGATGATCGTCTGGCTGTCCTCGGCGCGCCGCTCCAGCCGCGCCTTCAACTCCTCGGCCGACGGCGGCAGCACGAATACGGTCACCACGTCGTCGCGCATCTTCTCGAGCAGTTGGCGCGTACCCTGCCAGTCGATGTCGAACAGCACGTCGCGGCCTGACACCAGCGCCTTTTCCACCGGCTCGCGCGGCGTGCCGTAATAGTTGCCGTGCACCTCGGCCCATTCGAGCAAGTCGCCCGCATCACGCATGATCTCAAACTGGCGCTTGCTGGTGAAATGATAGTGCACCCCGTCGATTTCGCTCGGCCGCCGCGGGCGGGTCGTCGCCGAGACGGACAGTTCGAGCTTGCCGGGATCGTCGATATTCTCCTGCTCCAGGAGATTGCGCGTCAGCGTGGTCTTGCCCGCGCCCGAAGGCGACGACACGACCAGCATAATGCCCCGCCGGGTGATCTCGCGATCTTGATTCATTCCAGGTTCTGTACCTGCTCGCGGAACTGTTCGACCACGCTCTTGAGCTGGAGACCGATATTGGTCAGCTCCACGTCGTTGGCTTTGGCGGTGAGCGTATTCGATTCGCGGTTAAGCTCCTGAGCCAGGAAATCGAGCTTGCGGCCCATGGCGCCGCCCTCGCCGATCAGCTTTTGCGCCTGCGCGACGTGCGAGACCAGCCGGTCCAATTCCTCGCGGATGTCGGCCTTGGTCGCGAGCATGATCGCCTCCTGATAGAGGCGGTCGGAATCGAAACGCTCGGACTCGGACATGAGCGTCGCCACCTGCTCGGCCAGCCGCGCCTTGATCGCCTCGGGCTTGCGGCCGGGCGCAGCCTCCGCGCGCGCGGTAAGCGCGGCGATCTCGTCGAGCCGCGCCGCGAGCAGACGGCCGAGCGTCGCGCCCTCCTCGTTCCGCATGGTGACGAGCGCGGCCAGCGCCTGGTTGAAGCCAGCGATGATGGCGGCTTCGGCTTCGCGGTGATCGTCCGGACGCTCGTCTTCTTCGGTGATCTCGATCACGCCCTTGAGCGCGAGGATGCCGTCAAGCGTCGGCGCTGCCGCATCGATCTTGCCGGTGAGCTGGTTGATCGTCGCGATGACGGCATTGAGCACCGGCTCATTGACCTTCACGGTCGGCGCCACGCCTTTGCGCTCGACGGTGAGGTTGGCATAGATGGTGCCGCGCGACAGCTTCTCAGCCGCGCGCGTGCGCGCCGGCACCTCGACCGCGTCCCAGCCCGGCGGCAGGCGGAAGCGCAGGTCGAAACCCTTGGCGTTGACCGACTTGATTTCCCAGTTCCAGGCGTAAGCGCCGGCGACACCGTGGCCGCGAGCGAAGCCGGTCATGCTCGACAGAGCCATGTCAGGTGTCTCGTGTTGCTTGAACGTTTCGAAAGCGCGGCGACCTTAGCGGCGGCCCTTGGCCGTCACAAGGGCGGGTAATCTTAGATCCTTGCGCATGATCTTTCGGAAAACCGGTTTCCACTTTTCCGGATCACGCGCTAGCGCCGGTTGCGCTTCGTGTTCGCGGGAGGCGCGGCAGGCGCGGGAGCGGGCGTTGGTTCGGGCGCAGCGGCCGGCGGCGCGGGCGGGGATTCCGACGGCGTTGTGCCGGTGCGTTCGATCGCGCGCAGGCGTGCCACGTTCTTCTGGTGCTGCTCGTAGTTTTCGGCGAACACGTGCCCACCATTGCCGTCGGCGACGAAATAGAGGTCCTTGGTGCGCGCCGGATTGGCGGCGGCCTCGAGCGAGGCGCGGCAGGGATTGGCGATCGGGCCCGGCGGCAGGCCGTCGATCACATAGGTATTGTAAGGCGTCGGCTGGTCGATTTCGCTCTTCATGATCGGACGGCCGAGCGAGCCTTTGCCGCCGGTGAGACCGTAGATGATGGTCGGGTCAGACTGCAGCCGCATCCTGGTCTTGAGGCGGTTGATGAAGACCGAGGCTACCCGCGAACGCTCGTCGGGCCGGCCGGTCTCCTTTTCCACGATCGAGGCGAGCGTGACCAACTGCTCGGGCGTCTTCACCGGCAGATCGGTCATGCGATGGTCCCAGACCTCCTGCAGCACACGCTTATGTGCCTGCTGCATGCGCTGGATGATCTGGTCGCGCGTCATGCCGCGCGTGAACTTGTAGGTCTCCGGCAGCAGCGTACCCTCGCGCGGGATCTCCTTGATCTGGCCTGCGAGCGCATCGGTCTCGAGCAGCTTCGCCACGATCTGCTCGGAGGTGAGGCCCTCGGCGACCGTGAAGGAGTGCTGCACCACCTTACCTTCGATGATGGTGTCGACCACGTCGGCGACGCTGGCATTCTTGGTGAACTGATATTCGCCGGACTTGAGCTCGCCGCGCGCCTTGAGCGCGATCACGCTGCCCATGAAGACGTAGGGCTGGTCGATGACGCCCTCGCGCATCAGCACGTCGGCAATGTCGCGGATGCCGAGGCCACGCGGAATGATGACGACCTTGTCGTCCGGCAGCGGACCGGGCGCCTCGAAGTGCTGCTTGCCGAAATAAAGACCGGCGCCGACGGTGACCGAGACGATCACCAGAATCATGAAGATCGCATTCCCGGCGATCACCAGCGGATGGCGCACGCGCTTGGAGCGTTTCTTCGGCACCGGCACCCTTTCCGGTTCGAGCGCGACGCGCGGGCTGCGCGGAACGGTCCGGCCGCCATTGCCATTGGGCGGCGGCACGGCCGGGCGCACGGGGTCACTGCCACCATCTGGCGGCGGAGTGGAGTTCACGCGCCCGCTCCCGCTATCGACCCCAGCAAACTCACCGTCACGCATACTCCTCAATCGGTCCAACCGGGCGCGCCGTGCCCGCGGACAGCAGCAATCCCTTAACATCCCGCCAACGGCGGAATAAAAAATAGCAGAAGCTCTCGCACGTTAGGAAGAATTATGGCGAAAGCAGGGGGACGCAGTCCCCAAGGCCATTCAGGCGTTCAAGTCCGGTCCATTCAGACCGAATCAGTGCAGTCCATGAATAACACAAAGCGCATGATCTGGCCGGTAAATCCGGCGTATTCGGCCTGCGCGTCAGCCGTTGTAGCGGCGGAAGACCAACGAGGCATTGGTGCCGCCAAAGCCGAATGAATTCGACAGCGTGATGTCGATGTCGCGCTGGCGCGCCTGGTGCGGCACCAGGTCGATCGGCGTCTCGACCGACGGCTTGTCGAGATTGATGGTCGGCGGCGCGATCTTGTCGCGGATCGCCAGGATCGAGAAGATCGCCTCGACCGCGCCGGCGGCGCCGAGCAGGTGGCCGATGCAGGACTTGGTCGAGGACATCGAGATGCGGCCGGCGCTGTTGCCGACGACGCGCTCGACGGCGCTGAGCTCGATCCCGTCGGCCATGGTCGAGGTGCCGTGCGCGTTGATGTAGTCGATTTCCGAGGCCGAGATGCCGGCGCGCTTGAGCGCCATCGTCATGCAGCGCGCCGCGCCGTCGCCATCCGGCGTCGGCGCCGTGATGTGAAAGGCATCGCCCGAGAGGCCATATCCGACCACTTCGGCATAGATCTTTGCGCCGCGCGCCTTGGCGTGATCGAGCGCTTCCAGAATCACGACGCCTGCGCCCTCGCCCATCACGAAGCCGTCGCGGTCTTCGTCATAGGGACGCGAGGCGCGGACCGGGTCTTCGTTGAAACCCGTGGAGAGCGCGCGCAACGCTGAGAAGCCCGCGAGCGAAATGCGGTTCACCGGCGACTCCGCGCCGCCCGCCACCATCACCTCGGCATCGCCGAGCGCGACCATGCGCGCGGCGTCGCCGATCGCATGCGCGCCGGTCGAGCAGGCGGTGACCACGGCATGGTTCGGGCCTTTCAGCCCGAACTCGATCGACACGAAGCCGGACGCGAGATTGATGATGCGTCCCGGAATGAAGAAGGGCGACACGCCGCGGCGTGGGCCCTTCTCGTGCAGTTCGATGGCCGTCTTGGCGATGCCGTCAATGCCGCCGATGCCCGAGCCGATCATCACGCCAGTCGAGGTCTGATCCTCATAGCTCGTCGGATGCCAGCCGGCATCGTCGAGCGCCTGGCGTGCCGCACACATGGCATAGACGATGAACTCGTCGACCTTGCGCTGCTCTTTCGGCTCCATCCACTGATCGGGATTGTAGGTGCCGCCGGAGCCGTCGCCGCGCGGGATGACACAGGCGATCTTCGCCGCGATGTCGGAGACATCGAAGGTGTCGATCTTCTTGGCGCCGCTCTTACCTTTGAGCAGACGCTCCCATGTCGGCTCGACGCCGCACGCCAGCGGCGAGAGCATTCCCATCCCGGTGACGACGACACGTCTCATGACCGGCTCCGAACGACGTCAGCCGCACGCAGTCGAGCACGCGCAGACTGAGAAATGTCTGCGCCGCACGGCGTACAACTCGTCAGCATGGACGGACAAAAGCTATCGAGCGGCCGCGACGGCGCTTGCTCAGCTTTTGGCGTTCTTTTCAAGAAACTTGACCGCATCCCCCACGGTCAGAATCGTCTCGGCGGCATCGTCGGGGATTTCGCAAGCGAACTCCTCTTCGAAGGCCATCACGAGTTCGACGGTGTCGAGGCTGTCGGCGCCAAGATCATCGATGAAGCTCGCTTGTTCAGTCACCTTGTCGGGCTCGACACCAAGGTGCTCCACGACGATCTTTTTTACCCGCTCAGCAATGTCACTCATCGTTCCAACCTCGTGCTTTTAGATTGGGCTGCGATCCGGATCAGAACGCAGCCATCGCGGTACGGCCTCGTCGTGGTGGACGGTGGTGAGACGACTTCCGACGCGAAAGCTTCTGCTTGCGACTTCCGCCATCGGCCGCCCCAGCCGGGCCGAATTTCGGTTACCATACTTCAAAACCGTTGACTAGCGCGGCCCAAAATACCCGGACTAGGCCAGCAATGCCAAGGCTTTGAGCGGCTAAATCATGGCCATCCCGCCATTGATGTGGATGGTCTGGCCGGTGACATAAGCCGCCTCGTCGGAGGCAAGATAGACCGCCGCCGCCGCAATTTCTTGCGGTGTGCCGAGACGGCCCATGGGCACGCGAGACAGGATTGCCTCGCGCTGCTTGTCGTTGAGCTTGTCGGTCATGGCACTGGTGACAAGCCCCGGCGCGATGCAGTTCGCCGTCACATTCCGCTTGGCATATTCCATCGCCACGGTTTTGAACATGCCGACCATGGCGGCCTTGGAGGCCGTGTAATTGGCCTGCCCCGCATTGCCGGTATAGCCGGACACCGAGGTGATTCCGATGACACGCCCCCAGCGGCGGCGCATCATGCGCGAGACCGCGGCGCGGGCGAGCCGGAAGGTGGATGTCAGATTGACGCCGACCACCTTCTCCCAGTCCTCGTCGCGCAATTGGACGAAAAGATTATCTTTGGTGACGCCGGCATTGGCGACCAGGATGTCGAGCTTTTCCATCGCCTCTTCAGCCGCCGGCACCAGGGCCTCGACCGCATCCTTGTCGGCAAGATCGCAGGGCAGCACATGCACGCGGCTGCCGAGTTCGCCGGCAAGCGTGTCGAGTTGCTCGCGCCGGGTGCCCGAAATGGCAATCGTCGCGCCATTGCCATGCAGCGCGCGGGCGATCGCGCCGCCGATAGCGCCGCTCGCGCCGGTGACGAGCGCCGTCTTGCCCGTAAGATCGAACATCAAAAATTCTCCTTCGCTGCCGGCTAAACCTGAACAGCCGCGGCAGCTTTGAAAGCGGCAACATCGGCGGGCGTGCCGATCGCGCCGGCGCTCGCGCCTTCGGCGATGCGCTTGACGAGACCGCTCAGCACTTTGCCGGCGCCCACCTCGTGGAATGTGGTCACCCCAGCTTGGGCCATATAAGCAACCGACTCGCGCCAGCGCACAGTGCCGGTCACCTGCGCGACGAGAGCGCGCACGATCTCGGCCGGATCCTGGATCGCCTTGGCGAGCACGTTAGAAACAACCGGCACCACCGGGGCCGTCACTGCGACTTTTGACAGTGCCTCCGCCATCACGTCGGCGGCCGGCTGCATCAGCGCACAATGGAAGGGCGCGGACACCGGCAACAGCATGGCACGCTTCGCGCCTCGGGTCTTGGCGATTTCCACAGCGCGTTCGACCGCCGCTTTGTCGCCGGAGACGACGACCTGGCCGGCGCCGTTGTCGTTGGCCGCCTGGCACACTTGTCCTTGCGCCGCTTCGGCGGCGACGGCGGAGGCCACGTCGAAATCCAGACCGATCAGCGCCGCCATGGCGCCGACGCCGACCGGCACCGCCTTCTGCATGGCCTGACCGCGCGCGCGCAGGAGCCGCGCCGTGTCGGCGATGCTGAAGGCGCCGGCGGCGGCCAGCGCAGAATATTCACCGAGCGAATGGCCGGCGACGAACTGCGCATTGCGCTTGAGATCGAGCCCGGCTTCCGCTTCGAGCACGCGCAGCGTGGCGAGCGACACCGCCATCAGCGCCGGCTGTGCATTCTGCGTGAGGGTGAGCGTATCGCCGGGGCCTTCGAAGATGATGGTGCTCAGCTTTTCGCCGAGGGCCGAATCGACCTCCGCGAAAACCTGTTTGGCCGCGGCGAAGTCATCGGCGAGGGCCTTGCCCATGCCGACCGTCTGGCTGCCCTGCCCCGGAAATACGAACGCCACCGCCATCAAGCTTCCACCCCTTTTCGCGTACCCAACCCCTGGAAATCGCGCCGAAAGACACCGCGGGCCGGGTTCTGTCAAGTTGCGGAGCCACAGTAACCCGGTGACAAGACTCTGCCGGCTAAGGTTTTTTATCCATCCCGGAAGGCGAGCGATGTGGGATCTGGTGACCGAGGACGACCTCGCGCGGGCGCGCACCGACCCCGCCTTCCGGCAGAAATTGCTGGCGCAGAGCCTCGACCGGCTGCTGGCGGCGCTCAACAGGATGCGCCGCAGCCGCGATCCAGGCGAGCACACCGCCAAGCAGATCCGGGAAGGTGTGGATTTAGCCGTCCAGCTGGCCGACCGGCTCCAGGCGAACGCCGCCGATTCGGGCCCCCAGGCGGCCTGACGGCAGGCCACCGCGGCCTTGCCTTGCAATTGCCCGAAAAAACCCTATAAACCCGCACTCCGTCGATCCTGGTTGGGAGCTGAACGGACGGCTGGATTGAGGCGCGTGTGCGCTAAGAGCCAGCAGGGCCCTGAAAAAGCCCGGCGTCCCGTGTTCCCGCCTTCAGAGCATTCGAGCCTTTCCCGAAGGGCTCGAGGGGCTAGGCGCCAGGGTCGAGGCCATGGGACTAACAAGGGAAAGGCATTCAATGCCATTGTATGAACACGTCTTCCTTGCGCGCCAGGACCTGAGCGCGCAGCAGGTCGAGGAATTGACCACGCAGTACACCGGCGTCATCACGCAGGCGGGCGGCAAGGTCACCAAGAACGAGTACTGGGGCCTCAAGTCCCTCTCCTACCGCATCAACAAGAATCGCAAGGCGCACATGACGCTGCTCAACGTCGACGCGCCGTCGTCCGCGCTGAACGAGATCGAGCGTCAACAACGTCTCAGCGAAGACGTGCTGCGCTATCTCACCATCCGCGTCGAGGAGCTCGAGGAAGGCCCCTCCGCGATGCTGCGCAAGTCCGATCGCGATGATCGCGGCGAGCGTGGGGACCGCGGCGATCGAGGCGATCGTGGCGGCCGCTTCGGCGACCGTGACCGCGGCGACCGCGACCGCGGTGAGCGCCGTCCGCGGCGCGACGAAGCAAGCGACGAAGTTACTGCAGGGACGGAGGACTAAGCCATGGCATTCGCATCGCAAGGCGGGGCCCGCCGTCCGTTCTTCCGTCGCCGCAAGACCTGCCCGTTCTCGGGCGCCAATGCGCCGAAGATCGACTACAAGGACGTCAAGCTGCTGCAGCGCTACGTGTCGGAGCGCGGCAAGATCGTGCCGAGCCGCATCACCGCGGTCTCAGCCAAGAAGCAGCGCGAGCTGGCACAGGCGATCAAGCGTTCGCGCTTCCTCGGCCTGCTGCCTTACGTGATCCGGTAATTGTTGCTGTCATTCCGGGGCGTGAGCGCAGCTCACGAACCCGGAATCCAGCGATAAATGAATGTGCCTGTGTCTGGATTCCGGGTTCGCGCCTCCGGCGCGCCCCGGAATGACGTAGAAAGTAACGAGGCTTCCGGGGATGCCCCGGGAGCCGATGGTTGGGGCGGATAAGCGATCCGTCTCTAACCGCTCGCAGAGCGGGACAGCTCGTGATGATGCAGTTCGGATTGGTCGGTCTTGGTGCTGGCGCCGCGGCAGCTTTGCTGTTCGCCTCGGTGACGTCCGGCTCGTGGCTCTCGATCATCCTGTTCTATCTGGCGCCACTGCCGATCATGATCGCCGGGCTCGGCTGGAGCCATTGGTCGGCGCTGATCGCCGGCGTACTTGCGGCATCCGCGCTCGGCGTCGCCTTCGGCGGCGTGTTTTTCTTCGCCTTCCTCGCCGGCGCCGGGCTTCCCGCCTGGTGGCTCACTTACCTCGCCATGCTGGCGCGGCCGGCGGTGGCCGCGAACGGCGCGGCCGCGGTGAAAAACGACGCACCGTTTGAATGGTATCCGCCCGGGCGGCTGGTGATCTGGGCGGCCATTCTCGGCGCGCTGATCGTCGTCGTCGCCATCCCCAATTTCGGCCTCGACGCGGACAGCTTCCGCGCCAATCTCAACAGCGCGCTCACGCGCATGCTGCAGATCGAGACCGGCGCGGCCTCCGATCAGCCGCTGTCGGTGCCAGGCGCGTCCGATCCCAAGCGGCTGCTGGCTTTCCTGGTCGAGGCGATCCCGCCGGCGGCGGCGCTGCTCGCCACCGTCACCAACATTCTCAATCTCTGGCTCGGCGCCCGCATTGTGAATTTCTCCGGCCGGCTGAAGCGGCCTTGGCCCGAGCTGTCGGCGATGACCTTTCCGCCATTGGCCGCGGCGGTACTCGCAGGCGCGGTGATCTTGAGCTTTGCCGGCGGCCTCGTCGGCATCGTCGCCGGCGTGCTGTCGGCGAGCCTGCTGATGGCTTACGGCATGCTCGGCTTCGCCGTCATGCACGACATCACGCGCGGCATCGACAGCCGCCCTTTCCTGCTCGGCGGCCTCTATGCGGCAACAGTCGTGTTCGGCTGGCCGATGCTGGCGCTGTGCGTGCTCGGCCTCGTCGATACGGCCATCGGTCTGCGCGCGCGCGTGAAGCGCCGGCGCGGGCCGCCTGCGCCGACCTGACACGAAAGATCAATCGACCTCTAGACGTTCACATCAACAGCAAAGTTCAGACGAAGGAGTGACGACAATGGAAGTGATCCTGCTCGAACGCGTCGGCAAGCTCGGCCAGATGGGCGACATCGTGCGCGTGAAGGACGGCTTTGCCCGCAATTTCCTGCTGCCGCGCGGCAAGGCGCTGCGCGCCAGCGCCGACAACAAGGCCCGTTTCGACGGCATGAAGGAAGACCTCGAGAAGCGCAATCTCGAGTCCAAGGGCGAAGCCGGCAAGCTCGCCTCCAAGATCGACGGCAAGAGCTACATCGTGCTGCGCCAGGCGAGCGAATCCGGCCAGTTGTTTGGCTCGGTGACGACCCGCGACATCGCGCGCCTGCTCAACGATGACGGCGCCGAGGTCGAACGCGCCCAGGTCGCGATCAACGCGCCGATCAAGACGATCGGCCAGTACAAGGTGCCGCTCGCGCTGCATCCGGAAATCGAGGTGGCGGTCACCGTCATCGTCGCCCGCAGCGCCGACGAGGCCGAGCGCATCGGCCGCGGCGAGGACGTCACCCTGCGCCGTACGGACGATGAGGAAGAGGCCGCCGCCGCGCGCGCGAACGCCGAAGCCGTGTTCGATGAGGACGCCGACGAGGACGAGGGCGACGAGCAGCCTGAGGTGACGGAGGCTCCCGCCGAAGCGGAAGCCAAGAAGCCGGCCAAGGCCGCCAAGAAGAAAAAGAGCGACGAGGAGTCAGCTCCTCGTGCCCGGGTCACGCCGGGCGATCCGCTCTCTGCCCTCCCCCGCCCAGGGGGAGGGTCATGACGCCGGCCGGACCGGCGCGAGAGCATGATTGTTCTGGATTGAATCGCGGCATGGCAAAGCTCCACCTCTCCCATAGGGAG
>DATDMA010000155.1:0-4964 GCA_036519015.1 Pseudolabrys sp. | reverse complement strand
CTTCACGCGGGCGCTGGCGTTGCGCGCGGTAAAGCCGCCGATGGTCGCGCGCCCGATATCGGCGGCGATCGTCATGTCGTGCGGGCGCTCGATGGTCGAGCCGGCGAGCATCGCATTGCCGAAGCCGAGCGCGGCATCGATGTCGAGATCGGGCGCGTTGAGCTCGGCTTCGAGCTTGGCGGCCTTGCTGCCGGACGCGAAGCTGTAAGCCAGCCGACCGGAAATGGTTTTGCGCTCGAACTCGGCCTTCAGCCACTCGATTGCGATCTTCTCGCTGCCGAGCGTGACCTCGCCGCGCAGGCTTAAGGGACGCAGATCGCCTTGCGCGACATCGCCGCGCCCTTCCAGCCAGGCCGCGAGCGCCTTCGGATCGCCGGCATCGACCTCGGCCGGTCCATTGAAGGCGACGCGATCGCCGTCCACGGCGAGATGGCCGCTCAACCGAACTTGCGTGAAGCCGGGCGCGCGAAACTCGAAACGATCCAGGGTCCAGCCGCCGGTCGCGCTGCTGATATCGCCGCGGAAATTCTGCACGCTGCTGCCGCCCAGCGTGACCTGATCGATACCGACGCCAAGCTGGATCGGGAATGTGGGGCTGACGGCGCCGCTGGCGAATTCGACCAGCTGCCGCAACGCGGCGGCCGGCGGCGGACGATTGCCGTCGGTCGCCACCAACGCGCGGTCGAGATCGACCTGCCGGCCGGACAGGACGCCGTTGAGGCTGGGGCGCTTGCCGAACTTGAATTCGGCAACGCCGGTGAGCTTGAGCCCCTGGTCTTCCGAGCCGTATTGAAATTCGAGGTTGTCCATCAGCGCCGATTGCGCCGTCGCCTTGATCTTGCCGCTCAAACGCCAGGGCTGGGTCACTTCCACCGCGCCGCGCTTGGCGACGCCGACCGGCCGCGCGAGACTCAAGGTGCCGTCGAAGCGCGGCGCACCGTCGGCGAGCGCGAACGTGCCGTCACCCTCGATGCTCATTGGACGGCTGACCGGATCGACATTGACGTGAAGCCTGATCGCGCCGTCGTCGCCATAGCGGCCGGAGGAGACGCGATAGGGATAGAGCTCGCCGCCGATGGTGACCGCGCCCTCGCCGCGGAACGGGCCGACCAGCGAGCGCGCGTCGCCGTTGAACCAGAAGCGGTCGAGCGTAACGCTGCTGCCGTTCGCCGCATCGGTGAGCGTGAGCTTGCCGTTCTCGATGCTCAGCCGGTCGATCGACAGCGCATCGGGATCGAAAGCGACCGCAAGATCCGGCGCCCGCATACGGCCTGCCGCGTCGAGCCCGATATTGACCTGCGGGCCGTCGAGATGCATCTCCGACGCGTGCCACTCGCCGCGCATCAGTGGCCCGAGCGCGAACTCGATGCCGAGCGAGCGGGCGCGCACCTTCTCAGTGCCGCCGCCGATCTCGATGTCCTGGAGCACGAGCCGGGGCGACGGCAGCAGCCGCGCCTCGATTGGGCCGGCCACGCGCACGTTGACGCCGACGAGGTGGCTGGCCTCGCGCTCGAACAACGCGCGATAGGTACCCCAATCGATCACCAGCGGGGCGACCAGCGCCGCCACCAGCGCCAGGATCAAGGCGATCGCCACGGTGAGAAGGGTTGTCTGCAATGCCTACTCCAGCGCCGACAGGCCCCCTATGTGCCTTGCGCCCAGCGTCCTGAATCTACGCTATTTTGGTGGTGTCCGGCGGCAAATCTATGTCGCCTAAGTCGTAGCTGTGGGTGGGGACACACGTCTTCGGCATCAATTCGGTCCAGTCTTTCTCCGCCTCATCCTGAGGAGGGCGCGAAGCGCCCGTCTCGAAGGATGGGGGCCGAGAGAGGCTGCGGAGTACTGGGTCCCGGGCCTCGCTTCGCTCGCCCGGGATGACAATTCACAGCGACCCGATCTTACCCGGGTTCATGATGTCCTGCGGATCGAGCGCGTGCTTGATCGCGGCCATGACGCCAAGCGCCGCGGCGCCGTGCTCGGCCATGAGGTATTTCAGCTTGCCTTGGCCCACGCCGTGCTCGCCGGTGCAGGTCCCGTCCATGGCGAGCGCGCGCTCGACAAGCCGCTCGGACAGGGCCTTGGCACGCTTGACCTCGTCGGCGTCGGTCTTGTCCACCATGAGCGTGAGGTGGAAATTACCGTCGCCGACATGGCCGACGATCGGCGCGATCAGGCGGCTGGCTGCGATGTCGGCCTGCGTTTCCAAGAAGCATTCGGCCAGGCGCGAGATCGGCACGCAGACGTCGGTCGCGACCATCTGCGCGCCGGGCCGCAAGGTAAAATTGGAGAGGGCGGCGTGATGGCGCGCCTCCCACAGGCGCGTGCGCTCCTCCGGCCGCGCGGTCCAGGTGAAGGGGCCGCCGCCGAACTCGGCCGCGATCTCGCCGAAGCGTTCGGACTGCTCGGCGACGGAGGCCTCCGTGCCGTGAAATTCGAGGAAAAGCATCGGCACCTCGGGCAGGCCGAGCTTGGAATGCAGGTTGACCGCGCGCACTTGCAGCGCGTCGAGCAATTCGATGCGCGCCACCGGAATGCCGGACTGAATTGTCTGGATGGCGGTATTGCAGCAGGCCTCCACCGACGGGAACGGACAGGTGCCACCCGCAATCGCCTCGGGGATGCCGGACAGCTTAAGCGTGAGCTGGGTGATGACGCCGAGCGTGCCCTCCGAGCCAACCATCAGCCGGGTAAGATCGTAGCCGGCGGATGTCTTCTTGGCGCGGCGGGCGGTGTCGATCACCTCGCCATTGGCGAGCACGACCCTGAGCGCCAGCACATTGTCCTTCATGGTGCCGTAGCGCACGGCGTTGGTGCCGGAGGCGCGCGTCGCCGCCATGCCGCCGAGCGAGGCGTCGGCGCCGGGATCGATCGGGAAGAATAGCCCGCTGTCGCGCAGGTGCTCGTTGAGCTGCTTGCGCGTGATGCCGGGCTCGACCACGCAGTCGAGGTCGTCCGGGTGGACGGCGATCACCTTGTTCATGTCGCGGACGTCGATCGACACGCCGCCGAACGGCGCGTTGACGTGGCCCTCCAACGAAGACCCGACGCCGAAGGGGACGATCGGCAGGCCGTGGGTCGCACAAATGCGCACGATCGCCTGCACGTCGGCGGTCGATTGCGGATAGACCACCGCGTCGGGCGGCTCGTTGTCGAGCCAGGTGACGGTGTTGCCGTGCTGCTCGCGCACGGCCTGCGACGTGACGACGCGGTTGCCGAAGGCCGCGGTCAGCGCGGCGACGCCGGCCGCCACGGCCGCGCGGTCGGGGCGCTGCCTTGAGGCGGGAGTGCTTGTCGCTCTACCGCTCGCTGGTGTCGCGCCGGCCATCGGTCCCCTCTCCCGTTTCGGCCGCGAACGTGGCGGGGTTGCCGGATCAGGTCAAGCGATCAGGGTGCATGGGCAGGTGGCGCCTGCCGTCAGGCCCACCAGTACACGACCGGCTGGTTGTCATTCGCGGGCGGCGGCGGAGGCGCGGTACGGACCGACGCCACCGCGTAAGCCGCGATCATCGTCGCAACCAGGACCAGGTACATTCCACGAGCAAGCCTGCCAAGCATTGCTCAGCCTCCTGTTGTTTCGTGGGACGATAGCCGAGGAACCCGGCCGGGTCAGCGGATCGTTAAGATTTGGTTAACGGGGCGGGGATTTTTCCACATCTCGTGCGTTGCCCCCCTGCGGCGCTCCAGTAAAGCGCATGGAACCGCTGGAGTTTGGCGGCAAAAGCGCGGGTGGACGGCGCGCGGCACGCTGTCGTAGCTTTTATTTTTGGCTCGCGCTTTCGGTGGACCGACGATGCTCGACCGTACCGATTTGGAACCGGTGTTTTTCGCGCCCTTCGTATCCTCGTTGATGCGATTGGAGCCGCAATGGATCGACTACAATGGCCATCTCAACATGGCCTATTACAACGTGCTGTTCGACCGCGCGGTGGACGAGGCCTATGAGCTCATCGGCGTCGGGCCCGACTATCTCGAGCGGCACCGCCATTCGACCGTCGTCGTCGAAACGCATGTGCGCTATCTGCGCGAGCTGCGCCTGGACGATCCGGTGCGGGTGACAGTGCAATTGCTCGACTACGACGCCAAGCGTTTTCATTTATTCGAGCAGCTGTTTCATGCCACCGAAGGCTGGGTCTCGGCGACCTCCGAGACCATGACGCTGCACGTCGACATGGCGGCGAAGAAGGTCGCGCCGTTTCCCGGTCGCGTGCTGCGCGCGCTCGGCGCGATGAAGGATGCGCACGCCGCGCTCCCGCAGCCCGACGGCGCCGGCCGGCGCGTCGAGATGCCGGTGAGAGTCTAGACGCCGTCCGACGTCCAGCCGGTGGGGAACCTGCCGCGACCTGCTCGCGTTGGCGATGCGATCTATGTGCATAGGGGAGAGCCGAAGTTTTTCTCTCCGGAGCTGCGAGCTGCGTTGCGATCGCGCCGCATGTGCGTGCGCTTCGGCGGAGCCTGGATTGCCGATAGCGAGGACGTCGTTCTGCTGCACGGGCCTGGCCGCTATCCGGTGGCTTACTTCCCGCAGGACATCATTGCCGCGTGATCGAGCACGGTATCGACCGAGACCTTACTGTCGAAGAGATGGCCGACCGCTCCGGGACCGCCATCAAGGCCCCGTAGGAGCAACTGAACGCCGACCCGCTTGGGCGCCAGCGTTTGGAAATCGGACTCCGATCAGTGCGGAAGGAAGCGAGATGCCATCACTGCTATCGGTGAATGTTGGCATGCCGCAGAATGTGGCCTGGCAAGGCAGAACAGTATTCACCAGCGTGTGGAAGAACCCGGTCCCTGGCCCCCTGATGGTTCGGCGGCTCAATATCGACGGCGACGGGCAAGGCGACCTGGCCGGACACGGAGGCGAACACCGGGCCGTCTTCGTCTATCAAATCGACTCCTATCATCACTGGCAACGCCAGCTCGGTCGAGACGACTTCGTTTACGGGCAGTTCGGGGAGAATTTCACT
>DATDMA010000154.1:0-17978 GCA_036519015.1 Pseudolabrys sp. | reverse complement strand
GACCCTGTTCGTCAGCATGTCGGGCTACGACGTTCCCGGTCCCAACAAGATCGATCCCGCCACGGGCGATCCGGTAGTCGTCAACAAGGCGACGGTGCTGCGCATCCAGCTCGCGATTCCTGCGAGCGGGACGCCGAAGGTCACGAGCCAGACGGTGGTCGCCAGCGGCTTCGCTCAGCGCGCGGACAAGAGCGTTTTCCTCATCGGCCCCACCGGATTGGCGCTGATCGGCACGACGCTCTACGTGTCGGATGCCATCGAGAATCGCATCGTGGCGATTCCCGACGCGACGACGCGCACCGACAGCGCCGGCACGGGCCGCACCGTCACCAGGGGCGGGCTGCTGCAGCGCGCGCTCGCGCTTTGCGTGACTGCCAACGGCCATATCCTTGCGACCAACGGCAAGAACGGTGAGGTCGTCGAATTCGACCCCGTCTCCGGCAAGCAATTGGCGGCGCAATGGATCGACACCAACCAAGCGCAGTCGCCGCCTGGCAACGGCGACCTCTTCGGCCTCGCCATGGCACCGGACGGCAGCGGCTTCTATTACGTGCAGGATGAGACTAACATGCTGGAGAAGGCGACGCGATGAAATCGGCGGATCGGGACTCGCCGCAACCCACGAGACGCGGTTTTCTCACGGCGACGTCGGGTTTGGCCGCGCTGGCCGGCTCCGGCCTCTCGCCGCACGTGGCGCGCGCACTTGAAGCGCCGCAGGCCCCCGAGACGGCCAAGGACATCGTCCCCTTTTGGGGCGAACATCAGGCCGGCGTGGTGACGCCGGCCCAGGCACACACCTATCTCGCCGCATTTGACCTCGCGACGGCCAAACGGTCCGATGTCGAGACGCTGCTCCGCCGGTGGACCGATGCGGCCGCGGCGCTGAGCGAAGGGCGGCCGGTCGAAATACCCGGCGAAGGCGACTACGAGACCGAGGCGGATTCCTCTGATGTGCTGGGTCTGCCGCCTTCGCGCCTCACGATCACCTTTGGCTTCGGGCTCGGCTTGTTCGAAAAGGATGGCGTCGACCGTTACGGACTGCGGTCCGGCCGACCGGCCGCCTTCGTCGATCTGCCCCATTTCCCCGGCGACCAACTGGTCGCCGCGCGCACCGGCGGCGATCTCCTCGTGCAGGCTTGCGCCGACAACCCGCAAGTCGCCTTCCACGCGGCGCGCCAGCTCACGCGCCTCGCTTACGGCATCGCGAACATCCGCTGGGTCCAGTCGGGATTCGTTTCCGACTTCGGCGCCGGCCGGACCCCGCGCAACCTGATGGGCTTCAAGGACGGCACCAGCAATCCCGCGATCAACGACGCCAAAGAAATGGATGCCGTCGTCTGGGCCGGCGACGAAGCGCCGGCCTGGATGCGCGGCGGCTCCTATATGGTCGTTCGACGCGCGCGCATGGCGCTGGAGCATTGGGACCGCACGAAGGTCTCCTTCCAGGAGCAGACCTTCGGACGCCAGAAGCTCTCCGGGGCGCCGCTCGGCGGCAAATCCGAGTTCGATCCACTCGACCTCGAGGCGAAGGATGCCAACGGCGATCCGCTCATCCCCGAGAACGCTCATGTGCGGATCGCGAACCAGATGACGCGCGAGGGTACAAAAATCCTCCGGCGCTCTTATTCTTACAACGACGGCGCCAACATCACGGCTGAACGCTGGCCGCCCTGGCGGCAAGGCATGGAGTTCGACGCGGGGCTGATCTTCATCTGCCATCAGCGCGACCTGGCCAACGGCTTCATCAAGATCTTCCAGAAGTTGTCGCGCTACGACATGATGAATCAGTTCGTTACCAATGTCGGCGGCGGGGCATTCGCTGTGCCGCGCGGCGCCGCCAAGGGTGAATTCATCGGCCAGCGACTTTTCCAGCCGACCTCGCAACGCTCATCGGAGAAACCGACATGACCTTCCTGCTGCGCGCTTGCGCCGCCGCGGTCCCATGCGCCGCAGGCCCGGCGCGCGCCGAGGATCTCTCGACCTATTCGCTGACGCTGAAAAGCCATCGCTTCACGCCTGTCCATGGCGGCGATATCTGGGGCACCTAACCGACGCGGATAAGGTTTTCGGTACACAACCAGTGCGGTGGTGAGGTGATTGCGATCAGAAGCTCTCGGTCTCGCAATGAACGTCGTGGACAAGAATCCCGGTGCCTTCCTCTGGCATCCTCAGCCACTCGCGGCGCTTCAGCGTGCGCTCCGCATTGTAATGAAGCAATTCATCCCTTTCTTCTTCCATGAACAGGAGATCTACGTCACGCACATTGTGCAATACCGGGAAGGCGCGCCCGCGTCACTGTGACGGCTCTCCCTCGATCTCGTGGTACTCTTCTGCATCCGCTAGCTGCAGCGAAATCTCTTTCAGCAACATGATCACGATCCGCAACGCCGGCGTCAGCGACCCCTGGCGCGCGCGGGCCAATGTGACTAGCCGCGAAAGGTCCGGCTTTACGATCCGCGCAGCGCGCAGCCGGCCAGCCCGCACGTCGCGTGCGATCGCGTACGGTCCCAGCACTGCATAGCCTTGCCCGCTGGCGGCGATCTCGCGCTGCACGGTCAGAGAATCGGCCTCAAGGATCGTGCGCAGCACGATGCCTGCACGCCGCGCCTCGTCGTCGAGCATGTCCCGCAGACGGTTCGGACGACCCGGCAACACCAGGGACAGGTTGCCGAGCGCGCGGAATTCAATGAGTGCCGCTCGTGTGGCATTCGCATCGGGTGAGCCGACCAAGTAGGTGCCGATCGTCGCGAGTGTCGTCACCCGCTCGGCGGCCAGCGTATGCTCGCCCTCGAACAGGATCGCCAAGTCGACACGACCACTGTCAAGCCACGCTTCGACTTCGCCGAGCTGGCTCTCGCGTACACTGAGCCGGATGTCGGGGTACGCGCTACGTAGCCGCATGTATAGCGTTGTGATTAACGGATGCGCGGTCGACGGCAAGATCCCGATTCGCACCTCGCCGACCGGCGTGCCGGAGCTCGAGCGGATATCGCTCAGTAATTGGTCAGTATCTGCCAGCCATGCCCGCACGCGCGGGATGATCCGTTCGCCGAAACCGGTCAGTGCGACACCGCGTCCGGTGCGCTCGAACAACCGCGCCCCGCATTCGCGCTCGAACTCGCCGATTTGCCTGCTGATGTTTGACTGCGCTGTCTGCCGCAGTGCGGCCACGCGGCTGATGCTGCCGAGTTCGGCCACCTCGACGAATAGTTTGAAAGCCGCGCGATCCACGACCGCCTCCAGTCGGATATCTCATTTATAGTATATCTGAATTCGTATCCTTGCATCTAGCGGTATAGCGGCATGCTGGCTAGACTTTTTTGCAACGAACGGGGCGACGTCGTTCGCGAGGCAGCGCGCGGCATGTAGTTCGGCAAAATCGACCGACCCGAATGGAGACAACGCAGTGAAATTGGTGACATTCGAACGGCACGGTACCGTCAGCTACGGTGTCGCCGACGGTGGAGGGATCGTCGACGTCGGTGCGCAATTGGGTGGCCGTTATTCCGACTTGCGTGCTGTGCTCGCCGCGGACGCGGTCGCCGAGGTGCAGACCACTGCCGAGAAGTCTGGCGCAATGCTCCAGCGTGCGGACGTCACGCTGCTGCCGGTGATCCCCAATCCCGCCAAGATCTTCTGCGTCGGCCTGAACTATCGCTCGCACGTCGCCGAAATGAGCCGCCCGGACAGCGCCTATCCGGCAATTTTCACGCGCTTCGCCGACAGCCAGGTCGGCGATGGCGCACCTCTGCTGCGTCCCGCCGTCTCGACGCGCTTCGACTACGAAGGCGAACTCGCGATCGTGATCGGTCGCGGCGGTCGATACATCAAGGAAGCCGATGCGCTCTCGCACATCGCTGGCTACGCCTGCTACAACGATGGGTCGGTGCGCGATTGGCAGCGCCACACGCACCAGTGGATTCCGGGCAAGAATTTTCCTGGTACCGGCGCGTTCGGACCGTGGCTCGTCACCGCCGACGAGATTCCCGATCCGACCGTCATGACGCTGACCACCCGCCTGAACGGCCAGGTGGTGCAGAACGCGCCGCTCTCCAACTTGATCTACACGATCCCCGTGATCATCGCATATCTGTCTGCGTTCACGCCCCTGGCGCCCGGCGACGTGATTGCGACCGGCACACCGGGCGGCGTCGGCGATCGCCGTGACCCGCCGCTCTATATGAAGGCCGGTGACGTCGTGGAGGTCGAGGTCGATCGTGTCGGCGTGCTGCGCAATACCGTGCAGGACGAAGTGTAGCGCGCCCCGCCGCTCACACTCATCCAACCGCTTCTTTCGCCGACTGTGCGGGGAGCATCCGCAGCCTCTTTCGACCAGGATTTGAATTGATGACCACCCAACTTGCTTCCGCCAACGGTCGCAGCCTGCGCATCGCCGTCGATATCGGCGGCACCTTCACCGATCTCGCCTCGTTCGACGAGGCCAACGGCCGCCTCGCGTTTGGCAAGGCCCTGTCAACCCACGGCAAGCTCGTCGACGGCATTCAGCATACGCTCGACGGCGCGGGCATCGACCTGCAGAACGGCTATCTGTTCCTGCACGGCTCGACGATCGTGATCAACACGCTGCTCGAGCGCACCGGCGCTGAGACGGCGCTGCTGATCACCGAAGGTTTTCGCGACATCTACGAAATCGGCCGCGTCAACCGGCCCGATGCGTACAATCTGTTCTTCGCGAAGCATGTCCCGCTTGTGAAGCGCTCGTTGCGCTTCGAAGTCGGCGAACGGCTGCTGGCCGACGGCACGGTGCACAAGCCGCTCGACGAAGACGCGGTGCGCGCGCTCGCACGCTCGCTAAAACGCCGCGGCGTCGAGGCGGTCGCCATCCTGCTGCTGCATTCGTACCGCAACCCAGAGCACGAGATCCGCGTCAAGCAGATCGTCAGCGAGGAGATGGACGGCGCGTTCGTGTCGGCGTCGCACCAGCTGTCGCAGGAATATCGGGAGTTCGAGCGCGTGTCGACGGTTGCCGCCAACGCGTATGTCGGCCCACGCGTGTCGGTATACCTCGGCGAACTTGAGCACCATCTCGCCGAGTACGGCTTCAAAGGTGATTTCTACGCGGTGCAATCGACCGGCGGCCTGTTCCCGCTCGAGCATGCGCGGCGCGACTGCGTGCGGATGCTCGAGTCCGGGCCGGCGGCCGGCGTGATCGGCGCGCAGGCAATCTGCGCACAGCTGGGCCTCGCGGATTCTATCGCGTTCGACATGGGCGGCACCACCGCAAAGGCAGGGGTGATCAGCGACGGCAAACCGCTCACCACCGGTAGCGCGTTGATCGGCGGCTACGAAAAGGCGTTGCCGATCCAGATCCCGATGATGGACATCTTCGAAGTCGGCACCGGCGGCGGCAGCATCGCGCGGGTCGGCGAAGGCAACGCGCTGCGCGTGGGTCCGACGAGCGCCGGCTCGATGCCAGGTCCCGCGTGCTACGGCCGCGGCGGCGCCGAGCCGACTGTGACCGACGCGAACTTGCTGCTCGGCCGGCTCGATGCCAACAACTTCCTCGGCGGCGAGATGAAGCTTGACACCGAGGCGGCCGCGCGCGCGATGCGCGAGCGCATCTCCGGGCCGCTCGGACTCGACCCGACCGCCACGGCCGACGGCATTCTGCGCATCGCCGTTACTGCCATGGCTTACGCGGTCAAGGCGGTCACGACCGAACGCGGCCTCGATGCCGGCAATTTCGTGATGGTCGTCTACGGCGGCGCCGGTCCGCTGCACGCCTCGGCGATCGCGCGCGAACTCGGCATCAAGCGTGTGCTGATTCCGTTCGCACCCGGCTATTTCTCCGCCTATGGCATGCTGTTCAGCGACCTGCGCTACGATTATGTGCGCTCCGTCTTCCGCAAGCTCAGTGATGTATCGTTCGATGAGATCGAGGCGATCTACGCGGCAATGGAAGATGAGGGGCAGGCGGCAATCGCGCAGTCGGGCGTCCGGCCGGAGCAGATCGTCGTCGCGCGGGCGGCCGACATGCGCTACGTCGGTCAGGAACATGCGGTGACGGTCGACTTGGCGGGCGCATTCTTCGAGGCGCGGGACCGCGAGGCGATCAAGCGTCGTTTCGACGAGGTGCACGCAATCCGTTACGGCACCTCGGCTCCCAAAGAGCCGGCCGATCTGGTCAGCCTGCGCACTACGGTGCTCGGCACGATGCGCAAGCCGCCGCGCCAGGCGGTCGAAGAGGGCCAGCCTGAGCCGCCGGGCGACGCGCTGCGCGCGCGCAAGCCCGTCTATTTTCGCGGGGCCGGCGGCTTCGTCGACACGCCGGTCTATCTCCGCTCGCTGTTGCGCGCCGGCAATCGCGTTGCCGGGCCCGCGCTGATCGAAGAACACGCATCGACCACCGTCGTTCAACCCGGCGACGAACTGGCGGTCGACGCATTCGGAAACCTGCAACTCGCGATCGGGAGTGATGCACGATGACCACTCAAACCCGCGCCGCCACCGTTGATCCTGTCACGGTCGAGATCATCCGTAACGGCCTGCTCGCGGTTACCGAGGAGATGAAGACCAACCTGACGCGCACCGCGTACAACCTGATCATCTACGAAGCGCTCGACTTCACGGTTGGCCTCTTCACGGTGACCGGAGAGACGGTGTCGATCGGATTGGGCCTGCCGATGTTCATCCGTGGCATGTCGGAGACGGTCAAGGCGAAGATTCGCCATTTCGGCCTCGATCAGATCAAGCCGGGCGACATCCTCGTCACCAACGACGCTTACACAACTGGTAGCCACCTGAACCACTTCACCTTCACGTTGCCGATTTTCCATCGCGGCGATCTGATTGCGTTCGCCTGCTGCATGGCGCATTGGCTCGATGTCGGCGGCACGCTCGGCCAGGTCACTACCGATATCTATTCCGAAGGCTTGCAGGTGCCAATCATGAAGTACCGCAAGGAAGGTGTGGTGAACCAGGATCTCGTTGACATCATTGCGATGAACGTGCGGCTCGCCGACAAGGCGATGGGCGATCTTCGCGCGCAGATCACCGCGATCACCACCGGTGAACGGCGTTTTATTGAACTTGTCGATCGCTACGGGCGAGAGGCCGTGCTCGGCTCGATTGCGCTAATCATGGATCAGTCAGAAGCAGTCGCGCGCGCGAACACGCGCTCGATTCCGGACGGGGTCTACGAGGCCGAATCATTCATGGACGATGACGGAGTCGACGTGGGTCAGCGCATTCCGATCAAGGTCAAGGTAATTAAGGAGGGCGATGAGATGACGATCGACCTCTCCGAAGTCAGCAAGCAAGTGCGCGGGTTCTATAATTCCGGCTTCACCACCGGCATCGCTTGTGCGCAGGTCGCATTTAAATGCCTGACGACGCCGACCGAGTATCCGGTCAATGACGGCAGCTTCCGCCCGCTGAAGGTGATCATGCCGATGGGTACCGTGGTCAGCGCCGAGCGCCCATTTCCCATGCGGGTGTGGATGACCTTCCCGATGACGGTGATCGACACGATCTTCAAGGCGCTGGCTGACGCGATTCCCGACCGGGTCATTGCGGGACATCATGCAGACCTCGTGTTTCCCAATATCCATGGCCTCTCGCCGTCCGACGGCAAGCTCTACATCGTCGGCATCGGGCCGCTCGGTGGCGGCTGGGGTGCGAAGGCGCGAGAGGATGGTATGTCGGTCACCGTCTGTATCAACGACGGCGACACCCATAACAGCCCGACCGAGCAGCTCGAGGCAAAGTACCCGGTGTTGGTCGAGCGCTACGGGATCCGTGACGATAGCAGCGGCGCCGGCCGCCAGCGCGGTGGCCTCGGCGCGGAGATGGTGGTGCAGGCGCTCGCGCCGTTCTCGGTCACGACGCGAATCGATCGCGTGCACTGCAAGCCGTGGGGGCTGCATGGCGGCAAGGAAGCGGCAGGCAATAGCATCGGCATCCGGCACCGCGGGCAATGGGAATTCGACCTGCCGAATGCGAAGGTCTTCAACGTGCGGCTCGCCCGCGGCGACGCGTACATGATGCGTTCGGGCGGCGGCGGTGGCTTCGGCGATCCGCTTGAGCGCGCCCCGGCGCTGGTGGCGCTCGATGTACAGGAAGGCTATGTCAGCGTTGCCGTTGCGCGGGAAGTCTATGGTGTGGTCGTCGACGTATCGAACGCCCTCGATGCCGATGCGACCGACCGCTTGCGCGCAGAACTGCGCGACGCGTCGGTCGAAGCTGCTTGATGACAGCCAACACCGGCGGCAGCGAACAAGACGTGCGCGAGCTCGCGACTCTGTGGTCGACGGTCTCGCGCCGGCACGTATCGCTCGGCGCCGCGTGCTCATGCGGGATGGGTGGCGTCACATTGCATCTGCAGAGCTACGAGCAGGATATCGTCGACTACATCATTGCCGACGCGGAAAAGCTGCGCCGCCCCGAGGTGCTTGCATTTCTTGAGCGGAACGCGCGCAAGAACGAGCAAGCGGATTGGAGCATTCTTCTGTTACTGACGGCGCTTGAACAGAATGCCGAGGCCAAGGCCGACAATGCCGGCATCAGGCAATTTGTGCTGGAGCGGCTGAGCCGGACGTTACGCTCGTTTAGCACGAACGAATGGCGGTGCGATTGAGAAAGCCCCCGGGCGTTCCAGCGCGGACCGAACAATAAAAATAAGACACCAAGAGGACAAGGATGGCAAGAAGAATGGATAACGAGGATGCCGGAATTGCAGCGGTAACTCCAGACCGCGCTCCGGCTTCGCTCGCGCCGACACACGGCGCGGCAGACGATATGCGTTCGGCCGAACTATTGTGGCGACTTGGCAATGTGCCGTTCAGCCGATGGCACACCAAGGCACGTATCGTGATGGGCAGTGCGACATTCTTTGATGCATTCGACGCGCTGGCTCTCGCGTTCATCCTTCCGGTGCTGATCGGCCTATGGCACCTCAATTCGACGCAGATCGGTGTGCTCATCGCCTCCGGCTACCTCGGCCAGGTTATTGGAGCGTTACTGTTCGGTTGGCTTGCCGAAAAATATGGCCGCGTGCGCAGCGCAAGTACGACGACCGCGCTGATGTCCGTGATGGGCCTTGTGTGCGCGTTCACGGGCAGCTTCAATGCACTCTTCATTTGCCGTTTCATCCAGGGCATTGGCGTCGGCGGCGAAGTACCTGTAGCAGCCGCCTATATCAACGAGCTGTCGAATGCACGCGGCCGCGGCCGCTTTTTCATGCTGTACGAATTGATCTTTCCCATCGGACTACTCGCTGCCGCGCAGATCGGAGCCTTCGTCGTGCCGCGGTTCGGCTGGCAGATGATGTTCTTCATCGGCGGCGTCCCGGGCTTGCTGATTGTGTGGGCTATCAGCCGTCTGCCCGAATCGCCGCGCTGGCTGATAGCGCGCGGCCGCTACGACGAAGCCGAACGGATCATCGAGCGTATCGAGGCCAGCACACCGCTGCGCAACGCGCCGGCCGATTCTGCGGCTAATTCAGCCGTGTACGGTGAAATCGTTGAAAGCCTTGCAGCGCAGCGACGGGCCGACAGCTTACGCAAGAGCCGCTGGACCGAGCTGTTTTCGCCATTTTACCGGCGTCGCACATTGATCGTCTGGGTGTTGTGGGCGACCTCGTATTTCGTCGCGAACGGGCTGAACAACTGGCTGCCGAGCCTGTACAAGACCGTCTATCATATGGGCCTGCAGGAGTCGCTGCGCACCGCGTCGTTGTCCAACGTACTGAGCACCTGCATGGCGGTCGTTTGTGCGCTGTGTATCGACAAAGTCGGGCGGCGCGCCTGGGCGACCGGCACGTTCGTGATCGCCGGATGCCTGCTCGGCGCGCTGTGGCTGCACGGCGCACAGACGGCGGGCGCGCTGATGCTGTTCGGCTCATCCGCCTACGGGTTCATAGGAACGACGACGGTGCTGCTCTACTTGTACACGCCGGAGGTCTATCCGACCCGTATGCGCGCGGTCGGCACCGCCCTGGCGACGTCGTGGCTGCGGCTCGCGTCGGCCGCGGGGCCGGCGGTGGTCGGCGTCGTGCTTGGTTCGCACGGTATCGGCGCCGTTTTCCTGCTGTTCGCCGTTGTCTGTGCAATCGGCGCGATCGCCGCGACGCGCATGATCGAAACACGCGAACGCTCTCTGGAAGAACTTGCGCCGTAGCCTCTATCACGGGAGTTATTGTCCGAGCCTGATTGTAGTAGGTCGCGTAAGAGCGAAGCGATGGCGAAGATGCCGCTCACCGACCACGACAACACGGTCCAGGCAATCGCGTCGGTTAGCGAGACTCATCTTTCGGATGAGATGGGTCGCAGTGCGGCGCCGGCTGGTGGCGAAAGCGCGCGCAAAGACCTGACCAACCGTCGCGTGGTTCAAACGGCCGATGGATCTTAGACCTAATTGCGCCTGATGAATGCGGTTTGCAGACCGACAGGTTATGGTGCGGCGACACAAAGCACTTCCGGCCAGGCGCCGGTTGCATCGTCTTAATGCAGTGTGAAATGCTGTTGTCGCGGGTTCCGAAGATGAACCAAGAGAGGATCGCTCTCCAGGCGGGAACACCGGACACCTCCGTTATGGCGCCTTCCGCAAGCGGGCGCTGGGTCGCGGCCATCAGCTTCGTCTCGCTTTCGGAAGGTCAGTCGCGAATTGGATCCTGAATTTGTCAGGCTGACTGCACAAGTTACCGCTGCCGTCCGCAATTTTACCCGCGCCCGACGACGGCGAGCGTGGCCGCCGCGGCCCGCCCAGGGCGACCCGCCGTAGTGACAACGGTCACTTTGGCTTCGGATTGAGCCCGAGAGCCTTCGCAACGCCGGCGCCATAGGCCGGGTCCGCCCGTGTGCAATTCGCGACATGGCGTTGCTTGATCTCCATCCGAGCGTCGCCCATCGCACGCGCCGTGTTCTCGAACAGCACCTGCTGCTGTTGGGGATTCATCTTCCGGAACAGGTTGCCCGGCTGCTCCCAATGGTCGTCTTCAACACGGTGGTCCCAGTGCGCTGCGTCCCCTTCGAGGGCGAGCGGCGGCTCGGCAAAATCCGGCTGGTTGTCCCAGAGGCCCGCGCTGTTGGGGTTATAGGTGAGCGTCTTGCCCAGGTTGCCATCGGTCCGCATCTTGCCGTCGCGGTGATAGCTTTGGAACGGGCATTGGGGCGCGTTGACGGGGATGTGGTTGAAGTTGATACCGAGCCGGTAACGCTGCGTGTCGCCATAGGAGAAGAGCCGCGCCTGGAGCATCTTGTCGGGCGAGAAGCCGATGCCGGGCACGATGTTGGCGGGCGAGAAGGCGGCCTGCTCGACTTCCGCGAAAAAATTCTCCGGGTAACGGTTGAGCTCCATCACGCCGACCTCGATCAGCGGATACTCCGCCTTCGGCCAGACCTTGGTCACGTCGAAGGGATTGTGTTTATGAGTCTTCGCCTGAGCCTCGGTCATCACTTGAATGAAAAGCGTCCAGCGCGGGAAGGCGCCCGTATCGATCGCGTTGAGCAGGTCACGCCCATGGCTTTCGCGATCCTTGGCGACGACGGCCTCGGCTTCGGCGTCGGTAAGGTTCGCGATACCCTGCTGCGAGCGAAAGTGAAATTTGACCCAGACGCGCTCGTTGGCAGCATTGATCATCGAAAAGGTGTGGCTACCGAACAGGTGCATGTTGCGGAAGCTCTTTGGAATGCCACGGTCGGACATGACAATCGTAACCTGATGGAACGCCTCGGGCAGCAGCGACCAGAAGTCCCAGTTGTTGTCCGCGCTGCGAAGCCCGGTGCGCGGGTCGCGCTTGATGGCATGGTTCAGGTCCGAGAACCGCAGCGGATCGCGGAAGAAGAACACCGGCGTGTTGTTGCCGACGATGTCCCAGTTACCCTCCTCGGTATAGAATTTGAGGGCGGTGCCGCGGATATCGCGTTCCGCATCGGCCGCGCCGCGCTCGCCCGCGACGGTAGAGAAGCGGACGAACATCGGCGTCTCCTTGCCGATCTTGGAAAAGATTTTGGCCTTCGTGTAGCGAGCGATGTCGTGCGTCACCGTGAAGGTGCCGTGCGCGCCCCATCCCTTTGCGTGCATGCGGCGCTCGGGGATCACCTCGCGGTCGAAATGCGCCAACTTCTCAATGAGCCAGATATCTTGGAGCAACGCGGGGCCACGGGGGCCGGCGGTCAGGATGTTGGTGTTGTCGGCCACCGGTGCTCCGGTGGCGTTTGTGAACGGCTTCTGCTCGGACATGGTGCTTGGGTCTCCTTAGAGAAAGGATTCTCAATGTCAGTTACGGAGCCTTTTGGACGGTGTCAGCCCGGCGCGCCCTTGAGCCCGGCAGGCCTGAAATTTCGGCAAAGGGCTCCTTGGCGCTTAGCCGCGCCACCTGGATTCGCGGATGACACTGCAGAAATTGCCGCGGTGGAAATGCGGGTCCTTGTCGGCGAGAACGTCGGCCTTCACGTTGCCGAAGGTGGTCTCTGGCTTGTGCTTGATGCCGTCATAGAAAGCCTGGATGATGTCTTCCTTGAAATGCGGCGTTCGCGGAAACGCCCGTACGACCGCCCCGCGCTCGACATCGGAATACTCGCCATAGGCTAGGCCCAGCACGTCCATTTCGACACCAGCGGTGAGGAGGGAAACGACCGGATGCATGTGCTTCGGGATGCCGGGCGTGGTGTGAAGCGCAATCGCTGTCCAGACGGTGTCGATGTCGGCCTGCGAGATGCCGTGCCGCTTCAGGAAATCCCGCGCCGTATTGGCGCCGTCCACCTCGAAGCGTTCGTCAGCGCTGCTGTGGGCCTTGGTCAGCCCCATGTCGTGAAACATAGCGCCGGCATAGAGCAATTCCGGATCGAATTTCAGGCCGCGATGCTCGCCAGCCAGCGCGCCGAACAGATAGACCCGGCTGGAATGGTTGAACAGCAACTCGGACTCGGTGTCGCGAACGTTCTCTGTGATCTCGCGCGCGAGCTTGCTGTCCGGAATCGTGATGGGGTGGCTTAGGACTGTCATGACGCCCGTCCGTTATGGTTTCCTCCCACAAAGTGTTAGTCCATACGGCTGGCCTTCTGCTTGCGCGACATTGCCATGGTTGTCTGATCTTTGCCTGTATTGCAGCCCATTGCGTGCGTTGTGTCATGCTCGTCCATATGCCTGCGACATTCCTCGAAAAATTTAGTGCCTTTCTGATACGAGCTACTCTCGGCTGCGATGCGCTTCTTGAGGCATGGACTGCGCAGCACGCCGATCTCGATCCCGATCATATTCAGTCAGTCGCAGTTCGCTTTGCTAACGCGAGATAGACCAAATCGGGATCAAAGCGAGGCGGGCCTTTCCGCGCCCGATACCCAACGTCGTTTTTATGCCGGCCCCCGAGCTGCAGTTCCCTGCGCGACGGTTCTGCAAGAGTGAGGTTCTCCTTCTGTCACCTCAAGAACAAGCGAGACTGTTCATCGAATTTGGCTTGCTGGGTGAGAGTCGTCATCAATGAGGCAGGTGCGGTGCCCTTGATCTCGGTTGGCTTTGTCCCGTCGCGAAGCGCTCGCATCGTGTCATAGATCGCCTGTACCGCGGCCATGATTGGGAGATGACCTTGGAGGCAGATGCGCACGCGTAGCTCAGCAAGATCGGTGCTAGTCAGATCGGCAACGCTGCTCGCAAGAATCAGGGGCAATTTCGTCGCCGAAGAGACGACGCGGAGGTCGTCGACGGTCTTCAATCCGACGATGAACAGGGCGTCTACCCCCGCTTTTTCGTACGCGAGCAGCCGAGCAACCGTGTCGTCTAGATTGGAAATGATGGGGGCGCTTGTGCGTCCAACAACATGGAAAGCAGGTTCGGGCCGTCCCATCAATGCGGCGCGCATTTTGCCAACGCCTTCTTCGATGGAGATGAGATGTGCCTTTCCAGTCGCACCGAACGGGGTCGGAAGTAAAGTATCCTCGATCGTGGCGGCGGACACGCCCGCGATGGCAAGATCCTCGATGGTTCGCGCTACGTTCAAGGCGTTGCCGTAGCCATGGTCCGCGTCAACAAGCAGTGGCATATTCATCGCGCGGCAAATGCGCTGGGCCTGCTGCGCGAATTCGGTTGCGGTCAATAACACATAATCGGGTGCGCCGAGCACAGTGAGCGATGCCGTCGACCCTGCAAACATCGCCATTTCGAAGCCGATGTGTTCGGCAATCCGTGCAGACAACGGATCAAAGACCGAGGCAGGATGTACGCAGCTATCACCATTAAGAATACGGCGGAATTTCTGGCGGCGCTCTGCGTAGGACATGGCCGTGCTGCTCCCAAAGAATGCTGTAGATCCGGTAGTGGGTTGAGGACGATGTCGATACAACAGCAGGCAGGATGACGCCATGGGCAATCTTAAGCCGGCGCACGTTCTGTCTAACGCTTCTCGAATTTCGCCGGACGTAACTGTTGCTGACCAGCGAAGGACGCGTGCCGGGTGATTGATATTTGCTCGGTCGAAAAATGGATGTGATGGATTGGGGCGATTGAGATTAAAGGGTTCCTCGCCTGAGGAATCCGCAGACTACATCGCAAATGCCGGATACGCTTCCGCGTAAGACGATCATGCTTTAAGCAGCCGCATTCGATCGCACGCTTACGTGCCCGGTGTGAAGCGCTTCCTCGGCGCGCTCGCCGGGCAGCAGCCGGTCGAGGCAGAGCGGATCGAGACGGCGCCGGACAGGACAGGCGATCAGCGTCCGGACTTGATCAACTCGGCGTCGAGTTCCGGTAAGGCTTGGTAGAGATCGGCCACCAGCCCATAATCGGCGATCTGGAAGATGGGCGCTTCTTCGTCCTTGTTGATCGCCACGATGACTTTGGAATCCTTCATGCCGGCCAGATGCTGGATTGCGCCGGAAATGCCGACCGCGATGTAGAGGTCGGGTGCGACAACCTTTCCGGTCTGACCCACCTGCCAGTCGTTCGGCGCGTAGCCCGCATCCACCGCGGCGCGCGAGGCGCCCATGGCGGCACCGAGGCGGTCGGCGACCGGTGCGATGTAGGTCGCGAAGTTCTCGCGGTTCTGCATCGCGCGCCCGCCCGAGATGATGATGCGCGCCGAGGTCAACTCGGGGCGGTCGGACTTCGAGAGTTCCTCGCCGACGAAGGACGAGAGGCCGGGATCGTCGCCGGCCGGGATGGTCTCGATGGGCGCGGAGCCGCTCTCGCCCATGGCCTTGAACGCGGAGGTGCGGACGGTGATCACCTTGATTTTGCCGGACGCTCTCACGGTTTGCAGGGCATTGCCGGCATAGATCGGCCGCACGAAGGTGTCCGGCGCGACAACCGCGACGATATCGGAGACCTGCATCTCGTTGAGCAGGGCGGCGACGCGCGGCATGACGTTCTTGCCGGTGCTGGTGGCCGGCGCGACGAGAGTGTCGTAATTCGCAGCCAGCGACACGACTAGCGCCGTTAAAGGCTCGGCCAGCATGCGTTCGTAGATATCGGCTTCGGCGATCAGCACCTTGCGCACGCCGTCGAGCCGGGCTGCAGCTTCGGCGACGGCGCCGCAGCCTTTGCCGGCGACCAGCACATGCACATCGCCGCCGACCGCCTTCGCGGCCGTGAGCGCCTTATTGGTCGAATCCTTGAGCGACTTGTTGTCGTGCTCGGCGAGCAGAAGCGTGGTCATCGTCAAAGTATCCCCGCTTCGTCTTTGAGCTTGCTGACCAGTTCGGCCACCGAGCCGACCTTGGCGCCGGACTTGCGGCCGGGCGGTTCGGTCGTCTTGAGAACTTGAAGCCGCGGCGTGATGTCGACGCCGTAAGCGTCGGCCGCCGTTTCCTCGATCGGCTTCTTCTTCGCCTTCATGATGTTCGGCAGCGAAGCATAGCGCGGCTCGTTCAGACGCAGATCCGTCGTGACGATCGCCGGCGCTTTCAGCGTGACGGTCTGTAAACCACCGTCGACCTCGCGCGTCACTGTGACGTTGTTGCCGTCGCCGTCGCCGCCGATCACGAGTTTGGAGGCGAACGTGCCCTGCGGCCAGCCGAGCAGGGCGGCCAGCATCTGCCCGGTCTGGTTGCTGTCGTTGTCGATTGCCTGCTTTCCGAGTATGACGAGGTCGGGCTTCTCCGCATCGACGATGGCCTTGAGGATCTTCGCGACCGCCAGCGGCTCCACGGGCCCGTCAGTCTTCACCAGGATGCCGCGATCGGCGCCCATGGCAAGCGCGGTGCGGATCGTTTCCGACGCCTGCGCCGGCCCGATCGACACCGCCACGATCTCGGTCGCCTTGCCGGCTTCCTTCAGACGGATCGCCTCTTCGACGGCGATCTCGTCGAACGGGTTCATGGCCATCTTGACGTTGGCAAGGTCGACGCCCGAACCGTCGGGCTTGACGCGGATCTTGACGTTGAAGTCAACGACACGCTTGACGGCAACGATGATCTTCATGCTCCGCGCCACCTTGCTTGATCCACCGGAGCCCGGTGCGTCCGTTTACTGTTCCGGCCCGGCATATTTCCCGGCGGTTTCCGGGAACATGGCCTTGATGATCTTCATCTTCGTCACGTCGACCGTGCCGTCCATGTGGAGGAAGATCGCAGCGTCGCGGAACAGTTTTTCGACGCCGAACTCAAGCATCATACCGTTTCCGCCATGCAGCTCGACGCAGTGCTGCGCGACCTTCATGATCTCCTCGGAGGAGTAGAACTTGGCCATATTGCAGAGCACGTCTGCGTCGGCGCTCTTTCCGTCGACCGCGCGCGATGCCCGATCGACGAACGCGCGAACCGCCTCGATACGCGTGGCCATGTCGGCGAGCCGCAGCGCCACCGCCTGATGCTTGATCAGGATGCGTCCCCCCTGGACGTAGTTCTGCGTGTAATCCGACGCGACCTCGAAACAGCGGACGCCGACGCCGAGAGTCTTGGCGGCCTGGATGATCTTGCCGGCGCGGAAGTAGCTGGTCGCCTTGCGTAGCGCATTACCTTCCGTCAGGAGGTGCTCCTCCGGAATCCGCATGTCTTCAAACACCAGCTCGCCGTTGTTCATGAAGCGGCAGCCGAGCGTCTCGTTGCAGCGCGCGACCGTGAGGCCCGGGGTGTCGCGCGGCACGAGGAAGTTCGACGTCCCGTCCAGCATCCCGACTTTCGGGTTGGTGTTGGCATAGACGACATAAAGGCTCGCGTCATAGCCATTCGAAATGAATTGCTTTCGGCCGTTGATGACCCACTCGTTGCCGTCCTTGACGGCGCGCGTGGTCATGGCGGCCTCCGGCACGTTGTACGGCAACCATCGGTCCGAGGCGCCGCGCGGCTCCGTCAGGCAGTGGGCGAGCAGGAACTGCGGATCCTCCAGCAAGCGCGCAAACCACTTTTTCTGCAGGTGCTTCGGAGCCAGCTCGCGCAGGAGCACCGACACCTTCCAGTTCTGCACCAGCTTGTCTGCCAGCCCGGAATCGCCGCGTGCGATCTCTTCGGAAATCAGCGCGAAGGTCTGCACCTCGGAGGCCGGGTCGAGCTCGATGCCGCCGAACTCCTCCGGCACGCCGAGCGTCCGAACGCCGATAGCGTCGGCACCTTTGAGAATCTCGGGCGGAAGGCGGTTGCCAGGAACCATGTCCCATTCACGCTTCCAGTTGTCGCGGATGAACGGGAGGACAACGTCGTCGACGAAGCCGCGGCAGCTCTGCCGCATCATGCGCTGTTCTTCGGAAATCTCGTGGTCCATTGTCTTTACGCCTACTACTCGCGGGTGTGGGTTGGGCCACGCGTACACCGTGCCGTTGCCCGCCGGCAAGGTTCGCGGCGACGTGCGGGGCGACAAACTGTTTTGCGATTCGGACAGCCCGCGGCGGCGCGAACGCCCCGGCATGCGGTTCGTTTGTGGACGAAGCTCGACCGCGTCAGGCGCGATCAGTGGACGGCTTGACCGAGTTCGCTGGCGGCAAAGCCGTCGGTCATGAGCTGATGACGGAGCGATTGGGGTGTCGTCCCGGCATTGCGCCGCATCATCACCGAAAAGGCGCTGGGGGTGTATCCAAGGAGTGAAGCCAC
>DATDMA010000153.1:0-9703 GCA_036519015.1 Pseudolabrys sp. | reverse complement strand
CGCGGGACTGTTGGGATTGGGAGCCGAGCGGGCGCGCGGAACCCGCCGAACTCGCGGGACCAGGGCTTGGGCGTCTAGCCCATTCTGACGGACTGCAAATCTGTCATTCTGGGTATCAGTTGGTTCAGAATTGAACGACAGTATTCCTCTACGAACCAGCGCGTGCGTAGCCCGTTCCGCAACGGCGCGCGCGCGTTATCTTCCGACACATCGCGCGATGATTGTTCGGTTGTTGAATGCCACCACTTGAAGGCGCATGCCACCGACTTTTCCACGGGAGGAGAAAGATGACCGGCATAAGCAAGAAGGAGGTGGGCGGTGTGCGCATCACTCACCTTTGTTCAGGAACTGTGTGAGTGACGTGAACCGTACGGCCGAGACGGCCCCCGACAGGAGCTGGCGACTCTGAGCCACGACGGCCATGAACGAGCGCACCGTCACCGTGTTCGGCGGAACCGGCTTTCTCGGCCGCCGCGTCGTTCGGCATCTCCGTAAGCACGGGTTTTCCGTTCGGATTGCATCGAGGCATCCGGGCCGGGATCACAGGCTGTTTGGTCTTGATGATCCGCAGGTTCAATCGGTCGCGTCCAACATTCACGACGAGCGATCAGTCTCCGATGCGCTTGCCGGCGCTTACGGTGTGGTGAATGCGGTCAGTCTTTACGTCGAGCACGGACAGGAGACCTATCATTCCGTGCATGTCGTGTCTGCCGAACGGGTAGCGGCTCAAGCACGCCGAGCGGGAGTGGAGCGCCTCGCCCATGTTTCAGGAATCGGCTCCGATGCCGCCTCGACATCGCTCTATATCCGCAAGCGTGGCGAAGGCGAACTGGCGGTCCGGGCCGCGTTCACAGATGCACTTCTCATCCGTCCGGCAGTGATGTTCGGACCGGACAACTCGTTTCTCACCCCTATCCTCAAGCTCCTCCAACGGCTTCCAATCTATCCGATGTTCGGCCGCGGCCTCACGAGACTGCAGCCGGCCTATGTAGAAGATGTGGCGGACGCGATCGCAAGGGCGCTGCAACAGACGGAAGGGCATGCGACCACGTTCGAGTGCGGCGGCCCTCGCGTCTACGCTTACGAGGAATTGCTCAGAGCCGTTGCACATGAAGCCAGCCTTAAGCCCAGATTGATTCCCATCCCATTTCCCGCTTGGCACGCCGTGGCTTGGTTCGCGGAAATGCTCCCGAGCCCGCCCATCACTCGGAATCAGGTGGAACTGATGCAGGTCGACAACGTGTCCTCCCCAGGGGTGCCGGGATTTGGAGAACTTGGAATCTCGCCGCACTCGGTCGAGGAAATACTCCAGGAGATGTTGTGGGATCACTGATCAAAGAGCTTCTTCGGCTAGGGGCCAAAGGTTTCCGGCAGATCGCGCCATGGCGCGCCTGATCGCAAGACCGAAAAAGATATCGTTGAGGACGCGCCGGTCGTTCACACGGGGCACGCCACGCGGTTTGTTTGGGAGGAACGGCTTGATGGCGGCCCATTCATATTCCGTAAGTTTCATATCGCGTGGTTCGAGGCTCCAGTTTAGGAGCTTGAATCATTCCAATCCCGACGCTTTCAACACCCAACCGGCATTTCCGAGATTACCCGATAACCGGACATATGGCGGACATCGCGAATCCGACGCGATTGACCCGAAGCTGACTCGAACGGCCTTACCCAGTAGCAAGCGGCGTTCGTGCGCGTGCTGCAGCAATTGGCTTTGACCGTCGGCCGCAATGCACGGATCGAGTATCGCTCGGGCTTGCACGATACCGATTAGCAAAGGGGGGTACGCCCCGCAGCGCCGAGCCCGGCCGAAGCCGCTTGAGACTCTGCGCCCCGACTTGCCCGCCTGGCTTGAGGCGACGCTCGCCCGCGCCATCGCCAAGGATCCGGCCGAGCGTTTCCGGGACGTGAGCGAAGTCGCGGCGGCGGAGATGGAGGCGGGACCAGCGCGCACTTCCGTCGCGCCGCGCCGGCCCCGCACCTTCTATGAACGCTCCCCGGTCCGCTGCTGGCAGGGTGTGGCCGCGCTGCTCGCGCTCGCGCTACTGCTGTCGCTCATATGGCGTTAAGGCTGCCGCCCTGCGGCCTGCCGCTGCATATCGGCCTTCACGAACGAATTGGATACATCGGCGTTAGCGCCACGAAATACGCGATCAGGACATGTGCCTACAAGCCGGCGACAGAGAAATCGTCGACCGTCGCTGCCGATCGCCAACCCGCCGGGCACAAAAAGAACGGCCCCAGCGGGGATCGGCCTTGGGGCCGTTAGGAGCCCACGGGGATAGGAGTTAATTGAACCTGCGAACCCTAAGGTGTGAGGTGCGGCGCCATTCCATCGCGTAGTTCGTTTATTCCATCGCGTAGGCCGTTTCGCCATGGCCTGCGTCGTCGCCGGCGCGCGCTGGCAAAGAGGTACCATCTGCGCTCACCTTCCATCTGGGCCGCTCGTCGGCGAGTTCTTCGCGGTTTCGCCCGACGGCGGCGAGCTGTGGCGCACGATGGGCTATTTCGGAAACGCGCTCGTCCACGAAAACATCGTCTCCAAATCTTGCACGGCAATTGCTGTCGGTCCACTTGCCGCTGCAATAAGTCTCATGAGGTCGCAACCTTGAGGGCGAGGTAGCGTGCCGCTTGGATAGAAAGCATAGGTAGAATAATTATTGCTTGGGAACTGAGGTGATGTTCGGAAGTGCCAAAGCTCCTTGGTCAGAGCTCACTCGATTGTGAAGGTGGTACCACGAAAGGCCATTTGAATTTTCACATTGGACCTAGGAATGTCTAGCCATCGTTGGCGCTTCGGTGCGCTGCGAACCCACTCAATCAACGACATATTCCGGCGCGGGTTTTCGCCACGCGGTAGGCGTGCTTTCGAGCCGCCGTCAACAGCCCATCGGCTTGCGAACGAGGAGGGACTCATGAATGCACCTTTTCCGCATCATCCCGACCATGATCACCACGATCACCATCATGAGCCCAAAGAAGAGAATGCCTTCACGCAAACGAATTTGGTTTCGGATGGCTTCGTTCCCGCGCCGACGATCGATCCGAATCTGATCAATCCTTGGGGCGTTGCTGCCAGTGCAACCAGTCCGTTCTGGGTATCCGACAACGGTACAGGAGTGACAACGATCTACAACGGTGCCGGCCAGCCAATAACAGTTACCGGCGGCCATAGTGTCATCACGATTGCGACGCCTCCAGGGGAAACCGGGACATCGGCCCCTACCGGTCAAGTGTTCAATGTCGCGGGGGGCGGATTCAATGTCACCAGCAATGGTGTGACGGGATCCTCAGTCTTCATCTTTGCGACGGAAGACGGCACTATTTCCGGCTGGAATCCAAATGTCGATGCCGGTAGTTCGGTTTTAGCTGTCGATAATTCGAACGGGGGAGCAGGCGCCGTCTACAAAGGCTTGGCGATCGCCCAGACCGACGACGGCGCCCGCCTGTTTGCGGCAAACTTCCGGAACGGAACGGTCGATGTTTTTGACCAGAACTTCACGCAAGTGGACAGCTTCACCGATCGTCATTTGCCGCACGGCTATTCACCCTTCAACGTGCAGGTGCTCGACAACCACCTGTTCGTAACGTTCGCGCTGCAGGATGCCGACAAGCAGGATGACGTGGCGGGCAAAGGCCACGGATTCGTCGATGAATTCGACCTTGAGGGACATTTGCTGCACAGAGTAGCGTCCCGCGGACCACTTGACTCTCCGTGGGGATTGGCGATCGCTCCCTCCGATTTCGGAAAATTCTCCAACGATCTTCTTGTCGGAAATTTCGGCGACGGCACCATCAATGTCTTCGACCCGAAGACCGATCACTTCTTGGGCAAGTTGCTCGACGCCAATGGAAAACCAATAGCGATCGGAGACCTATGGGCGCTTATCCCCGGTAATGGGGGCGCGAGTGACCCGAGCAAAATCTACTTTACCGCAGGAGTGCAGAACGAGGCGCATGGATTGTTCGGCACTTTGGCAGCCGCGCCTGACTCGCATCAATCGGTGATCTCAATGCAGGGGGCGAGCAACTCCCAATCGAGCAGTGCAATGATGGGCTCTCGTCCGTCAATGTTCGCCTCGGAGCCGACCACGGCAATGCAAGGTGTCCCAGGATCGGTGACCTTAATGCATGGGTGAAGACCGAAGTGGACTGCCAAGAGCCCAGCGACCAACCTGGGCTAATCTTGCGGGGCCCGAAGCACCATCCGCGGTCGGGCGGCGAGCGATGCAATTCACGTGGGCGCGCCCGCCGCAGAAGACGAACGTTCCGGGGCGGCATCCCGGCGAGTCCGGCTGATCGTTCCATACTCGGGTTGCCGGGATCTATGGGAGGGCCGCTTGTGGAGATATCTGGCGGGGAATCCTTCGACACTAAGAGTCAGTATCCGCAGTTCGTATCCCAGATGAATTCCGCTGCTGGACGCGGCACGGTCGTCAGTGTTGCCGCCGCACAACGGCGGCACGTCGACGAAGACTGTCACCCGCGCCTGCGGGCCGTTGTTGCCGCGGCCCGGTTCCATGGCATTGAGCTCGACCCCGGAGCGTTTCCCAAGGCGCCCAACGGACATGTGCCCTCAGCCGCCGTGCTCGCCGCCTGGCTGCGGGATTCGGGTATGTGGGCGCGAGCGGTGCGACTGCGGTGGCGCCAACTCGTGCGGCTGCAGGTGCAGGACACCGGGCCAATCGTGTTGTTGTTCGCCGACAACACCGCAGGTTTGTTGATAGGCACAAACGCAGAGCAAAATGTCGTTCTCCTCAAAGATCCCCGCACGGCCGCAAACGGGGCGCACATTGTCGTGGATGAGATGCGGCTGGAGCAGGTCTGGTCGGGGGAGACAATCCTGCTGCGGGCCAAGCACGGTCAGTCGGATGCGGACGCACCGTTCTCAGTTGCGTGGCTCGCACGGCTTGTCCTCCAGGAGAAGCAATCGCTGCGGGACGTCGGGCTTGCCTCGCTGACGCTGAGCTTTCTGACGATCTTTCCGCCGCTGGTGGTGATGTCAGTGACGGATAAAGTTTTGACTCACCATAGCTACTCGACACTCGCACTTCTGGGCGCGCTCCTGGCTGTGGCAGTGGTGTTTGAGACATTCCTCGGTTACGCCCGCCGGCTCATCGTGCTGATCGTCGGGACACGGCTCGATGCAAAGCTGAACCTGCACGTTTTCAACCGGCTACTTCAGTTGCCGCTTGACTATTTCGAGCGACATCCCGCCGGCGAAACAATGCACAAGGTCGCGGAAATCCACAAAGTTCGCGAGTTCCTCACTGGCAAGTTGCTGGCTACGTTTCTCGATATCATGACACTGACCGTGCTGGTGCCGTTCCTGTTCTATCTGAACGCATCCTTGGCCGCGATGGTCTTGGGCTGCGCCGGACTCATCGGCCTCATTATCCTGGCCTTTCTGCGCCCGTTGCGGCATGAATTCGCCAAGGTGATCTTTGCTGAGACTGAGAGGGCTTCGGCCCTCGGTGAGACTATCTTCGGCATCAAGACGATAAAATCGCTCGCGCTGGAGCCGCAGCGGAAGACGCTGTGGGATGCCCGCGTCGCCGAGGCCGGAAAGTGGCGCCTCGCGTTCGGCAAACTGGCGAATTGGCCGCAGACAATCGTCACTCCTATCGAGCGCTTCATGTCAGTCGGCATTGTGCTGGTCGGCTCCTACTTGGCGCTGGCGGATAATTCCGGCTATGCGGTCGGCGCCCTGTTCGCCTTCATGCTGCTCAGCATGCGGGTTGCGCAACCGCTTGTGGGGCTGGCACGTCTGATTGAAAATTATGAAGAAGTCGGCGCCGCAGTCGGCGAGGTTGCGTCCGTACTCAACCGGCCGTCAGAAACCAAGACCCCGTCCGGCGGGCTTCGTCCGCCGTTTGCTGGGGCGATCAGCTTCAATGATGTGAGCTTCACATATGCGGGCACGAAGACTCCTGCACTCGATTGCGTAACATTCGAGGTGCCGGCCGGAACAATGCTTGGCATCGTTGGGCGTAGTGGATCTGGCAAGTCGACGTTGACGCGGCTGCTGCAAGGTCTCAACCGAGACTACAGCGGATTCCTCAAGATCGATGGCAACGATGTGCGCGAGATCAATTTGCGACATCTGCGGCAAAGCCTCGGCGTTGTTTTGCAGGATAACTTTCTTTTCCGTGGATCGATCCGCGACAACATCCTCGCCGGTCGGCCCAACCTAACGCTTGACGACGTTGTGCGTGCTGCGCGCCTCGCCGGTGCCGAAGAATTCATAGAGTGCATGCAGAACGGATACGAGACGTTGATTGAAGAAGGCTCACCGAATCTTTCGGGTGGGCAGCGGCAACGGCTTGCAATCGCTCGCGCGCTTATAACGGATCCGCGTATTCTGATTCTTGATGAAGCGACGAGTGCGCTTGATCCGGAGAGCGAGGCGCTGCTGAATGCTAATCTGCTCCGCATTGCCCGCGGCCGGACGATCGTGATCGTCTCGCATCGACTGTCGTCCTTGGTCGACTGTGACCGGACTCTTGTTCTGGAAAAGGGCAAGGCTATCGACATCGCGCCGCATCGTTTGTTGCTGGAGCGATGCGTCATCTACCGCCAGCTCTGGAATCAACAGTGCCGTCATCTTGATAGGGGGCCCTATCATGCCGCCCTTGTCCCCTCGCTTGTCCGGGGCAACTAGCCTCGCTGCCCGAAGAGAAGAGTCGACGCAAGCGGCGACGCTGGAATTCCAGTCGCCTTCTGCGGCAATTGTTGCCACCCCGGTCCCCCGCACGGCGCGCGGCATGATCCTGGCGATCGCCGGCATGTTTGCTGCGTGGCTGGCGACGTCCGGACTAATTCCCATCGATCGAGTGGTGACTGCGCAAGGAAAGGTTGTCTCGAAGGAGCCCACTTTGGTTGTGCAGCCGCTGGAAACGTCGATCGTGCGCTCCATCAACGTTGCCGAGGGCCAAAGTGTACGCGCAGGTGATGTGCTCGCTCGGCTCGATCCCACCTTCGCCGCGGCGGACGTGGGCGCATTGGCTTCACAGGTCTCCATGTTGTCGGCGGAAGTGTCGCGCCTGCGGGCGGAGGCGGAGGGCCGTTCGTTCAACTATTCGGGCAGTGACCCGGACCTGTTGTTGCAGGCGACGATTTTTACTCTGCGCCAATCCGAGCGGAGCTTCAAGCTTGAGACCTATCAACAGCGCCTCAATGGCTTGCAGGCCGCCGTGGCGCGAAGCGTTGCGGATGCGGAGGCCTTTCGGGCGCGTAAGAGTGTGGCCGAGCAGGTGCTATCGGTACGCAAGGAGCTAGAGAAGCGCCAGCTGGGAAGCGTGCTCAACTCGCTTGCCGCAGCCGATGCTCTGCTAGAAGTGTCACGTAGCCTGTCAGGAGCCAACGAGAGCGTCGAGAGCGCGCGGCATGACCTCGATGCAATGAAGTCCGAGCGCGATGCCTACGAGCGGAACTGGAGCGGGGACGTTTCGCAAAAGCTTTCAGAGCGAGGGCAGAAGTTGGCCGAAGCGCAGGAGCAGCTGAACAAAGCGCAGTTGCGCCACCAGCTGGTTGAGCTCCGCGCGGATCGCGATGCTACGGTATTGACCATTGCCAAAGTGTCGGTCGGGTCAGTGTTGAAATCCGGCGATCAGTTCATCACGTTGGTGCCTACCGACAACCCGCTTGAGGTGGAAGTGAATATTGTGGGGCGCGACGATGGCTTCGTGCAGATCGGTGCCCCGGTCGCGGTCAAGTTCGATACCTTTCTATTCTCGCAGCATGGCCTGGCATACGGAACGGTACGCACGATCAGCGCGGACAGTTTCACGGCGCAGGACGATGCCAGGAATCGTCCCGGCTCCTCAAGCCTCGGCAGCAACGAGGTCTTCTACCGTTCCCGCGTGACCCTCGACGATATGGCGCTGCATGATGTGCCGGCCGGGTTTCAGATCGTGCCCGGTATGCCCGTCACCGCCGACATCAAGGTAGGCAAGCGCACGGTGCTCGCTTATTTGCTCGGCCGGATTATGCTGGTCACGTCAGAGGGAATGCATGAACCATAAGTAGCAAACGGAAAGGCGCAGTGGGCCGCACCGGTTCAAAGTTGAGACGATCAAGCCTGTTCGATCGCGTGACGAGTGTGCTGTCGCCCGCGATGGCGTTGCGACGCGCGATGCGGCTAAGGGAGCGCGGCAGGGCGGCGCGTGCATTCCCGTTATTTGCCCATGCGGCTCGATCCGGCATCGCGGAAGCCGAATACCGAGTTGGGCGGTGCTATCTGGAAGGGTCGGGTGTGCCAATCAGCCACACCGAAGGTCTGCGTTGGCTCAGGTCTGCCGCCACGCGGGGCCATATTGAAGCGCAGTGGTTTCTCGCAGTCCTTTGCATTCAGGGTGTCAACGCGTCGGGGACTCTGGAAGAGACCAGCCAGGGCGCGGTGAGCTTATTTTCGGATAATGAGGCGGCAACGCCTGACTTTGCCGAGGGCGAGATGTGGGCGCGCCGATCCGCTGGGCAAGGGTCGGCAGCCGGGCAGGCACTGCTGGGCTACATCCTGACCTCCGGTCCTGAATCGATGCGGAATCTTGAGGAAGCGCATCAGTGCTATGAGCGCTCTGCCGCGGCCGGATGTGCCCAAGGCTCGTTGGGCTATGCATTGTCGCTGGCTCGCACGGCCACGGATGAAAAAGACCAAATCAAGGTGGCCGAGCACATCCGACGTTCGGCAGAGGCAGGACTGGCGCCTGCGCTCTATCTGCTAGGCGTGCTGACCGAACGCGGGATCGGGCTAAAGCGTGACCACGCGGCAGCTGCGCAGCTCTACCGACAGGCGGCCACCAAGGGTAACCGCTCCGGCCAAGCGAGCTGGGGACGCGCTTTGATGGCGGGGCGCGGAGTTGAGCCAAATCCGATCGAGGGCGAATCCTGGCTGCGTCGCGCAGCGCTTTCCGGCGACGGGCAAGCCGCGGCGTTGGTGGGTGAGTTGTATGTAAAGGGCGGGGCGCTGCCGCCCAATTACGCGGAGGCCGCGATCTGGTTTCGGCGGGCGGCAGAGGCCGGCCACGTCACGGCGGCGCGAGCATTGGGTCTGCTCTACTTGACGGGAGCCGGGGTGGCGCGCGACCCGAAAGAGGCGGCGAACTGGCTCCGGATCTCCGCTGAGGCCGGCGATCCGCAGGCGCGCGTGGATTTTGCCAACCTTCTTTTGAACGGAGTCGGCGATGGTCAGCCCGAAGACTTGGCGAAGGCGCGGCACTGGCTCGGGCAAGCAGCTGAGGCCGGGAATTTGGTTGCTGCGTTCAACTATGGCCGTTGCCTGGCAGAGGGCGTCGGCGTAGAGCGCGACGAGCGGCAAGCGGTCCAATGGCTACGCCGCGCAGCGGATAGCGTGGCAAGCGCACAGTATTGGTACGGCAGGATGCTCGTCGAAGGACGTGGCGCCGAAGCAAACGCCGAGGAAGGTCGCACCTGGATTGCACGGGCCGCCGCCGTCGGGTTGGCCGACGCGGAGGCGGCGTTGGCCGAAATGATGGTGAACGGCCGCGGCGGACCACGAGATCATTTCACGGCGATGACCCTTTTCGAGAAAGCCGCGGCAAAGGGTCATGCCGGCGCTATGTTTGCGCTGGGGGTACTGAACAGCGGCGGATACGACATAGCGGTGGATCGCGCGGTCGCGCAGCGTTGGTTCGTGGCAGCTGCAGAACGTGGGCATAAAGAAGCCTTGAAGATATCAGGCGTT
>DATDMA010000152.1:0-2849 GCA_036519015.1 Pseudolabrys sp. | reverse complement strand
GACCAGCCGCTTGTCCTTGTAGATGAGCCCTTGGCGATAAAGCTCCACAAAAACTTTAAGAACAGCGCGCGAGAGCCCCTCGTCCATGGTGAATCGCTCGCGCGACCAGTCGCAGGACGCGCCCAGGCGCTTCAATTGATTGACGATGGTGCCGCCCGATTCGGCCTTCCACTCCCACACGCGCTTGAGGAAGGCCTCGCGCCCCATCGCACGGCGGCCGGGCTGCTGGTGCTCCATCAGTTGCCGCTCGACCACCATCTGGGTGGCGATGCCGGCATGATCGGTGCCCGGCTGCCAGAGCACGTCCTTGCCGCGCATCCGCTCAAAGCGGCAGAGAACGTCCTGCAGCGTGTTGTTGAGCGCATGGCCCATATGCAGCGAGCCGGTCACATTGGGCGGCGGGATCACGATAGAGTAAGTCTCGGCCCGGGCGCGTTCCGGCCGGCCGGCCTTGAAGGCGCCCGCCCGTTCCCAAGCCTGGTAGATGCGGCCCTCGACGTCCGAGGGTTGATAGGTCTTGTCGATCGTCATCGGTGTGTGTGGATCACGGTTGCCGCTGGAAATTGTCCCGGCCGGAGAATCGATGCGCCTCTAACATTCTGCCGGCGCATGATCTTTCCGAAAACCGGGTCCCACTGTTCGGGATCATGCGGTAGAAAGCCCGCCAGCCTGCCGGAGTCAACGTGTCCTCGCCCTCGCCTGCCGCATCCGACCGCGCGCTGACCCGCGCCATCTTTTTTATGTCCCTTGCCGCCTTCGCCAGCGGCGCCTCGCTGCGCGTCACCGATCCGCTGCTGCCGCAGGTGGCGCTAGATTTCAACTCGAGCGTGGGCGCCGCCTCCGTCATCGTCGCTGCCTACGCCATTCCCTACGGTTTGACCCAGGCCTTCGCCGGCGTGGTCGCCGACCGTCTCGGCAAATATCTGGCGGTGGCCGCCGCCTGCGGCGTCTCCGCTCTGCTGGTTCTGCTGTGCGCCGTGGCCCAGTCGGTTCCGCAGCTTGCGCTGGCGCGCCTGGTGTCGGCTCCCGGCGCCGCCATCATCGTGCCGATGGGCATGGCCTATGTCGGCGACGTGGTGCCCTATGAGCGGCGGCAGACCGTGCTCGCGCGGTTCCTCGCCGGCCAGATGTGCGGAATGATCGCCGGACAGGTGGTCGGCGGCATCGTCGGCGATCACTTCGGCTGGCGTTCGGTCTTCGTCGTGCTCGCCGTGGTGTTCGCGTGCGCCTCGCTTGGGCTGGTGAGCCAACTCCGCGGCAATGCCTGGACCAAGCCGATCCGTGACGAGGGCGGCGAGCGCCTCGGCCTGATCGCGGCCTATCGCAAGATCCTGACGCAAGCCTGGCCGCGCTTCCTCATCATCGCCGTGTTCCTGGAAGGCGCGATCTTTTTCGGCGGACTGACTTATGTCGCCGCCGATCTGCACGACCGATTCGGTTTAAGCTTTTCGGCGGTCGGGCTTGCCGTGGCCGCGTTCGGCGTGGGCGCCGTGGCCTACGCGAGCACCGTGCAGCGCCTGGTCGGCGCCTTCGGCGAACGCGGGCTGGTGCTCGGCGGCGGCGTCGTGGTGATGCTCGGCTTCCTCACGCTCGCCGTCGAGCCGGTGTGGCAACTGGCGCCGATCGCCTGCGCCGTGCTCGGCTTCGGTTACTACATGCTGCACAACACGCTGCAGACCAACGCCACACAGATGCTGCCTGGAGCGCGCGGCACAGCGATGGCGGGATTCTCCTCGTCGCTCTTCCTCGGCCAAAGCGTCGGCGTGGCGGTGGGCGCGCTGATCCTCGATCGCGCCGGCGCCGTGCCGGTCTTCGCGGTGTCGGCCGTGGCTTGGCCGACGCTGGCGGTGTGGCTGGCGCTGCGAATCGGCCGACGCTGAAGCGGGCTGCATTTGCGTTGCCCCATGCTCCGCTCATTCCCGCGTAAGCGGGAATCCAGAAAGCGCAGGAAAACGGGGCTTTATGACCTGGGTCTCCGCTTTCGCGGTGACGAGCGGCCAATCCAATTCAAACGGAATGTGCGCTATCGCCCGCGGGAGACGCGCTCGATCTCGGCGCGCACGATGCGCTCGACCATGTTCGGCAGGTTGTCGTCGAGCCACGACTTGAGCATCGGCCGCAGCATCTCCTTCACAAGATCCTCGAGCGTGCGCGCATTGTTGCCGAGCACGGTGTGCGCCAGCGAGTTGAAGGCGCTGTCGACCGCCGCGATGGTGGCGTTGGAAATGAGCGCATGGTCTGGCGAGGGTAGCGGGCGCGGCTCTTCCAGAGGGCGCACTGCCGGTTCCGGCGCGCGTTCGGAGAAGACCACGTCGGCGGCGCCGTCGATGGTGCGGAAGCTCGGCGCCGGTGGCGGCGGCGGTGGGGCCGCCATGGCCTCGGTGAGATCGAGCACATCGGGCGGCGGCGCGGCGGCGACTGGTTTCGGCGGCGGCGGCGCCGGCTTGGGCGCGACCTTCGGCGGTGCCTCGAGGTCCGCCAGCATCGCGTCGATGTCGTCCTGATTATTGACCGCAGGAGCCGGGCGCGGCGGCGGTGGCGGCGCGCGCGGCGGAGCCGGCGGCGGTACCGGCGCCGGACGCGGAACAGCGGCCACGGGGGGCACCGGCTTGGGCGCGGGCGGCGGCTCCGGCGCCTTCGGAGTCTTGCTGGCGTCGTCGTCGGCAATGATGCGCCGGATGGAGGCGAGAATCTCCTCCATCGATGGCTCTTGTGCCTTCGCCGGTTGGCTCATTTCCGTCTTATCCCGACCGCAGGGTTTGGCATGTCGCGCGGCGCCGCTCCCGGCCGACGCGGCCATCAGAAGCGAATCACCGTCGAATACCCTTTTTATACGCTAGAGCGGCGGC
>DATDMA010000151.1:0-10360 GCA_036519015.1 Pseudolabrys sp. | reverse complement strand
CCTCGGGCGGCCCGCCAATACGAGACATTCGGAGACGTTCCCAATGGCCGACCACGGCACTGTCGAATACGCCACCGCGACCGGCAACGATTATGCGGCGCACGAGAACACCTACGAGAGCTTCATCAAGTTCGCCTTCGTCGGTTCTATCCACGTCATCAACCTGCTGCTCTGCCTGACGGTCGGCGGGGTGATGGGTCACTGGATGTGGGCGATCCCGATTTTCATCATCGCGGTGCTCGGCGCCATCCCCGGTCTGGTCACCGGCACGAAGACCTCGAGCTATGTCGCCTTCGCGCTCTGCTTCCTGATCTTCGCGTTCAACGGGCTGTCCTGACGTATTTCGGGCGACACGGCAGGAGGCGGGAATGCGAATTGCGGTAGCGCGTGAGACCGATGTCTATGAAGGCCGCGTCGCGGCGACTCCGGAGACAGTGAAGAAGTTCAAGGCGCTCGGCGCCGATGTCGTTGTCGCCCGCGGCGCCGGCATCGCCTCCGGCATTCCCGACGATGACTTCGCAGCCGCCGGCGCCGAGCTCGGCGACGCTGTCACCCGCGACGCCGACCTGGTGCTGAAGGTGCGCCGTCCGACGCCAGACGAGTTCGCCGATTACAAGCGCGGCGCGCTCGTCGTCGCCATCATGGATCCTTACGGCAACGAAGCCGCGCTCAAGCAGATGGCGGATGCCGGCCTTATCGCCTTCGCTATGGAGCTGATGCCGCGCATCACGCGCGCGCAGTCCATGGACGTGCTCTCCAGCCAGGCCAATCTCGCCGGCTATCGCGCGGTGATCGATGCAGCCGAAGAATATGGCCGCGCGCTGCCAATGATGATGACCGCGGCCGGCACCATTCCGGCGGCGAAAGTATTCATCATGGGCGTCGGCGTCGCCGGTCTGCAGGCGATCGCCACCGCGCGTCGCCTCGGCGCCATCGTCACCGCGACCGACGTGCGCCCCGCCACCAAAGAGCAGGTGGAAAGCCTGGGTGCGAAATTCCTCGCCGTCGAGGACGAGGAATTCAAGAACGCACAGACCGCCGGCGGCTACGCCAAGGAAATGTCGAAAGAGTACCAGGCCAAGCAGGCCGCGCTGGTCGCCGAACACATCAAGAAGCAGGACATCGTCATCACCACCGCGCTGATCCCCGGGCGCCCGGCGCCGCGGCTCATCAGCAAGGAGATGGTCGCCTCCATGCGCCCCGGTTCGGTGATCGTCGATCTCGCGGTCGAGCGCGGCGGCAATGTCGAGGGCGCGCAACCCGGTGCGATCGCGCAGGTCGGCCCCGTCAAGATCGTCGGCTATCTCAACGTCCCGGGCCGCCTCGCGGCCTCGGCCTCGGCGCTTTATGCGAAGAACCTTCTGACGTTCGTCGACACGCTGATCGACAAGAAAGAGAAGAAACTGGCGATCAACTGGGACGACGAGATCGTGAAAGGCACGTTGCTCACCCGCGACGGCGCCATCGTGCATCCCAATTTCAGCCCTAAGACGGCGGCCTAACGGAGAGCCGACATGGAGCAACTCGCAAACGCGGTCGATCCCTTCGTCTTCCGCCTGTCGATCTTCGTGCTGGCGGTGTTCGTCGGCTATTACGTCGTGTGGTCGGTCACGCCGGCGCTGCATACGCCGCTGATGTCGGTGACCAACGCCATCTCCTCGGTGATCGTGGTCGGCGCGCTGCTCGCGGTCGGCGTCGCCCTCGTGTCGAACGACAACGGGCCGCTGTTGGCGCGCATCCTCGGCTTTGTCGCGCTCGTCTTCGCCTCGATCAACATCTTCGGCGGTTTCCTGGTCACGCAGCGCATGCTCGCGATGTACCAGAAGAAAAAGAAGTGAGCCCACGATGAGCCCCAATCTCGTCGCGCTGCTCTATCTCGTCGCCGGCGTCCTCTTCATCCTGGCGCTGCGCGGGCTGTCGAGCCCCGACACCAGCCGCCGCGGCAACATGTGCGGCATGATCGGCATGCTGATCGCCGTGCTGACCACGCTCGGCTCGCATCCGCCGGCGGGCGGCATCGCCTGGGGCCTGGTGATCGGCGGCATCGCCATTGGCGGCGGCATCGGCGCGGTGGTCGCGCGGCGCGTGCCCATGACCTCGATGCCGGAACTGGTCGCGGCCTTCCACTCGCTGGTCGGCATGGCCGCGGTGCTTGTCGCCGCGGGCGCCTTCTACGCGCCGGCGGCCTTCGGCATCGGCAGTGAAGGCCACATCCACCAGCAGAGCCTGATCGAGATGTCGCTTGGCGTCGCCATCGGCGCCCTCACGTTCACCGGCTCGGTAATCGCCTTCCTCAAGCTGTCGGCCCGCATGAGCGGCAAGCCGATCCTCCTGCCGGCGCGCCACGTCATCAATATCGCGCTGGCGCTGGCGCTGATCTTCTTCATCTACGGCTTCGTCGTCTCACAGAGCCCGGTCGACTTCTGGCTGATCGTCGTCCTCTCGCTCGTGCTTGGCGTCCTCATCATCGTTCCCATCGGCGGCGCCGATATGCCGGTGGTGATCTCGATGCTCAACTCCTATTCGGGTTGGGCGGCCGCTGGCATCGGCTTCACGCTCGGCAACACCGCGCTGATCATCACCGGCGCGCTGGTCGGCTCCTCGGGCGCGATCCTGTCCTACATCATGTGCAACGCGATGAACCGCTCGTTCATCTCGGTCATCCTCGGCGGCTTCGGCGGCGAGGTGGCGGGGCCGGCGGGCGGTGGCGCCGAGCAGCGGCCGGTCAAGCTCGGCTCGGCCGAGGACGCCGCCTACATCATGAAGAACGCGCAGAAAGTGATCATCGTGCCGGGCTACGGCATGGCGGTAGCGCAGGCACAGCATGCGCTGCGCGAACTGGCCGAAAAGCTGAAGAAGGAAGGCGTCGAGGTCAAATACGCCATTCACCCGGTGGCGGGCCGTATGCCCGGCCACATGAACGTGCTGCTCGCCGAAGCCAACGTGCCTTACGACGAGGTGTTCGAGCTCGAGGATATCAATTCCGAGTTCGCGCAAACCGATATCGCGTTCGTCATCGGCGCCAACGACGTCACTAATCCTGCCGCGGAAGAAGACAAGACGTCGCCGATCTACGGCATGCCTGTGTTGCAGGTTTGGAAGGCCGGGACCGTGATGTTCATCAAGCGCTCGCTCGCGTCTGGCTATGCCGGCATCGACAATCCGTTGTTCTATCGCGACAACACGATGATGCTGCTCGGCGACGCCAAGAAAATGACCGAGAGCATCGTCAAAGCGATGTGACTTCGCGCCCTTCCGCAGGCGAAACGCTGGGCGCGCGCGTCCTTCTACAAGTATTCTGATACAAGTCACGGTACCTGCATATAGCGGGTATCAATCCTATTCCACATTTCCAATAAGTAAATTTCAGAAAAAATCTGCCGCCAGTTCCGTGGCTTAGCCGCGCGGCGACAATTTGAATCAAATGCGAGTGCGGAGACGAAGCTCTCGATAACCGAGAGTCCGGCAGTCTGAGGACAGTCCAATCCCAGGCGTAGACGGGGCACCGCGTTGCGAATGACATGCGCTCGTCACGTCACACTGCATCTCAAGGAGAACTCATGAACGATGATCACGGCCTAGCGCATCGGGGTCAACTCGTGCAGTTCGGCCGCCGCCAGATTCCGCCACGGGCCTGCGTCGTTGAAAACAAACCGCATGTACGCACGTTTCTCGCCGACATCCTCGACGAGCTCGGGTTCATCACGCGCGAATGCAATGCGACCGACCTCAAGCCCGCGGTCGCTGAATTCTGGCCCGATCTGATCGTGCTCGGCCCGCTCAATCGCCCTGCCGATGTCCCGGTGCAGCTGCGAGCCCTCAAGTCGCAAGAGTTCCGCGGCCGTGTCATGCTGTTCGGCGGGCGCAGCGCGCCCGGCCTCATGGCCGCGCACGAATTCGGCGAACAGATCGGTCTGACCATGTTGCCGCCGCTCGGCACGCCCTTCCGCGACGGCGACCTCAGGGACAATCTCTCGACCTTTCTGCCGATTCCGTCGCAGTCGTCCATGCCGGTCGACGTCGACCAGGCGCTCACAAACGGCTGGTTCGAGCTGTGGTATCAGCCGAAGATCAGTCCGCGCTCGCTGGTGCCGCGCGGCGCCGAGGCAGTGATCCGCGTGCGCCATCCCACCTGGGGCATCGTCTCGCCGGCCTACTACATCCCGGCCGCCAACGATCCTTACTTCCACGCGCTGTCGCAGTTTGTGATCATGCGCGCGATGGGCGACCGCATGCAGTTTGCCGGCGCGAACACGCCGGTCGATGTTTCGATCCATCTGCCGCTGCCGGCGCTCGCCGACACGCAGTTCATCGATCGCATCGTTCAGTGCCTGCCCGAAAGCATCCGCGAGAGCGGCTTCCTCATCGAGGTCGAATGCGACGACATGGTCAACGACCTCGACTTCATGCGCAAGGTCGCGCGGCAACTGGCCTTCCGCAATATCGGTTTGTCGATCGACAACGTCAGCGCCGAGGGCGCCTCGCTCGCCAGCCGCCGTGAACTGCCGGTGGTGGAGATGAAGGTCGGCCGCAAGTTCGTGCGCGGCTGCGCCACCGACCGCATCAAGCAGGCGGTCTGCGCGGAAGTGGTCGCGACCGCGCGCGAGGCCGGCGCGCGCTCGGTGGCCGAGGGCGTGGAAACGCAGGCTGACTTCGCGGCCGTGCGCGACCTCGGCTTCGATCTGCTGCAAGGCGTGATGTTCGCCAAGGCGATGGAGCCGCGCAAGTTCGAACGCGCCGTCCTGTCGCGGCGCTACGCGGCGATGGCCTGACCTTACGCCGGCGCGATCTCGGTCGGCTCCGCGGCAAGCAGATCGGCCGCGGCCGTGTCGGCGCCTTCGTAGCGGAAGCGGTGGCCGTGCAGCCTGATCGTCGGCATCACACCGAAATGACCGGCGCCGAACACGTCGAGGCGCCGGTCGAGGTCATCCTTGGAGATGTCGGCCGGAATGTCGCAGAGCGACTCATAGAGGCGGCGGGTCGTTTTGCGTCCGCTCCAGCGCACCGGCAGTTCCGCCAGCGGCTCGGGCTGAGTCGCGAGTGTTTTCCCCAGCGCCCAGAACAGTTGCGCGAGCCGGACCATGGCGAGTTGTTCGAGGCCGATCACGCCGGTGTTCGGCGGAACGTCGAACACCTCATGGCCGACGATCGGGCCGGCATCGACGTGCGCGACCATGACATGCGCCGTTACGCCGAAGGTCTTGGCGCCGTCATAGGTCGCGAAGTGGCACGGCACCCATCCCGGATAGTTCGACGGACCTGGATGGAAGTTGTAGGCGCCGTAGCCGAGCGCATCGAGGATGCACGCCGGCACCACCACCGGCGTCAGAAAACCGATCAGCCGCGCGCGGGAAAGCTCCCGCGGCTTCAGCGCCTCCAGTTCAGCGAGCGTGCCGGCCCTGCGCACGGTAAGCAGCGGATTGTGCCGCCGCAGAAGCGCAGAGAGCGCCACTTCCTCGGCAGGGCCGGTCAATAGGATGATCGTATCGAACATGGCGATGCGCTGGCGCGGTTGTCGAGGATGACGAACGCCGCAGGCTCAGGCGGTCACGTCGACGAGATTGGTGCTCGACGAAGTCGTATCGGTCGCGCTCGTCGCGGTGGCGGTCTGCGATTGAGCGGCGCCGCCGTGATGGCCGCCGCCGTGATGCGCATGCATCTGCTGCTGCATCTGCTGAAGCGCCTGTTGCGCCTGGTCGGTATTGCCGGATTGCAGCGCGGTGCCGATCTGCTGCAGGGCCTGGGCGGCGGGGCTGTTGGTGTTACCACCGACACTCTGAGCCAGACTGTTGTAGGCGGTCTGCGCGGCGGACAGATCGCCTGACTGAAGGGCGCTGCTCAGCTGGCTGAAAGCCTGGCGCGTCTGATTGGCGGTGGAATTTTGCGTGAGATTATTGATGGAAGCCGACGACGCCGCGGTGATGGTTGACATGACTCGTCTCCCCGCAGGACCTGTTGTCCTGCGTCGATCGCGTCGCCCCCGCTGTCATGGTTAATGGGCGCAGATTGGTAATTGGTTAAAATCGCAACCCCCGGTGCGCAAACCGCGATTATTTTGCAGGTGTTATAAACGGCCACGCGCTGTGATTACGCCGGTGCGTTCGCCGGCAGCGGCACCGCGCAATAGACGCGCACGCCGTCCGCCGGATAATCGACGCGCGTGCGCGCCTGGATCTGTCCGGGCAACACGGCTTCCAACAGACGCGAGCCGAAGCCCCGGCGCGCCGGGCCGGTCACCGCGGGACCGTTGCTCTCCACCCAATCGATCGCGAGCGTGCAGCGCCCGGCGTCGGTGCTGACGGTCCAGGCGACATCGACATTGCCGCCATGCACGGAGAGGGCACCGTGTTTCGCCGCATTGGTGGTGAGCTCATGCACCGCCATGCCGAGCATCACCGCAAGCTGCGGCGGCAGTTCCACGTCCGGACCTTTCAGGCGGATGCGTTCGTCGCGGCCATCGTCGAATGCTGCGAGCTCCTTGCGCAAGATGTCGCCGAACACCACGCTGCCTCGCTCTTCGCTGAGCAGCAAATGCGTCTTGGCCAGCGAGCCGATCCGCCCGGTCAGCGCCGTCTGGAAATCGTCGATCGTGGCAGACGTGCGCGCGGTCGAACCCATGATCGCCTGCACCGTGGCGAGCGTGTTCTTGACGCGGTGGTGCAACTCGCGGGTCAGCGTGGCCTGTTCGGCTTCGGCGCGTTTGCGCTCGCTGATATCCACCAGCATGTTCACCGCGCCCGCAAGCCGGCCGGTCTCGTCGTAGAGCGGGGTTGGCGAGGCGATGAATGGAACGCACGTGCCGTCCGGACGCTCGACCGCCGCCTCGGCATTGCGGATCGGCCGGCCTTCCTTGAGGGCGACCGCCATCGGGCAAGCATCGTGCGCCATATGCGTGCCGTCCGGCCAACGCAGTTTCCACGAGCCGCACCATTCGCTCGAGCCGATCGTCGGCCGATGCCCCCACAGCGCGGCGGCGGATTCGTTGAAATAGGTGATGCGGCCCTCGGCATCGGTCGTGTAGATCGCGGCGGGCAGGGCGTCGAGCAGGTCGCGGAACTGGCGTTCGCGCTCGTGCGATAAGTCTTGTGCGCGCAAGATCTCGACGATAGGGGCGAGACGATCTTCGCTGGCTGGGTCGGTGTCACCACGCAGCGCGAGCGTGGGTTCCCGTCCGGATTTAAAGACGTAGGTCGTGTTGCTCATCCGTCGCCGTCCCCCAACGCCCGAAACCACGGGCGTCTGCCCGATACGCTGAATCCCCCTCCCGCAGCGCAAACGCCCAAGGGCACATATTGTTGCCGTCAGTACCGGAATTTCCACAGATTCAATCGAGAATTACTCAGCCGGCTACCGGTGAGTGCTCTCCACACCCCAAAAGGATTACTGCTTTGTGCGGGTGCGAAGTCGAACCAGCGGTCGGCTAACGTCCGGAACATGACGAAAGCATCGACGAGGCCGAAGGCTGATGAGCGAAGGCCGGGACGGTGAGCCGTTCATAGGCGGGCTGAGGGCTTTCATCGTCGCCGCCGTTCCGCGCGGATCGCGTGCAACCAAGGCCGTCGCAGCGCGTTGCTGACGGGGCTCGGTCCCGGCTGTCAGGAAAGGCCCCCAGTGTCTCACACAAATCAAAATCTCGGTATTGTCGGTCTCGGCATGGGCGCCGTGCTCGCCAACAACGCGCTCGCAAAGGGCTTCGGCGTTGCCGGGGGTGCGCTCGACGGTGCCTGTATTATGCTCGGCGGCGAGGACGGGCCGGTCGGCAATAGCGGGAGCAAGGCGCAATGAGCTACCCCCTTGGATGCCGCGCTTGGGCGATCGCCGAAGGCTATATTCCGCCCGGCTCTACCGGCACCACGCGCGAACTCACCAGCCATGAAACAGTGTGCATTCTCAATGCCGGCGGCGAGGACGCCCGCGTCGAGATCGCAGTCTATTTCGCCGACCGGCCGCCGGCGGGGCCGTATGTCTTCGAGGTCGGCGCCAAGCGCACGCGGCATTTGCGCTTCAACGATTTCACCGACCCGGAGCCGATTCCGAAGGGCACGGATTTCTCCAGTGTCATCATATCGAGCGTGCCGGTGGTCGTGCAGCACACACGGCTCGACACCCGCCAGGCCGCCTTGGGGCTGCTGAGCACAATGGCCTATCCGCTCGATCGCTGACGGTGCCTCATCGCTCGTGCCGGCAAAGGGGCATGACTGTGATATGAAACAGCCATGACCATGCTGAAGTGGCTCATCCTCGCCGTCGTGCTCGCCTACGGCGGCCTGCTGGTGCTGATGTACGTCTATCAGCGCGCGCTGATGTATTTCCCCGACGCCACGCGCACCCCGCCAACGCGCGCCGGCCTGCCGCAGGCCGAGGAGGTCGTCCTCACATCCAGCGACGGCGAGAAGCTGATCGCCTGGCATGTTGCGCCGCGCGGTGAGAAGCCCGTGGTGCTCTATTTTCAGGGCAATGCCGGCGCGCTGGATCTGCGCGTGCACCGCTTTGCCTGGATCATCGCCGGCGGCAATGGCCTCGTCGCGCTGTCTTATCGCGGCTATGGCGGTTCGAGCGGCAGCCCAAGCGAAGACGGCCTGATCCGCGACGCCCGTGCGGCTTATGACTTCGCCACCGCGCGCTATCCGGCCAAGCGCATCGTGCCCTTCGGCGAGTCGCTCGGCACCGGCGTCGCCGTCGCGCTCGCCTCCGAGCGCGCGGTCGGTGGCCTCATCCTCGACGCACCCTTCACCAGTGCGGCCGATGTCGGCGCGGCCGCTTATCCTTTCGCGCCGGTGCGCTGGATGATGAAGGACCCGTTCCGCTCCGAGAGGCGTATTGCGCAGGTCTCGGCGCCGGTCCTGGTGCTGCATGGCGAGCGCGATCGCGTCGTTCCCATCCGCTTCGGCGCGCGGCTGTTCGCGATGGCGCAGGAGCCCAAGCGCATGGTGCGCTTCCCGACCGGCAACCACGTCGATCTCGACGACCACGGCGCGATCGACGTGGTGAAGAAATTTCTTGCCGAACGGTCGCAGTGAAGAGGTCCCAATATGCTGTTCAATCTCTGCAATTGCGTCGCGCCTTCGTCGCTGGCGGCTGATGTCGGTTCGCTGTGTTCCGGCGGCGCCGGCTTCGTCACGGCGATGATGGCGACGCTCGCGGCGAATGCCAGAACCGAGCCCGCCAAGACGCTGCGCGGAGGCTTGCCGCAAGTCGACAAGCTCGCGGTACGCATGGTTACCGACAACATTGTCATGCAATTCGTGCCGACCGAGAAACGAGACGGCCTCAGCATCGAGCGGCGCACCGGCAGCAACACCTCGCCCGAGCGGCCGCCGCGCGCGGCGCTCAGCGGCGAATGGGGGCTGGCCATGCACGCCGAGTCGCAGCGCGGCGGCGAGACGCGCCACGTGTTGATCGACTTCGGCTATACGCCGGAGGTGCTGCTCAACAACATGGCGATCCTCAAGGTCGATCCCGCAACCTTCGACGCGCTGGTGCTGAGCCACGGCCATTACGATCACTTCGGCGGCATGGTCGGCTTTCTCAACGCCAACAAAAGCGCGCTCAAGCGCAAGATCCCGTTCTATGTCGGCGGCGAAGACACCTTCTGCATCCGCAAGAATCCCGGCGGCAATTTCGGCGCGCTCGATCGCAAGGCAATCCTCGATGCCGAACTCACGCTGATGATGGCTTCCGAGCCGGCTATCGTCGCCGACCACGCCTTCACCACTGGCCGCATCGGTCAAACCTCGTTCGAGAAACCGCTGCAGCCGAGCATGGAAATCGTCGGCATCGTCGACGGTTTCGGTTGCTTCCCGGAGCAGATGCCGGCGGAAAAGAACACCGGCGCCTATATTCCCGACGATTTCGAGCACGAGATCGGCACGGTCTATCTGGTGAAGGGCAGGGGGCTTGTGGTGCTCACCTCGTGCAGCCATCGCGGCGTCATCAACACCGTGCGCCAGGCGATGGAAGCCTCCGGCATCGACAAGGTGTTCGCGGTGATCGGCGGCTTCCATGTCGTGCCGCCGTTAGGCGACGACTACATCAACCAGACGATCGCTGAGTTCAAAGAGATCGATACGGATTATTTGGTCACCGCGCATTGCACCGGCGATCGCTTCTACGATCTCGCCCGCCAGGCACTTGGCGCGAAGGTGATCCACTCGGCGGTGGGCACAAGGTTTGTGTTTGAGAGTTAATGGGTGTCCCGGGCGCAGCGCAGCACGTCTTAGTGGTGCGCTGCAGACCCGGGATCGTTACAAAGACTGAGGTTGATAAGGTCCCGGGTCAGCGGCGCACCATTCGCTTCGCTCGTGCTGCGCCGCGCCCGGGACAAGAGAAATCAAAACGTCTGATACGCTTCCCCGACCCG
>DATDMA010000150.1:0-5560 GCA_036519015.1 Pseudolabrys sp. | reverse complement strand
GTCGGCCGGCGCGCGCAGGATGGTCTTGTCGAGACGGCGCTCGAGCACCGCAAGCGCCGTGGCCGCGGCCTCGACCTGAGCATCGGCGATCGCCCGTTCCTCGGCCGTCGGTCCGGCGACCGCGGCGTCGTGGTTCGCTTCCGCCTCGGTGACGTCGGCGCGCGCATTCGTGACATCGCTCTGGGCCTGGTCGAGCGTCTGCTGCGTGCCGAAATCGTTGCTCGCGAGCGTGCTCGCCCGGGTCAATTGCGCTTGCGTATAGTCGAGCCGCGCTTTCGCTTTGGAAATCTCGGCCGCGAGCGAGGCGACCTGTTCGGCGCGCACGCCAGCATAGACGTTGTCGCGCGAGGCTTTCGCAGCGGCGAGTTCGGCACGTGCTTGGCCGACTGCCGCGGTCAGATCGATGGCGAAAAGCTCGGCGACGACGTCGCCCGCGCGGACGCGCGCGCCACGCTCGACCTTGATGGCGGCGAGTTGGCCGCCGACTTCCGGTGCGATGCCGATCTCGGTCGTGCGTACGATGCCGACGATCGGCGGCGGCGTCTCGGCGCGCCGCAGCAGATAGAAGCTGGCAGCCCCTGCGACGAGGACGAGCGCAGCGACGCCGGCGTACTTGGCCCCAAAGTACCTGGCACTAAACATGACTTCGCCTCCCCCTTCGTCTGACGACATAGGCGGAAACCACCGCCAGCACGAAATAGACCACGGCCAGCAACCAGAGCCCGCGCCAATCCCGCGCCACCTCCGCAAGGCTCGCGCCGAGCTGGTTGATGCGGACGATGCCGTTGACCGCGAAATTGACCGGGAAGGCCTGGCCTGCGGCGAGCGCCACGGCGGGAATGGCTTCGCGGGGCCAGGCGAAGCCGATCATGAAGAACTGCGGCAGGCTGGTGCCAAGAAAGATGAGCGTTGGCGTCTCCGGGCGTTTGAACCAAGCGCCCGCGGCCTGGCCCATGAAGCTCGTCGCCAAGAGGAAAACCGATCCCAGCGCGAGCAGTTGCAACGGATCGCCGAGCGTCGAAAAGCCGTAGACGTGCGGCAGCACGATGAGATAGAGCGCCAGTATCGGCAAGGAGATCGTCAGGTGTGCGATCCCGCGTCCGAGCACGCTCGCGAATGCACCGCTTGTGCCCTGCGCGAGCGCAACGCCGGTCAGCAGCGCCGACCCGATCAGCAGCGTCTGCTGCAGGATCAGCAGGAATGCTGCCGGGACAATATAACTTGCGTAGCCGCCGACCGGATTAAAAATCGGCTGCAACAGGACATCGCCCGGACTCGAGGCCGCGAGACTTGCCTTGACCAGACTGCCATTAATGCGCGCACCGCCGGCTGCAAGCTCGGTCGATAGCGTGTTGATCGCGGTGGAAATACCGCTCGACATCGACCGAAAGATGAACAGATAGGTCGCGTCAGCGTAGATCGGAATGTGGGCTGTGAGGCCCTTGAGCACGTCGCGCTCGGTGTTGGACGGGATGCCGACCACTGCGAACGCGTCGCCGCGATCAATAAGAGCGCTCGCATCGGCCAGCGTGCGAGCACGGGCTACGACGCTCACAGCCCCACTCGCGTCGAGCGTCTCGACGATACGGCGGGCGAGTTCGGTCTGGTCGGCATCGACGACAACGATCGGCAGCTTACGCAGAATCTGGTTGAGATAGGGCTGCGGGTAATAGACGCCGTAGACCAGTGGCGCGCCGATCAGCACGATGAATGCGCCGCGGATTGCGAGCACGCGCCGCCATTCGCCGGCAAAGGCGCCGGCGACGCCGGGCCGATCGGCGGGGAGCACCACATCCGCTGCCGTCCTCGCGCGGCTCAAGCGTCCGGCGACCGTGCGCAGCCGCAGCAGCGCCAGCACCGCGTAGAGCGCGGCCAGTGCGGCAAGCACGGCAAATGGCTGGGCGGAATCCCGCACCGGCAGGCCGTGCGCCGCCTGCCCGAGCAGCACCGCCATGTACCAGCGCACCGGCAGGATGGTGCTCCACGCGAGAGCAAACGCGTTCATCCCGAGGATCGGAAATCCGACGCCGGCATAGCCGAACGCCGGCGACACGACGAGGCCAGTGAGCCCCAGCCCGCTCGGGAGGTCGCCGAGCAGGAGTTGCAGTAACGCGCCCAATGCCAAATAGGCGATGATCAGGAGCGACGCCGCCGCGATGACCATCGGCACGTCGCCTTTGAACTGGACGTCCAGCAACCCCTCCAGGACCAGCGGCTCCGCCAGCATGATCACGAAGAAAATCGCAAACAGCGGCGCGAGCTTGCCGGCAAGCGCGACAACGGGATTGCCACCCGCGCAGGCGAGCCACGTCCGCACGCTGCGCCGCCGGAATTCGGAGCCGACCGCATACCCGCCGGCGAGCGCGATCACCACGTGAATGATCATCGGCAGCAGCGTGCGCAACAGGAACTGCGCGTAGTTCTTCTGCGGATTGACCAGCACGATCGTTTCCGCGACGAGCGAACCGACGCGCGCCGCTTTCGGCGCCGCCCGGGCCGCAGGCGCGGCACGCGCCGAAGCGGCCGCGAGACTGTCGCTGAGGCCCGATGACACGATGCCCGCGGCGGTGAGGTACTGCTGGTTATAGAAGGCGACCACCTGCGGGCGGCGCTCGGCCTTCACGTCGCGCTCGAAATTGTCGGGGATATAGATCGCAGAGAGGGCCTCGCCCGACCGTATCGCGCTGGCGGCCGCCGCAAGATCGCCGGCACGTGCGACGATGCGTAGACTGGGCGACGCGGCGACCTGCTCGACGAGCGCGCGCGACGTGTCCGACCGGTCCGCATCGACGACGACGACGCCGAGCCCGCGGATCACCGGATGGCTGAACACAACGGCGAGCACCACGAAGGCGAACAGCGGCACGCCGAAGATCAGCACGAGCGCGACGCGGTCGTGCAGCAGCCAGCGCAATTCGCGCCGGGCGACCAGCAGGAATCCGGGCTTCGCCCTCGGCCTCATTCGCGCGTCCGCCAGTCCAGATAGGCACTCATGCCGGGGCGCAGCTCCGGCACCTTCTCCACGGGATAAGCGCGGATCGAGAAGGTCCGCAGATCAAAATCGCCGGTCGCGCGCGTGGCGCGCCAGCTTGCGTACTCGCCCTTGGTGGCGATCAGCTTGACCTCGACGGTGATGCGGCGGTCCGCGAGCGCCGGGATACGCACGCCGAAACGGTCGCCGACCTTCAAGGTCTTGACCAGGTCCTCACGCAGATCGAAATGGATCCACATGTCGCCGAGATCGATCAGCGTGACCAGCGGTACGCCGGGCGACACGTATTCGCCCGGCTCGACATTGCGCTGATAGACCTGAGAGGCGACCGGCGCGTAGACGGTCATCTGATCGATGATGGATTGGACCGCCGCGATGTCGGCGACTGCCTTGCCGACATTCGCTTCGGCGATCTGGCGCTCCTCTCGCGTATAGCCGTTGACGGCCTGCTCGTAGGCGGACTTCGCCTGATCGAGCGCGCGCTCGCCCTCGTGCAGCGAGTCGGTCGCTTGGTCGAGCCGCGCCTGAGGCGCATTCCCGTGCTCGGCCAACTGGCGCTGGCGCTCGAAGGTCTTCTGCGCCAGCACGACGTTCGCTTCCGCCCTCTCCTGCGCGGCCTTACGCGCGGCAATAACCTCGGCGCGTGTGCCAGCATGGATGTTCGCCAACTGGGCTCCGGCGACGACCCGCGCAGCGGTCGATTGTGCGTGCTTGGCAATCGTCTCGGGGTTGTCGATCTTGACCAGCACGGCGCCCGCGGCGACATCCTGACCGCGTTCGACCGGGATCTCGCCGACGCGTCCGTCGACCCGCGCGGCGATGTCGAGGCGCGTCGCGTCAACCTCGCCCTGAACCAGGAGCGGTGCGGGCCGCACCAGATACCAGATCGAAAGCGCGCCGATGACGGCGATGACCACGCCGACGATAATCGCCGGAACGCGCGTGGACGGCGATGGCCCCGGTTTGGGAACTTCGCGCAGTTGCGCCGGCTGCGGCGCTTCCTTCAGCGACGCGGGCGCGCCTTGCCCCTGCGGTTTAGGCGTCTGCACATCCATCGTGCACCTCCGCGCTCAGCCAACAGCCGGATGGACCGCGATCCGCATGTGCCGCGGCCCGGCCAGTATATCCCAATTCATCGGTGCGGGTCACGGCATCATGTGGTCGTTCAGGTTCGACATGATCCAAAGCGACCCGGCGATCACCAGGAAGACGATGAGCACGCCGAATGCGAGCGCCAGCACGTTATTGGTGTTGTCCGGTCCGGTGGTGATGTGCAGGAAGAAGACGAGGTGGACGCCCATCTGGGCGATGGCGAGCACGGCGAGCCCGAGCGGGATGCCGGGCGGCCAGAGCAGCGACGTATTGGCGACCCAGAAGGACGTCGCCGTGAGGATTACAGCGAGAACCAATCCGATGGTGTAGACGAGCGCGCCGGAGGCAGACGAGCCTTCCTCCCCGAGCCTCGTGCTGTCTCCGGGTGCGTGATCGTATGGTGTTTCGGTCACGGGCTCACTCCCATCAGATAGACGACCGTAAATAGCCCGACCCAGACGATGTCGAGCGCGTGCCAGAACAAGGAAAAGCACTGCAGGCGGCGCTGTACGTTGGCTTGAAAGCCCTTGACCCCGACCTGCGCCATCATCACGGCCAGCCAGATCAGCCCGGCGGTGACGTGCAGCCCGTGGCAGCCGACGAGGGTGAAAAAGGCGGACAGAAACGCACTGCGTTGCGGGGGCGCCCCGATCGCGATCATGCCGGCGAACTCGCGGAGCTCGAGCGCAAGGAACGCGGCGCCCAACGCGAACGTGACGGCGGCGCCGAGGTAAGTACCGGCATGTCTCCGCGACGAGATTGCCAGCGACATCAGCCCGCACGTGTAGCTGGAGGCAAGAAGACACGCCGTCTCGATCGCGACGCTGACTTGATTGAACAGCTGCGCACCGGACGGCCCGCCCGCGGTGGCATGCACGAGCGTCGCGTAGGCGGCAAAAAGCGCCGCGAACATCACGATGTCGCTCAAGAGGAATATCCAGAAACCGTAGGCGACCACGATCCGCTTCGGCGCCGGGCCCGCCTCGCTGGTGGCGGGCACGACGTCAGGTCGCGTCTCATCAATGGCAACCGAGACGTTCATAGCGCGGCCTCCGCGTGGTGACGACGCTCAAAAGAGGCAATCAGTGCGGCAGGTATCTCGACCTCCTCCTCGGCGCGGAATGCGAACACAAGGATCGCCACAAACGCACCCAGGAGACCCGCGCCGGCCATCCACCAGATGTGCCAGATCATGGCAAAGCCGATGACCACGGCGAAGAACGCGTTGACGAAGCCGATCGGGCTGTTCTTCGGCACGTCAATCGGCTCGTACGTGCGCGTCCGCGCCGGCTCGCCTTGCGCGGTGCGCGCGCGCTGCTTGCCGCTCCAATAGGTGTCCCGCTCGGCGACGCGCGGCAGCACTGCAAAATTCCAGGCCGGCGGCGGCGACGCGGTCGACCATTCCAGCGTGCGGCCGTTCCAAGGGTCGCCGGTCACGTCGCGAAGCTGCGCGCGGTCGCGAATCGACACGACGAG